>JAWLDJ010000030.1:0-2511 GCA_041686695.1 Nitriliruptoraceae bacterium
GCGATCCTGCCGAAGGTGGGTCTGCGTGCGCAGCTCGCCAGCGAGGAGGACGGTGCGCTGATGACCGTCCCGGCCGAGGCGTTCTGAGCCGACCGCACCCTCCTTCCCTCCTCGCGTGGGCCCGCCGTCCTGGCGGGCCCACGCGGTGCTGACCGCGAGGTCGCCTCGCCGGCCCCTGCCGCGGGGCTCGGACGGGTGAGCGGTACCCTGGCCGGTCGGTCCACACCCCCTCGGCAGCCGCTGTGACGGGTGGGCGATCACCCCGGCGACACCCGTTGGCCTGCCAAGGGAGCACGCGATGGCAAGCTCGTCCAGATCCACGGGGCGCAGCACCAAGGACCGTCCCACCGGTTGGCGGCGCGGTCGACGGTGGCTGCTGGTGGCGCTGCTGCTGGTCGCCGTGCTGGCCGCCGCGTTCGGACTGCTCGCTTTCTACCTCGTCTTCTCCAACGTCCCGCTCCCCGACGACATCGATGCGCGTTCCTCGCTGGTCTTCGACGTCAGCGGCCAGGAGGTCGGCTCGCTGGCCAGCGAACTGACCCGCGAGGACGTGCCGATCTCCTCCCTGCCCGAGCACGTGCCCGCCGCGGTGGTCGCCGCCGAGGATCGCGCCTTCTACGAGCACCGTGGCATCTCGGTCACCGGCATCGCGCGGGCCCTGTTCACCAACGTCCGGGCCGGCGAGGTCCAGCAGGGCGGCTCCACGATCACCCAGCAGTACATCAAGAACGCCGCGCTCAGCCCCGAGGTGACCTACCGCCGAAAGGTCGAGGAGGCAGCGCTGGCGATCAAGCTGGAGCAGAACTACAGCAAGGACGAGATCCTCGGCTTCTACCTCAACACGATCTACTGGGGGCGCGGGGCCTACGGGATCGAGGCCAGCGCCCAGGCCTTCTTCGAGGTGTCCTCGGCCGAGCTCGACGTCAACCAGGCCGCCACCCTGGCCGGCATCATCGCCTCACCGGAGAACTCCGATCCGCTCGACCACCCCGAGCGTGCCGACCAGCGCCGACGGTTCGTGCTGGAGGGCATGGTCGAGACGGGCGCCCTCGGGCGGGCGGAGGCCGACCGGCTCCTGGCCGAGGGACTGCCCGCGGTCAGCGAGCGGCGAGGTATGGACCGCGGCCCCAACGCCTACTACCTCGAGGCGGTGCGACGTGAGCTGTCGGCCCGCGACGAGTTCGCCGAGGGCGAGCTGTTCCGGGGCCTGAGGATCTACACCGAGCTGGATCAGTCGATGCAGGCCGCGGCCCAGGAGACCCTGACCGCTGCCGTCGCCGAGGGGCCGACCGACACCGGCGCCATCGTGTCGATCGATCCGCTGACCGGAGGCGTCCGCGCCCTGGTCGGTGGCCCCGACGTCGACCAGCAGCCCTTCAACACCGCCGTGCGCGCCGTGCGCCAGGTCGGCTCGACCTTCAAGGCGTTCACCCTGCAGGCGTTCATCGAGAGCGGCCGCTCGCCCGAGACCCGCTTCAGCGCGCCCGCCGAGCTCGAGGTCGAGGGCAGCGAGCGTCCCATCTCGAACTACGGCGGGGCGAGCTACGGCGAGCAGACGGTGCGCCAGGCGACCGCCTCCTCCACCAACACCGTCTACGTCCAGATGCAGGAGGAGGTGGGTCGCGAGCTGGTCATCGACGCCGCCCGCCGTGCCGGTCTGCCCCTGACCAAGGCCGACGAGGTGTTCCCGACCGAGCGGGGCGACGGCGCCATCATGCAGCCGTTCGCCGGACTGACCCTCGGGCAGGATGGGTTCAGCCCGCTGGAGCTCGCCTCGGCCTACGCGACCTATGCCGGCGAGGGCTTCCAGGTCCGCCCGCGGCTGGTGCTCCGGGTCGAGGACGTCGACGGACGCTCGATCTTCACCGCCGCGGACGTCGAGGAGCAGGCCATCGAGCTCCAGGTGGCGCGGGCCGTCACCGAGGTGCTCGCCGACGCCGTCAGCTCCGGCAGCGGGCGGGCGGCCGCCCTCGAGGACCGGCCCGTCGCCGGCAAGACCGGGACCACCAACGAGGGCCGCGACGTGTGGTTCGCCGGCTACGTCCCACAGCTGGCGACCACGGTCTGGCTGGGCAACCTCGACAACACGCCGATCGAGGGAGACGGGGTCACCGGCGGCGGGCTGGCGGCACCGGTGTGGCGCAACTACATGGCGCGCGCCACCGAGGGTCTCGACGTCCAGGGCTTCACCGCGCCGTCACTGGAACTGGAAGGTGGGGAACCCGACGAGACGGCGTGTCCGGAAGGCTACGAGTTCGCCGAACCCCCCACCGCGGCGGACGAGGACGGCTTCTTCCCCGATGTCCTGATCGACCTCACCGATGAGCAGGGCCGTCCCTGCGTGGAGATCAAGCCCGAACTGGAGCCGTGCCCGCCCGGGTACGAGTTCGCGCCGCTGCCCGAGGGGCCCGACGAGTTCGGACGGGTGCCCGACGTCCTCGACGAGCCGGTGGACTTCCAGGGGCGTCGCTGCGTGGAGATCCTCGAGGACCCCGAACCGGAACCGGAACC
>JAWLDJ010000030.1:2611-23713 GCA_041686695.1 Nitriliruptoraceae bacterium
CCCGAACCGGAACCCGAACCGGAACCCGAACCGGAACCGGAGCCCGAGCCGGAACCGGAGCCCGAGCCCGAACCGGAGCCCGAGCCCGAACCGGAGCCCGAGCCCGAGGAGTGACGGTCGGCGCGGCCCGGTCGCTGGCTGGTGCGGACAGCCGTCGGGCAGCCGGCGGTGTCAGGCGATGACCCCGATGGCCCGCAGCCGGTCACGGTCATCCGCCCGGTAGCCGAGAGCGTCGAGGACCTCGTCGGTGTGCTCACCGAAGCCCGGCGGGGGCCGCTCGATCGTGCCCGGGGTCCGGGACAGCCGGGGCGCCGGAGCGGGCTGGCGTGCCCCGAAGGCCTCGACGAAGGTGTCGCGGGCCCGGTTGTGCGGATGCTCGGGCGCCTCATCGAGGTCCAGCACGGGCGCCACACAGGCGTCGCTGTCGGCGAACAGCGCCACCCACTCGTCCCGGTCGCGGGTCGCCAACAACGCCGCGAGTCGACGCTTCTGCTCCGGCCAGGCCTGTCGATCGTGCTGCGGCCACTCGGCGGGATCGAGTTCCAGGCGCGCGCACAGCTCGGCGTGGAACTGTGGCTCGAGCGCGGCGACCGCCAGGAACCGGCCGTCCGCGCAACGGTAGGTGTCGTAGTAGGGCGCGGCACCGTCCAGCAGGTTGCTGCCCCGCTCCAGTGACCAGGCACCGAGCTGGCGCAGGCCATGCAGGAAGGCCGTCAACGACGCGGCACCGTCGAGCATCGCGGTGTCGATGACCTGACCCTCGCCGGAGGTCTCGCGTTCGACGAGGGCGGCCAGGACCCCGATCGCCAGGAACGCGCCGCCGCCGGCGAAGTCGGCGAGGTAGTTGACCGGGGGCGGGGGTGGATCCTCGGGCCGACCGATGCCGTGGAGCGCGCCGGCGACCGCCGCGTAGTCGAGATCGTGCCCGGCCCGTGGAGCCAGCGGGCCCTCCTGCCCCCACCCCGTGACCCGGGCATAGATGAGACCGGGCTGTGCCGCACGCAGCACGTCGGGTCCGAGCCCGAGCCGCTCCGCCACGCCGGGGCGGAACCCCTCCACGAACACGTCGGCCGCGGCGGTGAGGCGACGGACCACCTCGACGCCCTCATCGGTCTTGAGATCGACGGCCACCGAGCGGCGGTTGCGCGACAGCCCCAGCATCGACACCTCGGCGCCCGCCGCTCCGGTGGCGGCCGCGACCCGGTCGACCCGCACGACCTCGGCACCGAGGTCCGCGAGCAGCATCACCCCGTAGGGCGCCGGGCCGATCGCCGCCAGCTCGATGACACGCACACCCTGGAGCGGACCGGCCATCTCTCCACCTCCTGTGTCTTCCCCGCCGCGATGCACGCTGGTCGGCGCGCTCGCTCAGCCTGCCCACTCGCGCAGGTCGATGACCGCGCCGGAAGCGACCTCGTCGTCGTCCAGGAGCGCCCAGAACCGCGTCGCGACCGTCTCGGGCTCCTCGAGTGCCCCGTCGGCGTGGAGCTGCCGGAACCGCTCCACCTGGGGGAAGTCCCGCCGATCGGTGGCGCGGATCGTCTCCTGCATCCCCGTGGCGACCACCCCGGGTGTGATGCTCAGGACCCGGACATCCCCGCGTTGGCGCTGCTCGGCCCCGACGGTGCGGACCCAACGGTCCACCGCTGCCTTCCCCGCCCCGTAGGAGGACCAGCCCGGATAGTCCTTGCGGGCCGCACCCGAGGACACCATGACCAGCTCCCGCCGGCAACGCAGGTGGGAGACCGCGCCGAGGAAGCGGTGCCCGAGGACCTGGGGCGCCGCCGAGTTGAGCAGGACGTTGCCCTGGTAGCGCAGCGGGTCGACCTCGCCCGCGAACCCGATGGGCTCGATCGTGCCCGCGGCCTGGATGCAGGTGATCCGCGACCACTCCCGCTCGGTGGCGACCGCATCGATCACGTCCCCGACCCGCGCCCAGCTGGAGGGATCGGCCAGATCGGCTTCGAGGTGCCCGGGGGCCACCTCGGTCGCCGGCCGGCGGCTCACCGTGATGCGGTGGGATCCGGTGGGGGCGGTCGCGAGCAGGGCATGACCGATGCCTGCCGAGCCGCCGGTGACGATGATCAGATGGTCCATGCCGCGAGCCTACTGTGCTCGGCGCTCACCACCCCAGGCCGGCCAGGAACCGGCTGACGTGGGCCTGGAACGGCCCACGTGCCTGCTCCGGGAAGCCGTGGCCGAGGTCGTCGAACCCGACGAAGCAGGCCCGTGGCAGCCTCCCGGCGAGCTGGCGTGCCGCGGCCGGATCGATCAGCTCGTCGCGCCCCCCGGCCAGCACCATCGACGGCGCCTCGATCGCGTCCAGACGCTCGCTGGCGTCGTGCCCGGCGCACGCGGCGCTCAGCACCAGGTGGCGGGCGACCAGCTGCGCGGCGGCCGCGGGCACCCTCGCGGCGGCGTCCAGCGCCAGGTGGTCGTGGCGGGCCCGCCCCGTCACGGAGGCCCGGATCGCGTCCCGCCGGAACCGGTCCTGCTCGCCGGCGGCCAGCCACCGGTCCCAGCGGGCCAGCACCGTCCTGAGCCGCGCGTCGGCGCGGGCGCTCGTGGCGGACAGGACCAGCCCGGCGACCAGTTCGGGGTGATCGGCGGCCAGATGCTGGGCGACCATCCCTCCCAGCGAGTGCGCGACCAACACCGCTGGCGCGTCGAGGCGCCGCTCGAGCACGACCGCGAGGTCCGCGGCCAGGCACCGGGTGCTCGTGCCGGGCCGCACCCGCTCCCGGTAGGACAGGATCAGGCCACGCATGCGCTCCAGCGGGAGCGGCACATCGGCGTAGAGCGCGTGCGCCCGCGCCTCGGTGACCGGCGCCAGACCGTCGGTCAGCCCCGGCAGGAGCACCAGGGTGCGGGTCCCCGGCGTGCCGACCTCGAGCAGCGGCAGCCGCCCGCCGGGGACCACGTCCCAGACCTCCCTCGGCGCGGTCCGCACGCTGTCCTCTCCGTCGGCATCAGGAGCCTACGGTGGCGCCCGCCTGCGGCCGGTGTTGCCGCCGGCGGTAGCGTCGCCATCGCCCGTCAGCTGCGGCCAGGAGACGACAGCGTGCCATCCGCTGAGGCACCGGGGTCCGCTGCACCGCCGCCGCGGACCACGCATCGGCGGCGCAACGCGCTCACGATCGCCGCAGCGGGCCTGGTCTTCCTGGCCGCCCTGGCCGTGGCCGGCGGGTCGGTGGCGCTCCGGCTCCAGAGCCTGGCAGCTCCGGAGGCCAGCCCGGTCGGGGTCGCCGCGCTCACCGAGGACGCGGGCTTCACCGTCTGGCAGCGCAACGCCGACGGCACCCCGGTGCGCTGGGATCCGTGTACGCCGATCGAGGTGGTGTGGTCGGCAACGGACGCGCCCGCCACGGCACGGGCCGACATCATCGCCGCGCTCGAACGCGTGAGCGAGGCCTCCGGGCTGACCCTGCGCCTGACCGGGAGCACCGAGGAGGAGCCCAGCGGCAGTCGCCTGCCCTACCAACCCGAGCGCTACGGCCAGCGGTGGGCGCCCGTGCTGATCGCCTGGGCCGATCCGGCCGCTGCCGGCTTGCCGCTGCGCGACACGGATCGGGGCGTGGCGGTACCCATCGCGGTGGGACCGGACGGGGACCGCACCTTCGTCACCGGGCAGGTGCTGCTGAACGCACAGCGTCAGGATCTGCGGCCCGGCTTCGAGGACCGTGCCGACTCCTGGGGGGCCACCCTGGTCCACGAGTTCCTGCACGTGCTCGGGCTCGGCCACGTGGACGATCCGAGCCAGCTCATGCACGTCTACCCCGGGCGCGGGCCCGTCGTCCTCGGCGACGGGGATCGCGCGGGCCTGACAGCGATCGGGCCGGCGCAGGGATGCCGTGAGGTCCCCCCTGCGGCACCGGTCACCGTCGCGGAGCCGCCCTCCTCGCCGACACACGGTGTGCCCTGAGAAGGGCACGTCGTGTGCCCTGAGCAGGCTCAGCCACGATCGTCGTGCCGCGGCGCGAGGCGGGGGACGACCTTCGGCCGGGACGTCGTCGCTCAGGTCACCTGATCGATCGCGGCCGCGAGCGCGAGATCCCGCTCGGTCACGCCACCGGCGTCGTGACTCGTCAGCACCACCGTGACGTTCGAGTAGACGTTGGTCAGCTCCGGATGGTGGTTGGCCTCATCGGCCAGATCGGCGATGCGGTTGATGAAGTCGATCGCCTCGCGGAACCCGTCGAAGGTGAACTCCCGTCGGATCGCGTCGCCCTCGAGCTCCCACCCGTCGAGGTCGGCCAGGCGTGCGCGGACGGCATCGTGATCGAGCGTGCTCATCTGTGGTCCTCTCGGTCGCTACGGCGTCGGGCCGCCGCGCGGCCCACCCTACGGGCTCACGCCGGCACCGGACACCCGCCATCCCCGGCCGCATGACCGACCCAGGCACGTCGTGGACGCGAACGGGGGGAGCGGCGAGATGCTGGGCCGCTCCCCCGACCGACCGGAGAGGCATTGCGTGAGCTCCCGATGTTCCCCCTCGGCACGGTGCTGTTCCCGCACATGGTGCTGCCGCTGCACGTCTTCGAGCCCCGTTACCGGGAGCTGCTCGACGACGTGCTCGAGGACGGGGGCGAGTTCGGGGTGACACTGATCTCCCGGGGCCACGAGGTCGGGGGCGGCGACGTGCGGACCGACGTCGGCACCGTGGCTCGGATCCTGCGCGCCGAACAGCTCGACGAGGAACGCTGGTTCGTCATCGCGGTCGGGACACGTCGCTTCCGCGTCGAGGGCTGGCTGCCCGACGCTCCCTACCCTCGCGCCGAGGTGGTCGACCTCGATCACGACCCGGTCGCGGACGACGTCCACGACCGCGACGACGGTGGCCATGACGACGAGGTGGTGGCGGCGCTCACGGCGCTCACGCCCAGCCTGCGACGGGTCCTCGCGCTCCAGGCGGAACTGGGACAGGACAACGTCCCGGCCACCTTCGAGCTGGCCGAGGACCCGTCGGTGGCGTCCTGGCAGGCCGCGATCCTGAGCCCACTGACCTCCTTCGACGCCCAGCGCGTGCTGGCCACCGACGATCGTCTCGAACGGTTGGCGCTGATCACCGGGTTCCTGGACGAGATCGAGTCGACGCTGCGGTTCCAGCTCCAACAGGACGACTGAACGCTGCCCCGGCCGCCGCTCCCACCCAGCGACGTGGCCGGGGCGCGCGTGCCCGGGACCCCTGTCCTGAACGCCGCCGGCGGTACCGTTGCCGCGGGTAGCGCACCAGCGGCCGGCCTCCGGGTACCGCCGCGGCGGCCGGAGCGGCTGGGAGGGTCAGGGGCGTGCAGACATCCCCGTTCACCGAGGAGCACCGGCAGCTGCGGGCCACGATCCGACGCGTGGTGGACGAGGAACTCGCCCCGCATGCCGACCGGTGGGAGGCCGAGGGCTGGCTGGATGACGGGGTGTTCCGCCGTCTCGGCGAGCTCGGCTTCCTCGGACTGCGTGTGCCGGTGGAGCACGGCGGGCAGGGTGGTGACTACTGGTCGAGCGTCGTGCTGGCCGAGGAGTTGGCGCGCGCCGGCTCCGGCTCGCTGGCGATGGCGATCGCGGCGCAGACCGACATGGCGACCCCGCCGATCCTCGAGTTCGGGACCGCGGCGCAGCGGCGCGACTACCTAGAGCCGGCACTGGCCGGTGAGAAGGTGGCGGCGATCGGCATCAGTGAGCCCGAAGCCGGCTCCGACGTGCGTGGCGTGCGGACCCGCGCGCGCCGGGACGGTGACGGCTGGGTGCTCGATGGTGCGAAGACCGACATCACCAACGGGGTGCGGGCCGACTTCGTCACCATGGTCGTACGCACCGCCGACGCGAGCACCGAGGACCCGTGGGGTGGGCTCTCGCTGTTCCTGGTCGACACCGACCTGCCCGGCTTCGGGGTGGCCTCACGCTTGGACAAGGTCGGGATGCGGGCCTGCGACACGGCACGGCTGCAGCTCGACGGCGTGCGTGTCGGCCCCGACGCGCTGCTCGGTGAACTGCACCAGGGCTTCCGGCAGATCATGTGGCAGCTTGAGGCTGAACGGCTGATCGCAGCGGTCGGCTCGGTGGCCTCGGCGCAGGTCCTGTTCGAGCGCGCCCTGGCCTACACCCGCGAGCGTGAGGCCTTCGGTCGCCGTCTGGCCGACTTCCAGGTCACCCAGCACAAGCTCGCCGAGCTGGCCACCCGCATCGCGGCGGTCCGGGCGCTGGTCTACGAGACCTGCGACGCGTGGAACCGCGGCGCCGACCCCACCGAGCGGATCGCGATGTCCAAGCTGGCGGCAGCCCAGCTCGGCTTCGACGTCGCCGACGAGGTCCTGCAGCTGCACGGCGGCTACGGCTACGCCGAGGAGTTCGGCGTCGCCCGCGCCTGGCGGGATGCCCGGCTCCACCGGATCGCCGGCGGGTCCGACGAGGTCCAGCGCGAGATCATCTCCCGCCACCTCGACACCCGCTCCCGCGCGGGCAAGCCGCCGACCGAGATGCCCGCGACCGCCACGGCCTCGGCGCTGCCACTGTTCACCCCGGAGCACGAGGCGCTGCGTGCGAGCGCGCGGGCGTTCGTCGCCGCCGAGCTGGCACCCCACGTGGAGAGCTGGGAGCGTGCCGGCGACTTCCCACGGGAGGTGTTCCGCAAGGTCGGCGAGGCCGGGTTCCTCGGCCTCGGGTTCGGTCCCGAGGTGGGCGGCTCCGGGCCCGATGTCCGCGCGCAGGCCGTGTGGGTCGAGGAGCTGGCCCGCTGCCTGTCCGGCGGTCTGGCCGCCGATCTCGGCGCCACGACGGACCTGGCGGGCACCTACCTGCGCAACGCCGGCACCGACGAACAACGTCGTCGCTTCCTGCCGGGGCTGATCGCTGGCGAACGCATCGGCGCCCTGGCCATCACCGAACCCGGCGCCGGCAGCGATGTCGCCGGCATCCGGACGCGTGCGCGCCGCGATGGTGACGGCTGGGTGCTGGACGGCGCCAAGGTGTTCATCACCAACGGCCCCTGGGCGGACCACCTCGTGGTCGCCGCGAAGGTCGCGGCCGCCGATGGGGCTCCCGGCGACGATCCACACCAGCAGCTCACGCTCTTCGTGGTCGACGGCCAGACCCCCGGGTTGTCCCGGCGGCGGCTGCAGATGCTCGGATGGGCGACCTCCCACACCGGCGAGCTCACCTTCGAGGGGGTGCGCATCGACGACCAGCGCCGGCTGGGCGCGATCGGCAGCGGGTTCGGCCACATCACGACCGCCTTCGCATGGGAACGGCTGGTGCTGGCCCTGGGCGCCGTCGCCGCCGCGGAGCGCACGCTCGAGCTGGCGATCGCCTATGGCCGCGAGCGGGAGGCCTTCGGGCGACCGGTCGGCACCGTCCAGATGTGGCGACACCGGTTCGCCGACCTGGCCACCCGCATCGCGGGGGCGCGCGCCCTGACCTACCAGGGGCTGCGGCTGCTGGCGGCCCGGGAGCAGGGTGCCGCGGTCGACCAGACGGAGGTGGTCCGCACCGCCGCGATGGCCAAGCTGGTCACGCAACGGCTGGCCTTCGAGGTCGCCGACGAGGGGGTCCAGATCCACGGGGGCGCGGGGTACCTGATGGAGTCCCCGATCCAACGGGCCTGGCGGGACGCACGCCTCGGTCCGATCGGCGGTGGGACCGACGAGATCATGCGCCAGCTGATCGCCCGTACCCTGTGAGGCCATGTCCGCGTTGCCCCACCTCGACCCCTCAGCGCCGCAGGAACGGGTGCGCGTCCGGTCGCTACGCCCCGAGGATGCCGCCCGCGTCGGCCAACTGACGCTGGCGGGCTACGACCGCTACGGGCGGATCGAGGGGCCCTACCGTGACCATCTCGCCGACCCACTCCAGCGCATCGACGGCTGCACGGCGCTGCTGGTGGCCGAACTGGACGGCGAGGTGGTCGGCACCGTCACCTTCGTGCTCCCCGGGGACCGCGAGTGGGAAGGCCGGGCCGAACCACAGGGCGACGCCAGCTTCCGCATGCTGGCCGTCGCTCCGACGGCCGAGGGCCACGGGGTGGGGCGGGCACTGGTCGCCGCGTGCATCGGCCTGGCCCGTGGCCAGGGCTGCCGGCGTCTGGTCATCGTCACGATGGCGTGGATGGGCCGCGCACAGCGGATGTACGCCCGGCTCGGCTTCAGACGCCGACCCGACCTGGACGTGCGGTTCCCCAGCGGTGACGGCTACGTCCTCACCCTCGACCTGACGCCCGACGCACACCAGCACTTCCCGCTGCCCGGGCCGACCCCCGATCCGTTGCCGTGGTTCACCGAGGTGTGGGCCGGGTGACGACCGGGATGCTCAGGACAGGGAGACGAGTTCCAGCACGGCCCGCACCGCCAGCGGGAAGAGCAGCGCGAGGGCGATCGCCGCGACCAGGGTGACCAGGACCCAGCGACCGGCCCGCAGTGCCTGGGTCTCCCGCTGGCCAGATGCGACCGGCTCCGGTGCATCACCGTCGGGGTGTGGCGTGCCGCCGTCCCGTTCGTCGAGCACGTCGGAGGCCAGACGTGCTGCCAACTGGGGCTCGGGCGGGTCCTCCGGCAGCTCGAGTGCGACGGGCGCCTCCTCGGAGGGCCGGAGCGCAGCGGGAGGGTCCACCGCCACCTCGATCACCGACGGCTCGCCACCGGGACCGGCCGGGGGTCGCTGTGGTGGTGGGGGCGGACCAGCGACGTCCGCTGCCGTCGACGGTGGCAGGCGAGGGTCCTCGCCCGGCCGCGCCACGTCGAAGAGGGCCTCGCCCTCCTCCGGCAACGGGGGTTCGACGCCCCCCGGCAGGAACAACACCTCCTCGTTCGGCGGTGGCGGCGGTGCCACGGCCGGTGCCTGCCGCGGGGGCGGGTCCTGGACCGTCGCTCCCGTCTCGACAGCGGCGGCCGACTCGCCCGGCGATCGGTCCCGCCGCTCCTGCCGGGCGCACAGAGCACGTTCCCGCTGGCTCGCAGCGTCCGCCTCCGCCGCGGTCCGCTCGGCGAGGGCCTGCTCGGCGGCCTGTGCGGCCACGCGTGCCCGCTGCGCGGCCTCCGCCTCGGCCACGATCCGGCGGCCCGCCAGTACGGCCGCGGTCGGCGCGTCGGACCTCGGTGCCGCGGAGCTCGTTTCCTGGGAGCTGGGTGCCGCCGAGCTCGTTGCCGCGGAGCTCGTAGCCTCGGAGCTCGTTGCCGCCGAGCTCGTAGCCTCGGAGCTCGGGGCTCGCTGCCGACCTGGCGTCGACGTCGACGCGGACGGGCGCGAGTGCGGTCCCGTCGGCGATGCTCCCGAGGCCGCGACCGGAGGTATCGGGGGGCCGAAGACCTCGGCGACCAGCTCGCGGGCGCGTAACCGCGCGGGGGAGGTCTCCGGACCGGACGTGACCTCCGTCGGTGCCGGGGCCCGCGGCACCGACGGCTCGTCGGCGACAGCGGCAGGGTCCGAGCCTTCGAAGACGTCCTCGACGATGCGACGAGCGGCGTCGCGTGCATCCGCCGGCACAGCTGCTCCCTTGGGCTCGGGCCCCGCCACTCGGCGGGGCAGCACCTCGACCCGTGCGGGTCGCTCGGTCGTCCCCAACGGTACGGGGTCGCGGTCGCCACGCCACCCATCTGCACCGGGGGCGCGGATCGGGTGTCGCCGGTCCCGGTGCTCCCCACGGGCTACCGTGCGTGCCATGTGTGGACGCTTCCTCTCCGTGAGCAGCCTGGACGAGCTCGTCGCCCACCTCGGGGTGGACGAGGTCGCCACCGACCCGCTCCCCGAGCGCTACAAC
This sequence comes from Nitriliruptoraceae bacterium, assembly GCA_041686695.1. Lineage (GTDB taxonomy): Bacteria > Actinomycetota > Nitriliruptoria > Nitriliruptorales > Nitriliruptoraceae > T1Sed10-7. The sequence goes on from JAWLDJ010000030.1 coordinate 12,354, forward strand.
GTGGCTCCCTCCACGGCGATCTACGCCGCGATCGACCGGGCGGGGACGCGTCGCCTCGGCCGGTTGCGCTGGGGCTTCCTGCCGTCGTGGGCCGAGCGTCCGCGCGGCGGTCGCCAGCCGATCAACGCCCGCATCGAGACCGTGGCCAGCTCGCGGATGTTCGCCCGGAGCTTCGCCCATCGGCGCTGCCTGATCCCCGCCGATGGGTTCTACGAGTGGCAGGAGGATCCCGAGGGCGGCCCGAAGCAGCCCTACCACCTCGCCGACCCCGCGGGGACCCCGCTGGTCTTCGCCGGTCTCTGGACCTCGTGGCGTGATCCGGAGGACGAGGAGGCCGCGCCGATCTTCTCGACGGCGATCGTGACCGGCCCGGCACGCGGGGCCATCGCCGAACTCCACGACCGCATGCCGGTCATCCTCCCGAGCACCCTGTGGGACGACTGGGCGGGCGCCGAGCCCGACGACGCCCCGTCCCTGGTGGACGCCGTCTCGGCGCTCGCCCCGCCGCAGCTGCGTGCGACCCCGATCACCACACGGGTGAACAACGTGCGCAACGACGGCCCGGAGCTGCTCACCCCCGCCACGTCGCCCTGAGCGGACCCGGCGGGCGAGCCCCCGGGGCACCGACGCATCCCTCACGCCGGTGGTGCGAGCTCCACGATCGTCCGCGGCGCGCCGTCGGCACCGGTGCCGGCGAGCAACCATGCCCCACCCTTGGGCAGCCGCTTGGCCGTGAGGTCGATGGCGACCGGCGTCGCCAGCGCACCGCGCCCGGCCAGAGCTGCGACCAGGGCCGGCAGGAGCTCGCCGTGTCCGCACAGCACCAGGGCGCCGCCGGCCGGGGTCCTCGCGGCGGCGTCCTCCAGGGCCGCCAGGGCACGGGCACCCAGGTAGGCGGCATCGGGCCAGCCGTCGCGCGATGGCAGCGGCACCTCGAGCTCGGCCAGCCGATCATCGGTCGCCAGTGCCACCCCGAGCGCGGCGGCCAGCGGCGCGAGCGTCGTGGTGCAGCGCACCAGCGGGCTGGACACCAGCACGGGGCCGTCTGGGTGGTCACCCAGGCGGGGGTGGCCGCGCGCCTGCAGACCCGCATCCAGGTGGCCGTGCAGCTGCGTGGCCTGCCGTCGACCCCGCTCGTCCAGCGGTCGGGCGCGATCGTCGGGTACCGCGCCACGCTGACCGGCCCAGGCGTGCCGGACCAGCAACACGATCGCCGGCCCGCTCACGGCCCGGTCCGCGCTGTGGGACCGGCACCGGCGCCGCGCAGGTGCCACCGCACGTCGTTCGCGAGGCGGGCGCCCTCCGCGGCCCGGGACGAGAGGCCGACCCCGTCGAAGCTGGCGCCGCCGAGGTGGAGGCCGGCCGGGCCCTGCTCCAGCAGGTGCCGGATCCGATCCAGCTTGGCGTGATGCCCGACCGCGTACTGCGGAAGGGCATCGGGCCAGCGCAGCACGGCGCACTCGCGGGCGGGACCGGCGAGCGAGAGGGCGGCGCGGACCTCGGCGTCGACCCGGGCCCGCAGCTCGTCGTCAGCGAGGGCACCGGCGCGGTCGTCGTCGATGCGCCCCACCGAGGCGCGCAGCACGATCCGCTCCCGGCCGGCCAGGTGCGGCCACTTGTTCGTGCTCAACGTCACGGCCTTGACGAGGCGACCCTCCCCCCGGGGCACCAGCACGCCACTGGCCATCGGCAGCGATGTCGCATCGCCGCGGTCGTAGGCCAGCGCCACGACCGCCACCGACGCGGTCCGGATGCCGGCGAGCTCACGCGCGACCTGGGGCCATCCGCTGGCCACCAGCCGCGCCGCCACCGCCGCCGGGACCGCGAGCACCACGGCGTCGACCTGCTCGGTCCGGTCACCGAGGTGCAGGACCGGGCCCTGTGGGCCGCTGGTGACCGCCTGCACCGGGCTGGCCGTGCGCACCCGGCTCCCGAGCTGGCCGCCCAGCCGCTCCACGACCCGCCGGAGGCCACCGCGGACGGTCACGAAGACCGGCCGCTCGTCGCCGGCGGTCCCGGCACGCCAGTCCGCGAGGCCACGCAGCAGCGAGCGGTGCGCCTGAGCGGCCGTCCAGACCGGGGGCAGGGTGGCCTGGGCGGACAGCTGGCGAGCATCTCCCGCGTACACCCCACCGAGGAGCGGCTCGACCAGCCGCTCGACGACACGGGCGCCGAAACGCTCCCCCACCAGGTCGGCGACGCTGCGATCCCCGGGGACCGACCGCCGTGGGCGGAGGGGCTCCGAGGCGACGAAGGCCAGATCCACCGGCCCGAGCACGCCACTGGCGGCCAGGGCCCGCAGGTCGGTGGGGACGCCGAACACCGTGCCGGAGGGCAGTGGTCGAAGGCGGTCTGCGAGCCACAGCTGCACCGTGCCCGCCGCCGGGTGGACCAGATCCTCGGCTTCGAAGCCCAGTGCCGAGAGCAACTCGGGGCCAGCGGCCTGGCGGGCCAGGAACGCGTCGGCACCGACGTCCAGCGGCCCGTCGGCGAGGTCGATCGTGCGGATCTGACCGCCGAGCCGCAGGGACGCCTCGTGGAGGACCACCTCGGCGTCGTTGCGCAGGTGCCAGGCCGCGGCCAGGCCCGTCAACCCACCGCCGACGATCGCGACGCGCGGGGCCGTCACCGATCCGGCTCCGGCTCGTCCGACCCGTCGCCCATGTCGGGTTCGTCGGATCCCTCGGCCTCGTCGAGTTCGTGGCCGGCGACGGTCAGCACCACCTCGGTGAGCAGATCGAGCAGCGTCGCGCGCCCGAGATCGACGGTGGTGAGCCGACAGCCGAGCTCCTCGGCGAGGGCGAGCAGGACCGGATCGCCGCCGGTACCCGGGGCGACCGGACACTCCACGACGTCCCGGTGACCGTGGACCTCCACCACCGATCGCAACGCGTCAGCCGCCGTGGGCGTACGGGTGGTCCCGCGCCAGGCGATCGAACGGGAGGGCAGCGCGACGCGGTCCGCCACCGCCTCGGCGACCTCGCGCAGGAACACGACGTCGGCCGGATCGGTGTCGGGTCCCGGATCTGCTGCGGTCAGCATGACGTGGGCGCCACCGCGGGCACCGGGTGTGATCGCGCTCGCCAGGGCATCGGCCAGGGCCGGCAGGGCGTGCCACGACACCACCCCGGTGTAGGCCGGCAGACTCGCCGAACCCTGTGCGTGCAGGTCGACCTCGTGCGGCCAGGGCACCACCGACAAGCCCACGACCAGCGCCCCGTCCAACCCCAGGCGCTGGGCGATGTCGAGGTGGTCCTCGGCGGTGGTGGCGGTCACGGGCACCCCCGTGCGCTCCGACAGGGCCCGCTCGAGCCCGCGCCCGCCGAGCAGGGCGATCGCCAGCTCCTCAGCCATCGGCGGGCTCCATGCGCGGTGGCTCGCCCGCCACCGCGTCCTCGTCGGCGGTGGGACCGACGCCGGCGACCCGACCCTCGGTATGCACCAGCGCGACGAGCTCGGCCAGGATCCCCGGGTCGCTGTCGGGGAGCACGCCGTGCCCGAGGTTGAACACGTGGTCCACCCGACCCCCGGCGCGGTCCAGGACGTCGCGGGCGCGCTCGGCGACGTGGTCGAAGGGTCCCAGGCACACCGCCGGTTCCAGGTTGCCCTGGAGTCCGACCCCCTCGGGGACCCGCTGCCGGGCCTCGTCCAGCGGGGTGCGCCAGTCGACGCCGACGACGTCCGCGCCCGCTGCGGCCATCAACGGCAACAGCTCGCCCGTGTGGACGCCGAAGTGCAGTCGCGGCACCCCCATGCCCTCGAGTTCCTCGAGGACCCGCCGGCTGTGCGGGAGCACGAAGCGCTCGTAGTCCTGCGGCGCGAGGGCCCCTGCCCAGGAGTCGAACAGCTGGACGGCGCCGGCGCCGCGGGCGACCTGGCCACGCAGGCTCTCGAGGGTGATCGAGGCCAGGCGGTCGAGGAGGCGGTGCCAGGTCAGCTCCTCGTTGAACATCAGCGCCTTGGTCCGCGTGTACGAGCGGGACGGGCCACCCTCGATCAGGTAGCTCGCCAGCGTGAAGGGGGCGCCGGCGAACCCGATCAGCGGCACCTCGAGCTCGTCGACCAGCAGCGACACCGTGTCGAGCACGTGGCCGAGGTCCTCCTCGGCGTCCAGAGGGCGTAGACGTGCGAGGTCCTCGATCGTGCGCAGCGGCTGTTCGATGACCGGACCGACGCCCGGCTGGATCGTCACCTCGAGCCCGATCGCCTGCACCGGGGTCACGATGTCGGAGAACAGCACCGCGGCGTCTACCCCGTAGCGACGGACCGGTTGGAGCGTGACCTCTGCCGCCAACTCGGGGGTGTGCACGACCTCCTCGAAGCTGTGCCGGGCACGGATCGCGCGGTACTCGGCCAGCGCCCGACCGGCCTGACGCATGAACCAGACGGGCACGGTGTCGTGCGGGACACCCCGGCAGGCGGCCAGGAAGGGCGAACCATCGTGTCGAGCACGCAGGGCAGCCGGATCAGACACGTGGTCCTCGTGGGGGCTCGGGGCACGGAGACACCGGTGCCGACCGTACCTGCGGTACCGAACACCCCGCGGCGCGGCCCCGCTGCCCTCAGATGCGCACGGTCTTCGGTGGATCCAGTGCCTTCACGCAGCGCAGGCGGTGGTTGGTGTCGGTGTGGTAGCCGAGGGAACCGAAGGCGTCGTCCTCGTCGTCAGGTGGGGAGGTCGCCATGACCTCCATGGCGGTGCACTGGTGACGACGGCACAGGCGCTCGCCCTCACCGAGCAGGGCGCGCTGGATCCACGCCTGCTCCTCCCCCTCCGGCACCCCGAGGAAGGTGATCCGACCGAACGGGCCGTCGTGCGTGATCCGCGGGATCACGGTCAGCGCCAACAGACCGACGGCCTCCACCCCACCGACGGCGACCAGGAGGTGATCGGCCCCCGAGCGGCTGAACCAGCGCAGGCGCGCCGCACTCTCGTCATCGGGCAGGCTGTGTCCGAGTTGGCTCAGCAAGCGCGCGATGGCGGCGGCGTCCGCCGGCTCGGCTTTGCGTACCTGGAGTTGATCCATGCGTGCACCCTACGCGCTGCGCCGCTTCACACGGGACCATCGCACCGACCGGATGGACCGCTGTCCCGGGGCCTGGACGGTGCAGCTGGGAGGAGCCGGCCGATAAGCCGGATCCTGTCCCCGTGGCTGGTTGCCCGGCCACGGGTGGCGACCATCTCTCTGGGACGTCGGTCACCCGACGCCTCACGCGGCCTACCCGGGACCATCTCGGCGGGCCACCGTGATCCCTGCTCGGCCTTGCTCCGGGTGGGGCATACCTAGCCGCGACGGTCACCCGCCGCGCTGGTGAGCTCTTACCTCACCGTTTCACCCTCACCGACGGGCCTGGCCCGCCGGCGGTCTGCTCTCTGTTGCGCTTGCCACGTGTCACCACGTCTGGGCGTTACCCAGCACCCTGCCCTGTGGAGTCCGGACTTTCCTCACCCGCCGCAGGGTCACCCCGCACGACGAGCGCGGCCGCCTGCCCGACTCCTCCCAGCACCACCAGAGTACGTCACCGCGCCCGTCCGCGGGACGTCGCCGCACCGCACGGGGCTACGCTGCGCCGGTACCCGGCAGCAGGGTGACCGTGGACGAGAGCTCAGGGGCAGAGGGCCGGACCCCGGGACCGGCCTGGCTCGATGATCCCTTCCACCGCAGCGGGCAACGCTGGTGGGACGGACGACAGTGGACCGCACGGACCCGATCGGCGGCCGGCGAGCCGCCGTCCCGCGGCCACTCGACCGCCGCCCACCGACCCAGCCCCACGGCCAGGGAGCCGACGCCGGCCCGCGAGGCCGCGAGGCCCGGCACCTCATGGCGGAGCGCGTTCCCGTCGGCGCCCCCCTACACGATGGTGATCATCGGGGTGCTCGCCGCCGTCGTCCTCATCGGTCTGGTGACACCCGGCGCCGAGGAGTCCGACGCGGTCTCCGCGGAGTACGGACGCACCGCCTACTGGGCGTGTGCGGACGTGCTCACCCAGCGCGTCGGCCCCGCCATCGACCTCGACTTCCCCGGTCACGAGACCGCAACCATCACCAACCAGGGCCAGACCTGGGACGTCAGCGGTCCGGTCGACATGACCCGCGACCTGGAGCCCACCGCCCGCACCTGGCGCTGCACCATCACCCAGGACGATGGGGACTGGCGCGGCAACGCGGTGCTCGAGTAACGGCCAGATGAGCACCCCAGCAGACGTCACCCGGGTCAAGCCGCCGCCGGTTGTGGCAGGCTTGCCACATGGACACCTCCTCATCCTCTCCCTCTCCCGCTGCTGCCGAGGCGGCCGCCGAACCTCCCGCTGCCGGGGACGGGCCCGTCGCGCTCGCCTGGGCCGACGGTCGCGTGCTCCCCGCGACCGAGGCGACCGTCCCGCTCGCCGACGACGGGTTCCTGCGTGGTGACGCCGTCTTCGAGGCGATGCTGGTCCGCAGCGGGCGGACCCACGCGCTCGAGCTCCACCTGGAGAGGATGCACCGCTCCGCCGCGGCGCTCGAGTTGCCGCTGGACGAGAGGACGCTCCGCCACGTCATCGCCGACCTGCTGGCATCCTGGGGCCCGCACGACGGCGCGGTCCGGGTGATCACCACCCGCGGCGGTGTGATCCGTGGGCTCATCGGCCCGGCGGTGTGGCCATCGACCATCGCGCTCGGCATCGTCCACGCGCCCTGGCGCAGCGCCATCTCCGGGGTGAAGACGCTGTCCTACGCCGCCAACCAGTGGGCGGTCCGCCAGGCACGGGCGGTCGGGGCCGACGACGCCCTGATCGTCGATGGCGACATCGTCCACGAGCTGCCGACCGGCTCCCTGGTGCTGGTGCACGACGGGATCTGCTCCACCCCCGACCCCGACCAGCTGCCGATCCTGGCTTCGGTGTCGGTGGCGGTCCTGCAGCAGCTCGTCGAGGTGACCCCGACCACCCCGGGGCTCGAGCAGCTCCTGGCCGCTGACGAGCTCATGGTCCTCTCCGCGACGCGACCGTGCCTGCCGGTCCACGCGCTGCACCTGCCGGATGGCCAGCGCCTCGAGCTGCCGGCACCCGGGCCGGTGACCACACAGCTGCAGGCGCAGCTGCAGGAGCACATCGCCTCGACGCTGGATCCGTCGACCGGGGCCTGACCGAAGGACGCCGGCGCCGAGGGGGTGGCTCAGTAGGCTGGCGGATCGACGAGGAGTCCGCTGTGGAACTGCCCGACCGACCACTCGTGATCGTGGCCAACCGCCTGCCCGTGTCCCGAGGCGAGGACGGATGGCATCCCTCCTCCGGTGGCCTCGTGACCGCGCTGCGACCCGTGATCGAGCAGGTCGGGGGCGCCTGGATCGGATGGGACGACGACCCCGAGGGGGTCCCCAGCCGGGTCGAGGGACTCAACTGCGACCTGCACGCCGTGCGGCTGACCGAGGACGAGGTCGACGGGTACTACTACGGCTTCGCGAACCGCACCCTGTGGCCGCTGTTCCACGATCTGGTGGAGGAGCCGATCATCGACCGCGGCTGGTGGCGCACCTACGAGGAGGTCAACCGACGCTTCGCGTCGGCGCTCGCCGAGGTGGTCGCCGATGCCGATCCCGCTCCCCTGGTGTGGATCCAGGACTACCACCTGATGCTCCAGCCCGAGCTCGTGCGGGCCGTCGCACCCCAGTCACCCATCGGCTTCTTCCTCCACACGCCCTTCCCACCGCCGGAGCTGTTCGCGCGGCTGCCCTGGCGGGACCAGTTGCTCCACGGCCTGCTGGCCGCCGACGCCATCGGCTTCCACACCACCCGGTACCGGGACAACTTCGTGCGCTCCGTCCAGCACCTCTACAACGGGGTCACCGCCCTCGGTGACACGCTGATCCTGCCCGATGGCCGTCAGGTCAAGGCCGTGGCCCACCCGATCTCGATCGACGTGCAGGAGTTCACCACGCTGGCCCAGAGCCAGGAGACCGAGCAGGAGCTCGCGGATCTCCAGCAGCAGTTCGACGGGCGCACGGTGCTGCTCGGCGTCGACCGGCTGGACTACACCAAGGGCATCCGCCACCGGCTGCAGTCGATCGAGCTGCTGCTGGAGCGTCGTCCGGACCTCAGGGGCAGGTTCGCCTTCGTCCAGATCGCCGTGCCGTCGCGCGATGACGTCGAGGAGTACCAGCAGCTGCGCACCTCGGTCGAGACCGAGGTGGGACGCATCAACGGACGGTTCACCGAGCCCGGCAAGGATGTGCCGGTCCACTACCTCTACCGTGGCGTCCCCCGTCCCGCGCTCGCGGCGTACTACCGTCTGGCCGACATGATGGCCATCACGCCCCTCAAGGACGGGATGAACCTCGTCGCCAAGGAGTTCGTGACCGTGCAGGCCGCCACCGGCGGGGACGGGGTGCTGCTGCTCAGCGAGTTCTGCGGCACCGCCTCGGAGTTCGGGGACGACGCGGTTCGCACGAACCCCTTCGACGTGGAGGGGCAGAGCTACCTGATGGAGTCCGCCATGGAGCTCTCCCGGGACGACCGTCGCGGGCGCATCGCGCGGATGGCCGAGGTCGTCCGCGACGCCGACGTCTACCGGTGGGTCGGCGACGAACTGACCGGCATCGCTCCGGGTAGCCACGGACCATGACCGCGCCCGACCTGCCTGCCGGCACCCCGCACGGTGGCGATGGGCCCGAACTCGCCGACCCGGACCACCTCGGCGTCGGCTTGCGACCGCTGGAGCGCTGGCTGGTCGTGGTGGACTTCGACGGCACGCTGGCCCCGATCGTCGACCATCCGGACCTGGCGAGTCCGGCACCGGGAGCCCTCGACACCCTGCGGGCACTGACCGCCAGGACGGCGGTCGCGGTGCTCTCGGGGCGACCCGTCGCCGACGTCCGCCGACGCCTGGACGGCCTGACGGCGGCCTACGCCGGCGGCCACGGCGCGGAACTCGTGCTGGCTGACGGCTCGGACGACCCCCTGGTCGACCCCGACACCGTGGGTGGCACGCTGGATCGCGCGGAACGCGTGATCCGCAACCTCGTCGACGAGCAGGCCGGGTGGCTGGTCGAACGCAAGCAGGCCTCGCTGGCGGTCCACCACCGCTTGGCTGGCGCCGACAGCGTCGAGACCCACGGCCCGCGCGTGGAAGCGCTCCTCGAGCATCACGCCAGCGAGCCACCCGGCTTCGACGTGCTCGCGGGCAAGGCGGTCCTCGAGCTGCGGCCGTCGGGTGCGAACAAGGGCCGGGCACTCGCGCGCATCGCCGAGCGCACACCTGAACGCACCCCACTGGTCATCGGCGATGATGTGACCGACGAGGACGCCTTCGAGGTGGCACGCACGCTCGGCGGTCGTGCCATCCTCGTCGCCGAGAACGCCCGCCCCACCGCCGCCACCGACCGCGTCGCCGACCCGGACGCCGTCGTCCGTCTGCTCGCTGCACTCCTGGGCTGAAGGAGCCGCTCGACCGTGTCCCGCCCCACCCTGTCGTCCCACGCGCGCGGCCTGCTGCTCTCGGCGGCCGGCCCACTGGATCGACGTCCGGTGCGCTTCACGGTGCTCGGCGTGGCGTTGACCCTGGTCGTGGTCCTGCACCTGGTGCTGCGTGACCCCACCATCGCCTGGGCAGCCGTCCCGATCGCTGTGCTGGCGGGCCTGGCAGGTGGGCGCCGCTCCCCCATCGTCGTCTCGAGCATCGCGGCGGTCGCCCACCTCGGTGTGGACCTCTGGCTCGGCCCGACGGTGGCGCAGATCCCCGGTCTCGTGGTGCGCACGATCGTCCTCCCAGGGCTGGCGTTGGTCGGGATGGCCGCCCAGCTCTCCGAACGCCAGCGTGACACCGCCATGCACCGGGCGGTGAGCGAGGACCCCGTCACCGGGCTCCTCAACGTCCGGGCCTTCTACGCCGAGCTGGCGACGCTGCGGTCCGCAGGCCGGCCCTTCACGATCCTGCTCGCCGACATCCGGGGGATGCGGTCGCTGAACGAGCGCTACGGGCACCCCACGGGCACCGAGGCGATGCGCGCCCTGGCCCACGTGCTGCGTCGTGAAGCCGGCACCGACGTGCTCGCCTCGCGCCTGGGCAGTGACGAGATGGCGGTCGCCTTCGTCGACGAGGGACAGGACCGCACCCGCGCCGTGATCGACGGGATCATCCGGCGCCTCCACGACGAGCAGGTGGTCCTGCCCGACGGCGAACGCTTCGAGGTGCACGCCGCCTACGGGATCGCTCGCTATCCGGAGGACGGCGCCGACGAGGTCGCCGTGCTCCGGGCGGCCGACCGTGCCAAGGAGCAGGCCAAGATCGCCGGGCTGGACAAGATCGGTTCGGCCGACGGCGAGGTCAGCTGACGCCGTCTCAGCCGCCCTGGTCGCCGGACCCGCGACGTCGCTGCGGCCCGGTGTCGTCGCTGGTCACGGCGACCTCCCCGGGCGGGCCGTCCGAACCCGTCCGCAGCGCCAGTGCGACGTCGTCCCTGAGCCCGCCCGAGCCCCGCAACCCCGGCGCCAGCCACCGTCGCCGTTCGTCGGTGGTGACCGCGTCGATCCGCCACGCGCCGGGCACGAGGTAACCCGCGACACCCGGCCTGGCGGGCCGCCGTGCGATCCGCCACACCCGGCCGTCGGGACCGTGGACCTCGATCACTCGGGCACCACCAGGAGCCGACGGCACTGGGGGCAGGTCGTCAGCGGAGGGCCAGCCAGCAGCTCACCGATGTCCGCTCGGGACATGGTCAGCCGACAGGCGGTGCACGAGTTGTCGATCAGTTTGCCCACACCGGTCCCCCCGGCCCGCTCGGCTGTCTCCTCGTAGCGCCGGAGGAGCTCCGCGGGCAGCCCGGCCGCCCTGCGGTCGCGCTCCGCCTCGAGCTCGCCGAGCTCGGCCAGCAGATGCATCGCCGCTTCGTCACGGGCACGCTCCAGCTCGCTGGCCCGGGCTCGAGTCGCCTCACCTTCGGCCACCAGCGTCGCGGCCCGGGCCTCCAGGGCCTCGACCTGCTCGAGCACCTCGAGCAGGAGCTCCTCGTGCTCGTCGATCCGCCGGACCGTGGTCTCGATCTCGGCTTCGACGGCCTTCATCTCGCGGGCGTTGGCCACGGTGCCGTCGTAGAGGCGAGCCCGCTCGGCATCACGCCGCTCGGAGAGCACCTCGACCTCACGCTCGAGCTGCCGTTGCCGTGACGAGGCACGCTCGAGCTCCACCCGCACGTCGTCGTGCTGACGGTCGAGCTCGCCGGCCCGTGCCAGTGTCGACTCGAGCTGCTGCTGCTCGGGGAGAGCATCCAGCTGGTGGCGGAGCTTGCGCACGCGGTGATCCGTCGCCTGCAGTTCGAGCAGCAGATCGAGCTCCGCGCTCGTGGGCTCGGCCACGTTCACCTCCAGGGAACGGTCGGGGTAGT
>JAWLDJ010000031.1:0-15896 GCA_041686695.1 Nitriliruptoraceae bacterium
TCGCGGATGATCGGCAGATCGTGGAGACCGGCGACCTCCATGACGATGCGCAGCGTCTCCTGGGCGCGACTCAGCACCGAGGTGTAGGCGACGTCGAAGTGCTGCCCGGTGAGCCGTTCACCGGCCTTGCGCGCTTCGTCCTTGCCCAGGGCGGTGAGCGGGACGTCGACCCACCCGGTGAACCGGTTCTCCAGGTTCCACAGGGACTGGCCGTGGCGGACGAGGACGAGGCTTGGCATGGTCGAACCCTTCTGGAGCGGGGATGGGTGCGCATGGCAGCGGGCGGTCGCGGGGCTCGCTGGCCCGGCGACGCCGAGACTAGATGCCGCCCGCGTGGCTGTCCGCTGATCGGGTCGCCGCCGTCAGCTCGAGCACGGCTCGGTGCAACGCCAGGCTGCCGCGCGCCCTGAGGCGGCGAGCGATGGCGGGTTGGGTGACCCCGAGCGCGTGGGCGACATCGACCTGCCGTTCGCCGTCGAGCAACCCCAGCAGGGCCCGTCGGTCCCGGGCATCGAGCCGGGCCAGCAGCTGGTCCTGCAGGAGCAGGTGGGCGTTGACGGCGGCGGCCAGCACCGGATCGCCGGCCCCACACCGGCTGCGCAGGGAGTCGGGCCACGTCCGCGACACCGCGAGCTCCTCGGCTTCCGCCAGCGCCCGGCGTGCCCGTTCCGCCGCCACTGCCACCGGGTCCGCCACCGCCACCGGGTCCGCCACCGCCACATCCGATGCCGGCCTCCCACCCGGCGCCGGCGTCCCGTCCGGCGCCAGCGCCCCACCCGGTGCGGACGCCCCGGCGTCGCCGGTCGGCCCGTCGATCCCGATCCCGAGGCGTAGCTCGACGGGCTCGTCCACCCCGTCGACGGTGGGCAGGACCAGATCGTCGGTGGCCAGCCGCAGCCGCAGCGCGGCGGTGGCCGCCGAGCCGAGGTCCCCGTAGATCCCGAGGAAGACGTCGCGCTCCGTCCGATGGAGCGGCCGGACAGCCGGTTGCACCGCCTCGACGCCGGCCAGGGCGTCGTCGAGGCCCGCCAACAGCCGGTCGATCGCCAGGAACCGTCGGGAGCCGACCACGTCCCCGGTCACCGCCACCGGCGCGTCCAGGGCCGCCTGCCCTCGTGGCTGGCCGTGACCGTCGCTCACCGCACCCTCACGTCGTCGTCGCCAGGCTCGCGCGCACCGTCCCGCTCGTGCCGCGCCGCACCTGGCCGGCAGCACCCTGCCAGACCCGTGCATAACCGATGGGGTTATGATACACCCGCCCCATGCCGCACGCGCTGGCTGCCACCTGGAACCTCGACGGCGGCCACCGGTGGGCTAGGTTCGTCGTCCACCGGCGCGGACGACGGCACGGTGGATCCGCTCCGAGGCCGCCCACCACCGTCCTGCACCGCTCGATCACGACCACGACCCGGGAGTCCGATCATGGACAGCTTCGACGCCCGCGCCGACCTCACCGTCGGTGATCGCACCTACGAGATCTTCCGGCTCGATGCGGTGGAGGGGGCAGGTCGCCTGCCGTACAGCCTCAAGGTCCTGCTCGAGAACCTGCTGCGCAACGAGGACGGGGTCAACGTCACCGCCGATGACGTCCGTACCCTGGCGGCTTGGGAGGCGACCGCCGAGCCGTCGGCGGAGATCCAGTTCACCCCGGCACGGGTGATCCTGCAGGACTTCACCGGTGTGCCCTCCGTGGTCGACCTCGCCGCCATGCGCGAGGCGATGGTCGAGCTCGGCGGCGACCCCTCCCGGATCAACCCGCTGGTCCCTGCAGAGCTCGTGATCGACCACTCGGTCGTCGCCGACACCTTCGGGGTCGGCGATGCCCTGCAGCGCAACATCGAGCTGGAGTACGAACGCAACCGCGAGCGCTACCAGTTCCTGCGCTGGGGCCAGGAGGCCTTCGACGGGCTCAAGGTCGTACCGCCGGGCACGGGCATCGTCCACCAGGTCAACATCGAGTACCTCGCCCGCGTGGTCTTCGGCGACGAGGGCGCCGACGGGGTGCGCCGTGCCTACCCCGACACCCTGGTCGGCACCGACTCCCACACCCCCATGGTCAACGGCCTCGGCGTGCTCGGTTGGGGGGTCGGAGGGATCGAGGCGGAGGCGGCCATGCTCGGCCAGCCCGTCTCCATGCTGATCCCGCGGGTGGTCGGCTTCAAGCTCGAGGGCCAGCTCCCCGACGGTGCCACCGCGACCGATCTGGTGCTCACGATCACCCAGATGCTCCGGGAGCACGGCGTGGTGGGCAAGTTCGTCGAGTTCTACGGCCCAGGCGTGGCTGCGGTCCCGCTGGCCAACCGCGCGACCATCGGCAACATGTCGCCGGAGTACGGCTCCACGGCGGCGATCTTCCCGGTGGACGAGGAGACCCTGACCTACCTGCGCTTCACCGGTCGCTCCGAGGAACAGGTCGCCCTGGTCGAGGCCTACACCAAGGCCCAGGGCCTGTGGCACGACCCCGACCAGGAACCCGTCTACTCCGAGACCCTCTCGTTGGATCTGTCCACGGTCGTGCCCTCGCTGGCCGGCCCGAAGCGGCCCCAGGACCGGGTCGATCTGTCCCGGGCCAAGGACAGCTTCCGGGTGGCGCTGCGCGACTACGTCGAGGATGGCCAGCCGGAGGCAGGCAGCGACCTGGACGCCGAGCTCGAGGGCACGTTCCCAGCCTCGGATCCGGTCGCGATCTCCGCCGGCGATGAGGACGGGGCGCCCGAGCCGAGCCGCGCGCCGGCCGAACACCCCACCACGCGGACCTTCCACCCCGTCGAGGTGACCCTGGCCGACGGCACCAGCTTCGAGCTGGACCACGGAGCGGTCACGATCGCCGCCATCACCTCCTGCACCAACACCTCGAACCCATCGGTGATGATCGCGGCCGCGCTGCTCGCCAGGAACGCCGTGGAACGCGGCCTCGAGCGCAAGCCCTGGGTCAAGACCACGCTGGCTCCCGGCTCGAAGGTCGTGATGGACTACTACGACCGTGCCGGGCTGACCCCCTACCTCGACAAGCTCGGGTTCAACCTCGTCGGCTACGGCTGCACGACCTGCATCGGCAACTCGGGGCCGTTGATCCCGGAGGTCAGCGCGGCCGTCCAGGAGCACGACCTCGCGGTGGTGTCCGTGCTCAGCGGCAACCGCAACTTCGAGGGCCGCATCAACCCCGACGTCAAGATGAACTACCTGGCCTCGCCACCGCTGGTCGTCGCCTATGCCCTGGCCGGCACGATGGACCTCGATCTGTTCACCGAGCCACTGGGCACCGGCGCCGACGGGCAACCGGTGATGATGGCCGATCTGTGGCCGTCGCCACAGGAGGTGCAGGAGGTCGTCAACCAGGCGTTGCAGACCGAGATGTTCAGCGACAAGTACGCCTCGGTCTTCGACGGTGACGAGACCTGGCGGGCCCTACCGACACCACAGGGCGACACCTTCGAGTGGGCCGAGGAGTCGACCTACATCCGCAGGCCGCCCTTCTTCGACGGGATGAGCGCCGAGCCGACGCCGCTGGCCGACATCACCGGAGCGCGCGTGCTGGCCAAGCTCGGTGACTCGGTGACCACCGACCACATCTCACCGGCGGGCGCGATCAAGCTCGAGAGCCCGGCGGGGGAGTACCTGATCGACCACGGGGTCGAACGGCGGGACTTCAACTCCTACGGCTCCCGTCGCGGCAACCACGAGGTGATGATCCGCGGCACCTTCGGCAACATCCGACTGCGCAACCAGCTCGCACCGGGGACCGAGGGGGGCGTCACCCGCGACCTGCTCGGTGACGGCGAGGTGACCTCGATCTACGAGGCGGCGGAGCACTACCAGGACGAGGGTGTCCCGCTCGTCGTGCTGGCCGGCGCCGAGTACGGCTCGGGATCGTCGCGTGACTGGGCGGCCAAGGGGACGCTGCTGCTGGGCGTGCAGGCGGTGATCGCCACCTCCTTCGAACGGATCCACCGCTCGAACCTGATCGGCATGGGGGTGCTGCCACTGGAGTTCCCCGAGGGTGAGGACACGGAGTCGCTGGGGCTCTCCGGCGAGGAGACCTTCGACGTCGTCGGGATCACCGGTCTCAACGACGGCACGATCCCGGCCACGGTGCAGGTCACCGCGCGCGGTGACGACGGGCGTGAGACGTCCTTCGACGCACGCGTGCGGATCGACACCCCGGGCGAGGCCACGTACTACCGCCACGGCGGGATCCTGCAGTACGTGCTGCGCAGCCTCCGGGACGACTGACCGCTCACGCAGGCCGTACCCGCCGTACCCTCCGTCCCCCACGATCGCCGCACCGAGGAGCCACCGTGCTGTTCTCGCGCCGCCAGGGTGGACCGGCCAGTGCCGAGGACGTGCCGCCCGGGCGCCCGAACGCCATCGCCACGTCCCAGGAGCACCACGTCCACGGACGCCCCATCACGCCGCCGTGGCCTGAGGGCCACGAGCTCCTCGTGCTCGGGATGGGCTGTTTCTGGGGGGCCGAGCGCCTGTTCTGGCCGCTCGAGGGCGTCTGGACGACGTTCGTGGGGTACGCCGGTGGCGCCACCCCGAACCCCACCTACCGTGAGGTCTGCACCGGCGCGACCGGGCACGCGGAGATCGCCGGCGTGGTCTACGACCCGGAGGTGGTCGACCTCGAGACCCTGTTCGCGACGTTCTGGGAGAACCACGATCCGACCCAGGGTGATCGTCAGGGCAACGACATCGGTCCGCAGTACCGCTCCATCGTGCTGACGACCACCGAGCGGCAGTCCGAGGCGGCCACGGCCAGCCTCCAGCGTTACCAGGACCGTCTGGCGCAAGTGGGGATCCACGCACCCATCACGACCACCATCGCGCCTCTCGGCGAGGTGTACTGGGCCGAGGCGGAACACCAGCAGTACCTCGCGAAACACCCTGGCGGCTACTGCAACCACGGTTTCTGCCAGGCGGCCTACTGACGGTCAAGAGCGCGCCCGTGTAGCGTGTGGCCCGCCCCGTGACGGCGCCGCCGGAGAGGTGCGTCGACCCTGCTGCCTCGAGGTCATCTCGATGATCCCCCGTGAGCTCCGCCTGCCGCCCGAGCACCTGTTCCCACCCGACGAGTGGCTCCTGATCGAACGCGGGTTCACCGACCGCTGGATGGGCAACGCGGAGACGATCTTCGCGCTCGGCAACGGCTTCCTGGGGATGCGGGGGACCCTCGAGGAGGGCCGGCCCGCGATCGAGCCGGGCACCTTCGTCAACGGGTTCCACGAGACCTGGCCCATCGTGCACGCCGAGGAGGCCTTCGGGTTCGCGCGCACGGGCCAGACGATCGTCAACTGCCCGGACGCGACGCTGCTCAAGCTCTACGTCGACGACGAACCGCTGTTCCTGCCCACGGCACGCCTGGTCGACTACGAGCGCAGCCTGGACTTCCGCGAGGGCGTCCTGCGTCGGTCCCTGGTCTGGTCGACCCCCAGCGGCAAGCGGGTGACGCTGAAGACCTCGCGCCTGGTCTCCTTCGTCCACCGTCACCTCGGTGCCATCTCCTACGAGCTGACCGTGGACAGCGATGCCCCGGTGGTCGTCTCATCGCAGCTGCTCAACCGTCAGGACGCCAGGGCCGAGGACGAGCCGCGCAACGGCAACGGCGGGGACCCGCGCCGTTCGCGTGGCTTCGGCGACCGGGTGTTGAACAACAAGAACACCGCCGAGGAGGGCCACCGCGTCGTCTTCGGGTACCGGACCACCAACTCGCGGATGACGCTGGGCGTCGGCGTCGACCACGTGATGGAGACCGACAACCCGTGGCGGGCCCAACGCACCACCTCCGATGACCTCGGCAAGGTCGTCTTCACCATCGACGCGCGCGCCGGCGTCCCGATCCGCATCACCAAGTTCATGACCTACCACAGCTCACGCAACGTGCCGCCGGCCGAGCTGGTGGACCGGAGTTGGCGCACGCTGGACCGTGCCATGACCGAGGGCTACGGCGCCCTCGAGGCGGCGCAGCGCGACTTCCTGACCGACTTCTGGTCCCGGGCCGACGTCCAGGTCGAGGGCCCGGCCCGCGTGCAGCAGGCGATCCGCTGGAACATCTTCCAGCTCGCCCAGGCGTCGGCACGCGCCGAGACCACCGGCATCCCGGCCAAGGGGCTGACCGGCCAGGCCTACGAGGGACACTACTTCTGGGACACCGAGATCTACGTCACGCCGTTCCTCACCTACACCGATCCACGTGTGACCCGCAACCTGCTGCGGTTCCGCCACTCCATGCTGCCCTTGGCCCGGGAGCGCGCCCGGGAGCTCAGCGAGCACGGCGCGCTGTTCCCGTGGCGCACGATCAACGGCGAGGAGGCCTCGTCCTACTACGCCGCCGGGACGGCGCAGTACCACATCGACGCCGACGTGGCCTACGCGATCAAGCGGTACGTCGACGTCCGCGGTGAGCGCCACCTGCTGACCGAGGTCGGCGCGGAGATCCTGGTCGAGACCGCACGCATGTGGTCGGGGCTCGGTTTCTTCAGCCCCGACAGCAAGGCCTTCCACATCCACGGGGTGACGGGACCCGACGAGTACACCACCGTGGTCAACGACAACGCCTTCACCAACCTGATGGCCCGCGCGAACCTGCGCTACGCCGCCGAGGCCGTGCAGTGGCTCAAGGAGCAGGAACCCGAGGCCTACGCCGCGCTCCAG
Source organism: Nitriliruptoraceae bacterium (assembly GCA_041686695.1). Lineage (GTDB taxonomy): Bacteria > Actinomycetota > Nitriliruptoria > Nitriliruptorales > Nitriliruptoraceae > T1Sed10-7. The sequence continues at coordinate 6,655 of JAWLDJ010000031.1, forward strand.
CACACCACCGGCCTGGCACCCGAGGAGGTCCTGCGCTGGCAGCGTGCCGCCGACGCGATGTACATCCCCTACGACGTCGAGCGCGGGATCCACCCCCAGGACGCCAACTTCCTCGAGAAGGAGCGCTGGGACTTCGAGAACACCCCCGACGATCAGTACCCGCTCCTGCTCAACTACCACCCGCTCGTGATCTACCGCCACCAGGTCATCAAGCAGGCGGATGTCGTGCTCGCGATGGTCCTGCTCGGCGACGAGTTCTCCGCCGCACAGAAGCAGCGCAACTTCGACTACTACGACCCGCTCACCACCGGTGACTCCTCGCTGTCCGCTTGCGTGCAGGCGATCCTGGCGGCCGAGGTGGGCTACGAACGCAAGGCGCTCGAGTACTTCCAGTACGCGCTGTTGATGGACCTGGCCGACGTCGCCGGCAACGTGGTCGACGGGGTCCACGTCGCGTCGGTCGGCGGGGTGTGGATGACGCTGGTGTACGGTTTCGGCGGGCTGCGCGACTTCCACGGGGAGCTGTCCTTCGACCCCCGCCTGCCGCGACCCTGGACCCGGCTCGGGTTCTCCCTGCGGTTCCACGACCGTCAGGTGCGGATCGATCTCACCCACGACACGTTCACCTTCGAGGTGACCGACGGTGACGAGCTCACCATCGACGTCCGCGGCACGGAGGTCAGCCTGCCGCCCGGCACGCCGGTCCAGCTGCCGGCATCGGTCGGGACGACCGAGCCCCCGATGTCCGACACCAGCCAGGATCGCTGAGGCAGGTCCGACGCCCTACCGTGGCCGAGAGGAGGTGCACCGGTGCGTATCCGGCTCCGCAACCCTGACCGTCAGGTCGAGGTAGATGGTCCGATGTCCGTGGCCGAGCTCCTCGACCACCTCGATGTCCTGCCGCACACGGTGTTGGTGCTCCACCAGGGCGCGCTGGTCACCGCGGACCACACCCTGCCCGCCGACGCCGAGGTGGAGGTCCGACCGGTGATCTCCGGTGGGGCCGAGAGTGCACCGCGATGCGTGGTCTGCCGAGCCCCCGCGGTACTCGAGGAGCGACGGCACCGTGCGGCGTGGTGCGCCGAGCACCTGGTGGACCACGTCCACCGGCAGGTGCGCAAGGCGATCGATCATCCGCCCGCCAGGCCCACGGGTGAGCGGATGTGCTCCTACGACGATCGCCTCCTGGTGGCGGTCTCCGGCGGCAAGGACTCGCTGGCGCTGTGGGACGCGCTCGACACCATGGGCTACCGCGTCGACGGGCTGTACGTGGGGCTGGGCATCGGGGGCTACTCGCAGCGCAGCCAGGAGGTCTGCGAGGCGTTCGCCGCGGGGCGGGGCCTGCGGCTGCACGTGGTCGACCTGGCGGCGACCTACGGCTACAGCACCCCGACCGGGGCCACCGCGTCGGGACGGTCGACGTGTGGGGTCTGCGGACTCTCGAAGCGCTACGCCTTCAACCGCGTGGCCGTCGACCACGGCTACGACGTCCTGGTCACCGGCCACAACCTCGACGACGAGGCGGCGACGCTGCTCGGCAACGTGCTGCGGTGGCAGGAGGCCTTCCTGGCCCGCCAGCAGCCGGTGCTGCCGGCGACCGGTACCAACCAGGTGCGCAAGATCAAGCCCCTGTACCGGTTGTCCGAGCGGGAGTCGGCGGCCTACTGCGTGGTGCGTGGCATCGACTACGTGGTGGAGGAGTGCCCGCTGGTCGACGGCAACACCGGCCACGACCTCAAGGCGGCGTTCGATCTGCTCGAGCACGGTGCGCCCGGCCTCAAGGCCCAGTTCCTCTTCGGGTTCTACGAACGGCAGGAGCGCCTGGTGGACCCGGCGACCGCTGACGACGTCACCGTGGGCGCCTGCGCCTCGTGCGGGATGCCCACCACCGGGCAGACCTGTGCGTTCTGCCGCCAGCGCGAGCTGATCCTGGCGGTGCTGCCCGTGACGGCCGGAACCGACAGCCCGAGTGAGGCCGCCGTCGCCGCGGATCGCGCGGCCCGAGGATGACCGCCTCCACCACCCCGCCGCCCGGACCGGTGCTGCCGGGCACCGACGCACCCCTGGCTGCGGGCGAGCTCGTCCTGCTGCTCGATCGCAAGGGACGCCGCTACCTGATCGACCTCGAACCCGGGTCCCAGTGGCACAGCCACGGCGGCCTGGTCGAGCACGACGAGTTGATCGGGGCCCGCGAGGGCAGCGCGATCCGGACCACCAAGGGCATGGAGGTGGTGGTCCTGCGCCCGACCCGCGAGGACGTGATCCTCAAGATGCAGCGCGGCGCGCAGGTGGTCTACCCCAAGGACCAGGCCATGATCGTGGCCATGGCCGACATCCGACCCGGCTGCACGGTGCTCGAGGCGGGCGCGGGCTCCGGGGCCCTGACGATGGCGCTGCTGGCCGCGGTCGGGCCCACCGGCCAGGTGGTGTCGGTGGAACGGCGCGAGGATCACGCCCGGGTCGCTCGACGCAACGTCGAGCGGTTCCACGGCGGCGCGCCGGAGAACTGGCGCCTGGTGATCGACGACGTGGTCGAGGTCCTCGCGGCCCAGCGGGCGCATCGCGTCGTGCTGGACCTCCTCGAGCCGTGGCTGGCGATCCCGGGCACGGCCGAGTCCCTGGCACCCGGCGGGATCGTGTGCACCTACACCCCCGGCGTTCCGCAGGTGATGCGGGTCAGCGACGCGCTCTGGGCCGACGGCCGGTTCACCGAGGTCCGCACGACCGAGACGTTGGTCAGGGGCTGGGACGTCGACGGGCTGGCGGTCCGGCCGGCCCATCGCATGGTGGCCCACACCGCCTTCCTCACCACGGCGCGGCGGGTGCCGGCACGCGAGGACGGCGGCCCGGCGCGGCGCCGGCGCAAGGCCGACACCGGCGGCCAGGTCGACTGGGAGGCCAGTGACCGCTCGCAGGCGTCCGACGCCGAGTGAGGGGCCGCGGCGCGCCCACCGCTGACGCCCACGGACTCAGCGGGCGCCGCGCCGCACGGTGACCAGGGCGATGCCGGTGACCACCGCCACCGCGGGCAGCGCCAGCAGCAGGCTTGCGCCGATGACCGTGACGGCGATGACGGCGCCGACCGCCGCCGCACCGATCAACGCGACGAGTTCGGTGAGTGGGCTCACGGGCCGCTCCGTGTCGTGGCATGGGTCGTCGCGTGCAGGGGGCGTCGCTCGGATCGTGGTCGCGCAGCGGGTGGTGCCATCGAGCATCGCCGCGCGGACAGGTCGAGACCTGCAGCCACGTATCTCTCGAACGCGGGGACCTTGCCGCATCGCGGCTGCGGAAGCTCGCAACCAGCCCCGTCCGAACGGCCGAGGCCGACCGGACGGGTACGAGGCGATCTGCGCGACGCCGTGGCTCCGGCCCCTGCCGCCCGCGATGGGGCTGTCCCCAGGGACCACACCCTCGTACACTCGCTCCGGCGAGCGGCCGTCGTGACCGCACTCCGGCCGTCGACGCGACGCGAGGAGGCTGCGTGGTGGGTCCAGAGCAGGACGCGAACGGCACCGAGGACGCGGGTGCGTCCTCCGGGTCCGACCCGCTCGGGACGGGCACGTGGGGGTTCGACGATCCCGCGATCCCACGACCGGAACCGGCCGACCCGAACGATCCCGATGCCGTGCTCGCCGAGGTCAAGATGCTCCGCGAGGAAGCGGAGCTCCTGCGCCGCCGACTCGCCACCGCGCCCACCCGGGTCCGGGTGCTGGAGGAGCGGCTGCTCGAGACGCGGAGCCGGTTGCAATCCGCGACGGCGCAGAACGCCAAGCTGTCCGAGACGCTGAACGCCGCTCGCGAGCAGCTGGCCACCCTGCGCGAGGAGGTCGAACGGCTCTCCGCTCCACCGCAGACCTACGCCACCTACCTCGGTGTCGGCTCGGAGCAGGACACCGCCACGGTGATGGTGTCCGGCCGCAAGCTCGAGGTGGCGGCGGGTCCCGAGGTGGAGCTGGCCGAGCTGGAGCCCGGGCAGCAGGTCCGACTCAACGACGCCATGAGCATCGTTGGCCTCGCCGGCTTCGACGACCGGGGTGAGGTCGTCACGGTCGCCGAGCTGCTCTCCGACGGCCGGGTGCTGGTCGTCGGTCGGACCGACGACGAGCGTGTCGTCAGCCTGGCGCGACCCCTGCAGGGACTCGCGCTGAAGGCCGGCGACAGCCTGTTGCTCGATCCACGGGCCAACACCGCGCTGGAGCGCATCCCCAAGGCCGAGGTGGAGCAGCTCGTCCTCGAGCAGGTGCCCGACGTCAGCTACGACCAGATCGGCGGTCTCGGCGAGCAGGTCGAGGCGATCCGTGACGCCGTGGAGCTGCCGTACCTGCACGCGGAGCTGTTCGTCGAGCACGAGCTCAAGGCACCCAAGGGCATCCTGCTGTACGGGCCGCCGGGGTGCGGCAAGACGATGATCGCCAAGGCGGTCGCCAACTCGCTGGCACAGCGGGTGGCCGAGCGCACCGGCCGCGAGGACGTCACCAGTTACTTCCTCAACGTCAAGGGCCCCGAGCTGCTGAACAAGTACGTCGGGGAGACCGAGCGCCAGATCCGGCTGATCTTCCAGCGGGCCCGGGAGATGTCCGCACAGGGGTTCCCGGTCATCGTGTTCTTCGACGAGATGGAGTCGTTGTTCCGCACCCGCGGTTCGGGGGTCTCCTCCGATGTGGAGACCACCATCGTGCCGCAGCTGCTGGCGGAGATCGACGGGGTCGAGAGCCTCAAGGACGTCGTCGTGATCGGCGCCTCCAACCGTGAGGACATGATCGACCCGGCGATCCTGCGACCCGGACGTCTCGACGTGAAGATCAAGGTCGACCGCCCCGACGCGGCGGCGGCCAGGGAGATCTTCCGCATCTACCTCCACGAGGGCCTGCCGCTGGCCGCCGCCGAGGTCGCCGAGGCCGGGGGAGCCGCATCCGCCGTCGCCCGCATGATCGACCGGACGGTCGACAAGATGTACGCCGCCGAGGTCGACAACGAGTTCCTCGAGGTCACCTACGCCAACGGGGAGAAGGAGATCCTGTACTTCAAGGACTTCAACTCCGGTGCGATGATCGAGAACGTGGTCGCCCGCGCCAAGAAGCTGGCCATCAAGCGGTTCCTGGCCACCGACGAGCGGGGCCTCAGCACGGCCGATCTGCTCACGGCGATCCGGGAGGAGTTCCGCGAGAACGAGGACCTGCCGAACACGACCAACCCCGATGACTGGGCGCGGATCAGCGGCAAGAAGGGCGAACGGATCGTCTACGTCCGCACCCTGCTGTCCGGACAGGAGACATCCGGTCGCTCGATCGAGAACGTCAACCCCGGCCAGTACCTGTGAGCACGGCCAAGTTCGTCGGCGTCGAGACCGAGTACGGCATCGCCGTCGACGGTCCGAGTCCGGTCAACCCGGTGCTCGCCTCCTCGCTGGTGGTGGGGGCGTACCGCGCCGCCGGCCGCGACGAGGTGCGCTGGGACCACACCGATGAGTCGCCGCTCAGGGACGCCCGCGGCGGGCCGGTGCCCGAACCCGGCGAGGCGATGATCGACGACGAACTCGGGCTGGCGAACACCGTGCTCACCAACGGCGCCCGGTTCTACGTCGACCACGCGCACCCCGAGTACGCGAGCCCGGAGTGCTCCAACGCCCGGGACCTGGTGATCTGGGACCGGGCTGGTGAGCTGATCCTGGCCGATGCCGCCGGGCGAGCCGCCGCCACGCTGGCAGCGGGCAGCCGTGTCCTGATCCACAAGAACAACACCGACGGCAAGGGTGCCGCCTACGGCACCCACGAGAACTACCTGGTGCCACGCTCGGTGCCCTTCGGTCGCCTGACCCGCCAGCTGCTGCCCTTCTTCGTCTCGCGCCTGCTGTTCGTCGGTGCCGGCCGGCTCGGCAGCGGGCTGGACCCGCAGGTCAGCTTCCAGCTGTCCCAGCGGGCGGACTTCTTCGAGGTGGAGCTCGGGCTCGAGACCACGCTCAAGCGACCGCTGATGAACACCCGCGACGAGCCCCACGCCGACCCGGATCGCTACCGCCGGCTGCACGTGATCAACGGTGACGCCAACCTCTGCGAGGTCGCGACCTTCCTGAAGGTCGGGACGATGCTCCTGCTCCTCGACGCGATCGAGGACGATGCGCTCCCCGAGGTCCCCGAGCTCCTCGACCCCGTCGCAGCGTTCCACGCGGTCTCCCACGACCTGACCGCACGGACCCCGCTCGCCCTGCAGGACGGATCGACGACCACGGCGCTGGCGCTGCAGCGGTGGTACCTCGACGCGGTTCGCCGCTACGTCAAGGAACGTGCCGAGGGTGTGGATCCGGTCGGCGAGGAGGTCCTCGAGCGGTGGGAGGCTCTGCTGGTCACCGCCGACGACGATCCTCGCAAGCTCGTCGGCCAGGTCGACTGGGCCACGAAGCTGGACCTGCTCGAGAACTACCGCAGCCGGCACGGACTCGACTGGACGCACGACCGCCTCAAGATGGTGGAGCTGCAGTACCACGACATCCGGCCCGACAAGGGGCTCTACCACCGTCTGGCGGCGCGGGGTCTGGTGGAACGTCTGGTGACCGACGCCGAGGTGGCAGCGGCCGTCCACACCCCGCCCGAGGACACCCGGGCGTGGTTCCGCGGCGAGTGCATCCGTCGGTTCCGGAGCCAGGTCGTGGCAGCGGGCTGGGATTCGCTGATCCTGGACCTCGGTCGGGACTCGCTGCAGCGCGTGCCGATGATGGAACCGGGCAAGGGCACCCGGGCACAGGTCGGCGCGCTGCTGGACGAGGTCGACTCGGCCACCGAGCTCCTGGCACGTCTGACGACCTGAGCCCGCCTGCGCGTGTTGCCGCGGACGGTGCCGCGGCAGCAGCCGCCCGTGGGGGCCCGTCCGTGGCTACCCTGCTGGACACCAGCCGAAGGACACAGCATGAGCGACGGCGGTCAGGTCCAGCGGCGCGACACCGCCGAGGACGCCCCCGAGGAGCAGGTCGAGACCACGTCCCGCTCCGACACCCGCGAGGTGATCGACGACGTCGACGAACTGCTCGACGAGATCGACGACGTGCTCGAGGAGAACGCCGAGGAGTTCGTGCGTTCCTACGTCCAGAAGGGCGGCCAGTAGTTCACCCGGCCCGATGCGCACGTTCCCTGGTGACCGGGGACGCCCAGTCGCACGCTCGGTGAGCGTGATGTCGGCGGTGTGGGACCCCGCGTGTTCGGGGTCGACTCACGCTTGCCCGTCTGCGGGCGCGGGTCGGATGACCACGACCGGACAGTCGGCGTGGGTCACGCACTGGTGACTGACGGAGCCCAGCATCAGGCTCTTGAAGCCCCCGAGCCCGCGAGACCCGACCACGAGCATCTCGGCGCCGCGGGATCGTTCCACCAGTGCTTCCGCCGGTCGCTGACTGGCGACGACCACGGGTTCTGCGTTGCTGCTGTCTGGCAGACCGGCGATCATCGCCTCGACCACGGCCTGAGCGTGTTCGGCCGCTCGGCGAGTGGCCATCTCGATGCTCTGGCGGGCATCTTCGATCTGTGCGGAGCTCATCCCGCCGTCGACCGGGAAACCAGCCCACTCGGGCTCGGAGAGATAGGTCGTGACGACCTCGAGGCTGGCAGCACGCAGGCCCGCCTCCTGCGCGGCCCAGTCCAGCGCAAGTCGTGAACCTTCGGACCCGTCGACACCCACGACGATGCGCTTCACGGCTTGCCTCCCTCGGATCGGTGACCGCTCCCGTGACGACCGTAGTCACTGGTTGCGGATGGCGGCTGGCCTTGGTGCCGACGGGTGGCCAGTAGCCCAGCGCCCGGCACGGAGACGGGCGTTGGCGGCCAGGCCCGGCACGGAGATGCGCGACGGCGCGTTACGCTCGGGCACCCAGCCGGAGGTTGCCCGTGAGCTCACACCCCGAGGCGTTGCGTTCCGCCTTCCCGACCGCGTTCGACGTGCAGCGCAGTTCGTTCGCGGCGACACTGCGGGCGATGGCCCCCGACGCCGTCCCCGCGATCCTCGGCGGGGCGGAGGTGCCCACGCAGCTCAGGGAACAGCTCGTCGAGGGGACCACGGTCCTGGCCGTCGTCGCTCGTGACAGCGTGGTCGTCGCGGGTGACCGGCGGGCCACGGCCGGCAACCTCATCTCGCGCGGTGACATGCGCAAGGTCTTCCCGGCCGACGATCACTCGGCGATCGGGATCTCGGGCACGGCGGGTCCGGCCATGGAGCTGGCCAAGGTCTTCGCCACCGAACTCGAGCACTACGAGAAGGTCGAGGGCGAACCGCTGTCGCTGGAGGGCAAGTCCAACAAGCTCGCGGGGCTGCTGCGCGCCCACCTGCCGATGGCGATGCAGGGGCTCGTGGTCGTCCCCCTGTTCGCGGGCATCGACCCGCGCACCTTGGTGCCCCGGATCTTCGAGTACGACCCCGTCGGTGGCCGCTACGTCGCGACCGCGCAGGCCGCGACGGGCTCGGGCTCCCTGGCCGCGCGCGCCACGCTGAAGCGGCTGGTCGATCCCGAGGGGGAGCTCGACGACGCCGTGCGCACCGCCCTCGAGGCCCTCGCGGACGCGGCCGAGGAGGACAGCGCGACCGGTGGCCCCGATCTGATCCGCCGGATCTTCCCGATCATCGCCGTCATCGACGCGGACGGCTACCGGGAGCTCGAGGACGAACAGGTCGCGGCGCACGTGGAGGCCGTCTTCGCCCACCGACGCCGGTGACCCGGCCGGTGCCCACCGATGGGGTCCACACGCCACCGCCCCGCTCCTGAGCCCATCCCAGACCAAGGAACCCGCAGTGGCCGCCAACTTCTACGTCGCCCCCGAACAGCTGATGAAGGACCGGGCGGAGTACGCCCGCAAGGGCATCGCGCGGGGGCGGGCCCTGGTCGCGGTCGAGTTCGCACACGGGGTGATCTTCGCCGGGGAGAACCCCTCGGCATCGCTGCACAAGACCTCGGAGATCTACGACTCGATCGGCTTCGCCGCCGTCGGCCGCTACAACGAGTTCGAGGCGCTGCGCGTGGCCGGCATCCGCCTGGCCGACGTCAAGGGCTACCAGTACGCGCGGGAGGACGTCACGGCCAAGCCGCTGGCCAACGCCTACTCCCAGGCGCTCGGTGCCAGCTTCATGGGCGAGACCAAGCCCTTCGAGGTCGAGCTGTTGATCGCCCAGGTCGATGCCTCCCGCATCGACGGGACGGTGGCCGACGACGCGAGCCGCACCCACGAACCGGCGGGTGAGCCCGCCGCCGAGCAGGCCGACGA
>JAWLDJ010000031.1:15996-22454 GCA_041686695.1 Nitriliruptoraceae bacterium
CGAGCAGGCCGACGAACAGGACGACGACGCGAGCGACGTCCACGACCCGCACGACGCGTCGGCCGGGAGCTCCGGGGGCCTGGAGCTGTTCCACATCCTCTACGACGGTTCGATCGTGGACGAGCACCGCTTCGTGGCGATCGGGGGCGACACCGAACCACTGCGCAACAAGCTCGAGGAACGCTTCCTGCCCGGCATGGACCGCGACAGTGCCGTGCGTGCCGCCGTCGGCGCGCTCTCGGACGTGGCTGGTCGGACCCTGACAGCGGGGGTCCTGGAGGTCTCGGGACTGGACGCGCGCCGGCCCCGCCGTCGCTTCTTCCGTCTGGCGGTGGACGAGCTCACCGCGATCCTCGACGCGTGAGCCCCTCACAGCCGAGGCCGGTTGCGGGCGCTGTCGGTGCCCCGCCCGCCGTCGCACCGCAGCCGAGCGATCGGGCACCGGCCAGGTCCGGCCCGGACGACAGGAGCGGGGCATGAGGCGGCGCATCTTCGGCATCGAGACCGAGTACGGCGTCACCTGCACCATCGACGGCCAGCGACGCCTCAGCCCCGACGAGGTCGCCCGCTACCTGTTCCGTCGCGTCGTGTCGTGGGGCCGCTCCTCCAACGTGTTCCTGGAGAACGGTTCCCGGCTCTACCTCGATGTCGGCTCCCACCCGGAGTACGCCACGCCGGAGTGCGACTCCCCGCTGCAGGTCACCACCCACGACCGGGCGGGGGAACGGATCGTCGAGACGCTGGTCCGCTCGGCCGAGGACCGTCTGGCCGAGGAGGGCATCGACGGGCGCATCTCGCTGTTCAAGAACAACACCGACTCGGCCGGCAACTCCTACGGCTGCCACGAGAACTACCTGGTCGCCCGGGTGGGGGAGTTCCAGCGCCTCGCGGAGGCCCTGATCCCCTTCCTCGTCACCCGGCAGGTCTTCGCCGGCGCCGGCAAGGTGCTGCAGACCCCGCGCGGGACGATCTTCGCCCTGGCGCAGCGTGCCGAGCACATCTGGGAGGGGGTCTCCTCGGCGACGACACGTTCGCGCCCCATCATCAACACCCGGGACGAGCCGCACGCCGACGCGGAACGGTTCCGCCGACTCCACGTGATCGTCGGTGACTCGAACATGAGCGAGTACACCACCTGGCTGAAGGTGGCGACCTGCGACCTGGTGCTGCGGATGCTCGAACAGCAGGCCGTGCTCAGGGAGATGTCGCTGGACAACCCGATCCGCTCGATCCGCGACATCAGCCACGACCTGACCGGGACGCGGCGGTTGCGTCTGGCCAACGGGCGTGAGCTGAGCGCGCTGGAGATCCAGCAGGCCTACCTCGAGCGGGTCGACCGTTTCGTCGCGGCCGATCCCGAGGCGACCGCGACCGACCGGCACGTGGTGGCCGCCTGGCGTGACGTGCTCGAACGGCTCGAGACCGATCCGATGTCGTTGGGGCGCAAGCTCGACTGGGTGGCCAAGTACCAGCTGGTCGAGGCCTACCGTGCCAAGCACGATCTGGCGCTGACCGACCCCCGCGTGGGCCTGCTCGATCTGTCCTACCACGACGTCCTGCGCGACCGAGGGCTCTACCACCTCCTGGCACGCCAGGGGCGGGTCGAGCGCGTCCTCGACGACACCGAGGTGGAGCGCGCCCGGACCGAGCCGCCGGCCACGACACGCGCGGCGCTGCGGGGACGCTTCGTCCGCGAGGCCAAGGCGAAGCGACGCGACTACACGGTGGACTGGGTCCACCTCAAGCTGAACGATCAGGCGCAGCGCACGGTGCTGTGCAAGGACCCCTTCCGAGCCGAGGACGAGCGGGTGGAGCGGTTGATCGCCGCGATGTGAACCTCGGCGTCCACCGCGGCGATCTCAGCGCGTGGTGTCGCCACGCGCCGACAGGCTCGCGTCGCACCACCGGCCGAGGCGGGGCCAGAACCACCGGTTGCCCGCCCGCCACAGACCGAGCACCGGGGTCCGCACGACCGCCTCGGTGGTCACCGTCAGGCGCGTCCGGCGCTGATCGTGGCTCGATTCCAGGTCGAACAGCAGCCGCGACGGCCGGAGCAGTCGCATGCTGACCACGTGGGCGCCGTAGAGGTAGAGCAGCTCCCGGTGGGCCGGGGGGCGGACGGCTCCGACCACCGCCGGCAGGCTCAGCAACGGACCGTGATGGTCGTTGCGCACCCCGGGCCGGAAGGCGGACGTGCCCGGCGGGTGGTGGAACTCCACGGCGAAGGGCCATACCTGTCCGTCCACGAAGGTCGCGGGATCGTCGAGCCAGCCCCAGACCGCGCCCACGGGGTGCGGGATGACCACCCGGACCTGGACCACGTCGTGGTGGAAGCCGTCGGGGACCACCTGTCCGACCGCCTCGCGGAGCAGGACCGGGTCCACCGGACCGGCCGGCGCACGTGGGCCGGCCGGGCCGTCGGGGCCGGCCTCCTCCGCCGGCGGATCCGGCGGCGCTGCCCCCTGGCCCGGTTCGTTCGACGCAGCCTCGTTCGGGTCCACGTGGGTCTCCTACGGTCGCGGGTGCGGACATCCGTGACGGTAGGTGGCGCTGCCCGGTGCCGCGTCTACGCTCGCGCTCACGAGCGGCCCGGGAGGACCGGTGGCGGAGAAGGTCGAACGTCTGGTCAACCTGACCGTCGCTCTGCTCGAGGCGCCCGGCGCGATGAGCCTGGCCGAGATCCGCCGGCGCACCCGCTACTACACCGAGGGCACCGCGGCCAGCGCGCGGCGGATGTTCGAGCGCGACAAGGACGAGCTGCGGGCGCTCGGGGTGCCCATCGAGACGGTCGCGCTGCCGATGAGCGACGAGCTCGGCTACACGATCCGGCGCCGCTCCTACGAGCTGCCCGACGTCGAGCTGACCGGCGAGGAGGTGGCCGCCCTGGCGCTGGCGGTGCGACTGACGGGCGCCCAGGACACCCCGCTCGCCCTGGCCAAGCTGGCGGCACGGGCGCCGGATCCCGTCCCCCTGGACCTGCCGGGTGAGACCAGGGTGGACGTCTCGGCCGAGCCGGTCGATGCGGTGGCCGACGCGGTCCTGCAGCGCATCCCCGTGCGGTTCACCTACCGCGGCGCCGACGGGACGACCTCGGTCCGCACGGTCGATCCCTACGGCGTGGTGCAGCGGCGTGCCGCCTGGTACCTCGTCGGTCGCGATCACGTCCGTGCTGCGCTCCGGGCGTTCCGGCTGGACCGCATGACCGAGATCCCGACCACGGTGGGCGAGGCGGGCTCGTTCGTCCCGCCCGACGACGTGGATCTGGCCGCCGCGGTGTCGGGCCCGGCACTGCCCGGTGTCGAGGTCACGCTCGCGGTGGCGCCGCAGGCCCGCTGGGCGGTCGAGCTGCGTGGCGGGCGCGACACCGGCCGCACCCACGACGGCTGGCCCGTGCTCACCCTGGACGAGCTGCATCCGGTCCGGGACCGGGCCTGGATCCTCGGCCTCGGGGCGTCGATCGAGGTCCTGGGTCCGCCGCAGCTACGCGCGGCGGTACGTGCGGGCCTCGGCGCCGTGCTGGCCGCTCACGGCGGACCATCGGTCCGCGACCACGGCGACGGTCACGACAGCGAGGATCCCGAGGTGGCAGGGTGAGCGCCGCGGCCGACGTGGCGCGCCTGCTCACCATGGTGCCCTGGCTGCTGGAGCGCCCCGGAGCCAGCATCGCCGAGGTCGCCGCGACCTTCCAGGTGTCCGAGGACACGATCCGCGAGGATCTCGGTCACCTCGACTTCTGCGGCTTGCCGGGGCTCGGTGGCGGGGATCTGTTCGAGGTCACCCTCGTCGAGGACCGCGTCGTCCTGCGCATGGCCGAGGAGCTCAAGCGCCCCCTGCGTCCGACCCCGCGCGAAGCGCTGCGACTGGTGGTCACGGTGGACGCGGTCGCCGAGGCCCTCGGCGACGAGCTGCCCGCGCTGCGCCGGGCGGTGGGCCGGATCCGCGCCGCGCTGGACATCCCGGAGCGCTCAGCGGACGTGTTGGAGCCCGAGCAGGTGCAGCTGCTCCCGCTCCTGCGCCGGGCCGTGCGTGACCGCCAGCAGGTGCTGCTCGACTACCAGGGACGAGCGGACGATGTGCCGACCGAACGGGTCGTCGACCCGTGGGCCCTCCACGTGCGCGAGGGCAACTGGTACCTGCAGGGTCACGACCACGGCGTGGGGGAGCGACGGGTCTTCCGCCTCGATCGGGTCGCGGCGGCCCACCTCAGCGGGCGAGCAGCGACGGTGCCGGCACCAGCCCAGCTCGACCCGCCGCGCTACGTCCCCGGCCCCGACGACGTGGCCGTCGTCCTGCGGGTCAGCCCCAGAGGACGCTGGCTGGAGGACGCGGTCGTCGTGGACGAGCGCATCGAGCACCCCGACGGCGGCGCGACCCTCAGGCTCCGTACCGACGCTGTGCGCTTCGTGGCCCAGCTCGTGCTGATGGCGGCCGGGGAGGCGGTGGTCGAGGAGCCACACGCGGTGATCGTGGCGGTCCGCGACCAGGCCACCCGCGCGCTGGAGCGCGCCGGCAGGCCCTGAGCCCGGCGCGTCGGTCCCCGCTCGGTCGGCGCGGGGGACCGGCGCCACCGGCGCGCCTCGGCACGGCCCGGTCCGCCCCGCTCGGCACGATCCGGGGCTACAGGCCGCCCAGCCATGCGCCGACACCTGGGATGCGTCTACCCGAGGAGGTCGCGAGATGACCCGCATCCGCGCCAGCTGTCCATCCTGTGGCGAGGTCGACCTGCGACCCGACGATGTCGTCCTGCACCTCGTGCGTGCCCCCGATGGCCTGGTCTCGGACGGCAGTGAGTACCGGTTCCGCTGTCCGGACTGCGAGGAGGTCGTCGCCAAGCCGGCCGACGAGCGCATCGCCGAGCTGCTGACCACCGGTGGTGTGACGGTCGCCGAGGCCGCTGCGTCGCTCCCGCCGCACCCGGAGTTCCCACCGCACGGACCCCGGTTCACGCACGACGATCTCCTCGACCTGCACCTCGCCCTCGAGCGGGAGGACTGGTTCACGGACCTGCTGCGCTCCACCCCCGCGTGAGGCAGGCCCACCACCGGGCTCGCTAGGCTCGCGGTCCACCCGGCCAGGACCCGTGATGAGCAGCATCGCCCTCGTCGCCATCGTCATCGGTGCACTGGTCACGGTGCTCGCGGTCGCGGCGGTCGCCACGATCGTGACCCAGCGGGTCGGCCGTGCGATCGACGACGCGACCACCGCTGCCCAACGGCTCACCGCGGCCTCCGCCGCCATCGGTGAGCAGCAGCGCATCAACCGCCGCGAGCTCGACCGGCTGCACTCGAGCCTCGAGCAGGTGCACCGCCGCCGACATCACGGCCGAGCAGCGGCCGGCAACAGCGCGACGCAGCAGCCGGCGCGAAGCCCGAGCAGCGGCCGGGAACACCGCTGAGCCACTGGTAGCATGGCGGGACACCAACGAGGAGCAGGCCCGTGAGGTTGGGACCGACCGAGCTCGTCATCATCCTCGTCATCGTGCTGCTGCTGTTCGGAGCGAAGCGCCTCCCGGATCTCGCGGGGTCCATCGGCTCCTCCATGAAGGAGTTCCGGAAGGCGACCAAGGACGCGCTGGACGACGATGACGCGGCGGACGATGCCCCGGCAACCGAGGATGGCAACCGGCGGCCCTCGGATCCGGACACCGACCCCGGGCGCTGACGGCGCTTGGCCGCTGACGAGGAGATCCCCCCGCGCCCCGCGGGGGAGATGACGCTCACCGAGCACCTCCGCGAGCTCCGCACGCGGCTGGTGCGTGCCATCATCGCGCTGGCGATCGGCACCGCGGTCGGCTATGCGGTGTTCCCCTCACTGCTCGACCTGCTGATCGCGCCGTACTGCGAGGTGGTCGAGGCGGGCCGGCAGAACTGCAACCTGATCGCGCTCAAGCCCCTGGAGCCCTTCTCGGTCCGGATCCGGGCCTCGTTGATGATCGGGCTGTTCGTGGGCGGGCCCGTGATCTTCTACCAGTTGTGGCGTTTCGTGACCCCCGGGCTGACCAAGCGAGAACGTCGCTACACGCTCCCCTTCGTGGTGCTCAGCCAGGTCATGCTGGCCGTGGGGATCGTGGCCGCCTACCTGATCATCCCGCAGGCGCTGCGGGTGCTCCTGGCCCTCGGTGGCCCGAGGATCGAAGCCTTCCTGTCGGCCTCGGAGTACCTGTCGTTCTTCCTGCGGATGTGCCTGGCCTTCGGCCTGGTGTTCGAGTTGCCGTTGGTGCTGGTGTCGCTGGTGCTGGTCGGGGTGCTCACGTCGGCGAACCTGCGGGCAGCCCGGCCCTACGCCATCGTCGCCATGGTGACCCTGGCCGCGCTCATCACGCCGACCGCCGACGCGGTGACCCTGCTGCTGGTCGCCGGACCGATGATCGCGTTCTACGAGCTGTCGATCCTGGCCGCCTGGCTGATCGACCGTCGGCGGACCCGACGGCAGCGATGAGCTCCGTCCCCGCTCCGAAG
>JAWLDJ010000032.1:0-11203 GCA_041686695.1 Nitriliruptoraceae bacterium
CGCACGCCGCCGCCGGTCCGAGGCCCAGGCCCGATGTAAGCCCTTCCATCGGCCTCCCAGACGGTCTACGGTGACAGGCCCGCACACCTGGTGAGCGGCGCCCGTACGCGGCGAGGACGGCTCGACGAGGAGGATCGCGATGCTGCTGGCCCATGTCGTCGGGGCCGTGGTGTCCACGGTCAAGGACGAGCGACTCCAGAGCGTGCCGCTGCTCCTGCTGCGCCCGGCGACCGGTGCTGCTCCCACCGAGGCGGCCACCTTCGTCGCGGTCGACAGCGTGGGCGCCGGCCGCGGCGACCTCGTGCTGGTGGCACAGGGCGGCGCCGCCCGTGAGACAGCGGTCACGAGGTCCGTGCCCAGCGACGCGACCATCGTCGCGATCCTCGATCGCGACGAGGTGGACGACGGCTGATCCCCACCAGCGACCGACCGGCCCACGTGCCGTCCCAGCAGGAGCAAGATGTCCCGCCCCGACCTCGCCGAGATCGTCAGCGCCGTGCTGGCCGAGCTGGACCAGGCCCCTGCCGGGACCCTGGCGCGCGGACCCGGTGGACGCCCGGAGGTCCCGATGCGGCGGATCGCCGACGCGGACCCGCCACCGGTCGGGGCGGCAGGCGGGGCCGGTGCGGTGTCCCCGACGACCAGCGCCACAGGCCAGCCTGCGACAGCGGTCGGGGACACGGCCGCGGCGACCCCGCCGGTCACCGTGGCGGAGGCCACGGCCTGCTCGCCGCGCCGCCGGGCCGAGCGGGAGGGACCGTCCGCCGGCGACGACGAGCGCTCCGAGGTCGTCGAGCGGATCGTCGCCGACCTCGAGCGCCGACTGGGCGAGCCCGCCCGTGGCTGACCGCAGACCAGCGACCCGGACAGCAGCAGCCGCCGCTGTCACCACCCCCGGGGTGCGACACCCGTCGTGCCGCCGACAGGATCGAGGAGCAACATCATGGTGAACGTTCCGATGACCGCGCTCGGCATGATCGAGACCAGGGGTCTGGTCGGCGCGATCGAGGCGGCCGATGCGATGGTCAAGGCCGCCAACGTCACGCTGGTCGGCAAGGAGCAGATCGGCGGCGGGCTGGTCACCGTGCTGGTGCGCGGTGACGTCGGCGCGGTCAAGGCGGCGACCGATGCCGGCGCTGCGGCTGCCGGCAAGGTGGGCGAGCTCGTCAGCGTCCACGTCATCCCGCGTCCCCACGATGACGTCGAGGCCCTCCTGCCGTCGGCCGAGGCCTGATCCCGACGGCGTCGCCGGCTCGTGGGCACCGGCTGCCCGCCGAGCCCACACGTAGGAGGTCCTGAGTGGCTGGCTCGCGGCCCGTGGCGTTGCCGCCCGACCAGGACGCGGCCGGGCTGCTCGACGCAGCGCAGGACGCGCTGATGGGTCGTGCCGTGGTGCCGCCGGCAGGGGCGTACCACGTCGGGGTGGATCTCGGCACCGCCTTCGTCGTGGTCGCGGTGACCGACGGTGCGGGGGTCCCGCTCGCGATCGCGTCGCGGCGCGCCCAGGTCGTGCGCGACGGGGTCGTGATCGACTTCGCCGGGGCGGTCACGGTGGTGCGGTCCCTGCTGGACGAGGTCGAGTCCCGGCTCGGCATCGTGGTCCACCAGGCGGCGACGACGTACCCGCCCGGGGTGGCCCTGGCGGAGGTCCAGGCGTGTCGCTACGTCCTGGAGACGGCCGGGATCGAGTGCTCGGCGCTGGTGGACGAGCCGACCGCGGCCAACGCCGTGCTCCGCCTGCGTGACGGCGCCGTCGTCGACATCGGTGGGGGCACGACCGGGGTCGCGATCCTCGGCGACGGCGAGGTGGTCCATGTCACGGATGCCGCGACCGGTGGCACCCACGTGGATCTCGTGATCGCCGGCGCGCTGGGCATCGACGTCGTCGACGCGGAGGCCCGCAAGACCGACCCGGCCGCGCAGGCGGAGCTCCTGCCGATCATCACCCCGGTGTTCGAGAAGATCGGCACGATCGTCGCCGCTGCCCTGCAGGGCCACCCGGTCGAGCGGGTGCACCTGGTGGGCGGCACCGCCGCCTTCCCCGGTATCGCCGAGGTGGTCGCCGCGAGGATCGGGGTGGCAGTGGAGGTCGCCGTCAACCCGCTGCTGGTGACCCCGCTCGGCGTGGCCCTGCACGACCCGCTCCCCACCGACGACCCGGCGGCCGCGGCACGAGAGGTCGAACATGCCTGATCCCGCCCAGCTCAGGGCCTACAGCTACCTGGACCGCCTCCAGCCCCAGTACGCCGCGTTCCTCGGCACGACCACGCAGGGTGACCCGCCGGTCGAGGGCATGGCGAGCCTGACCGTCGAGATGGCTCCCGGTAACGCGGTGTTCCGCGCGGTCGACGTCGCGCTCAAGGGCACGGACGTTCGGCCGGGCGCACAGGTCGTCGAGCGCGAGTTCGGCATGTTCGAGGTCCATGGCACCTCGCCGGCCGACGTCTCGCGGGCCGGTGAGCTGGTCCTCGAGCAGCTGGGTCTGGCCCTGTCCGAGCGCGTCGCTCCCGCGCTGTCCTCAGCCCAGGTCATCACCAACGTCCAGCCGCACCAGGCGCAGCTGCTCAACCGGATGGCGCGCGGCATGATGGTGGTCGCCGGCGAGACGCTGCTGGTCCTGGAGTGCGAGCCGGCGGCCTACATCGGCTACGCGGCCAACGAGGCCGAGAAGACGGCGCCGGTCAACCTCGTCCACCTCACCTCCGTGGGGCGGTTCGGTCGCCTGTGGATGGCCGGGGCCGATGCGAACGTCCTGGCGGCACGCGATGCGGCGGTGGCGGCGCTCGAGGGCGTCAGCGGCGAGTGAGGAGGTGGGGCATGGGCCGGCGCTTCGTGACCGCCGAGGACATCGACGAGTTGGCTGCTGCCGGTCGTTCACGCCTGGAGGTCGATGCGTCGACGACGCTGACCGACCTGGCCCGTGAGCGCGCCCACGATCGTGGCGTCACGATCGTCGAGGTGGAGCAGGCGGCAGGCTCGCCGTCGGGCCAACCGTCGCCGTCAGCGCGCGGCGAGGAGGCGGTTGCGGCGCGGGACCGGACGGCCACGCCCGCTGCGGATGCGGTCCCTCGACGTCGGCTCCGGGCAGCGGTGCGGGCGGCCCTGGTGGCTGAGCTCGGGGCCGCTCCCGAGGGCGTCGATGCCGCGATCGGCCGCGTCCTCGACCGGTTCGGCCTCACCGACTGAGGTGCTGCGGGGTCCCGGTGTGCGGGTGCGGGGAGTTCGCCCGGTTCCCCCTGGCGCGACGGGGTGGCCGATCGCGGCCTGGCTACGGTCCCGCGGCGCTGACCTCGAGGTCGAGGTCCGGCCGATCCCGCACCCATCCGCCGTTCGCCGCGAGGTCCCGCCATGTCCGACGCCGTCATCGCCTCCACGGGCCACTACACCCCGGGCTCGCTGCGCGCACGCGTCGACGAGATCGAGATCATCGACGTCCGCACACCCGGGGAGTTCGAGTCGGTCCACATGCCGACCGCGCGCAACCTCCCTCTGGACGAGCTCGGCGGCCGTCTCGACGAGGTCCGGGCGCTGGTCGACGCCGGCAGCGAGGTGGTGCTGTCCTGCCGGACGCAGAACCGTGCCCGCCAGGCGCAGCAGGTGCTGGCCGCCGCGGGTATGCCGGGCCTGCCGATCGTGGAGGGCGGCATCGTCGCCTGGGAGGCCGACGGTGCCCCGGTGGTCCGGGGCGTGCTGCGGTGGGACATGGAGCGCCAGGTGCGCTTCACCGCCGGGGCGCTGGTGCTGGTGTCGATCCTGGTCAGCCTGGTGTTCCCACCCGCCCGGTTCGTGGCCGGGTTCGTCGGTGCCGGACTGGTGTTCTCCGCGCTGACCAACACCTGCACGATGGCGCTCGGCCTGGCCAAGCTGCCCTACAACCGCCCACCTCGCGGCTGAGTGCCAGCACGAGCGCACCTCGGCCTCGCGTCGCTGGTCACCGCCCACGGCACCGCCGTGGGCGGTCTGCTGTGTGCGCCCGGCGGTCTCCCGTCGGCCCGGGGTAGCGGGACGGAGCATTTGTCCGTACATTGCGCGGCGTCCACACGGCCACACACCCACCCCCACGCTCCCGGAGGAACACCGTGTCCGACACCACCGCCGCCCCGACCGTCTGCGTCGACCCGAGGACCCTGTACGACCGTCTCGACGACATGGAGATCATCGACGTCCGCACGCCCGGTGAGTTCGAGGCCGTCCACGTCCCGGCCGCCCAGAACCATCCCCTCGATGCGCTCGACGCGTCCGTCGACCACCTCAGGGAGCTGGTCGATCAGGGCCGCGAGGTCGTGCTCGTGTGCCGGTCGGGCGCGCGGGCGCACCAGGCCCAGGACGCGCTCGTCGAGGCCGGGCTGCCGCGCCTGCCGATCCTCGAGGGGGGCATGCTCGCCTGGCAGGCCGACGACGGCCCGGTCGTCCAGGACGTGATCCGCTGGGACCTCGAGCGCCAGGTCCGCTTCACGGCCGGTGCCATCGTCCTGGTCTCGATCCTGCTCTCGCTCGTCTTCCCACCGGCGCGCTTCGTCGCCGGGTTCGTCGGTGCCGGGCTGGTCTTCGCCGCCGTGACGAACACCTGCGCGATGGGCATGCTGCTCACCAAGCTGCCGTACAACCGGCCGCGCTCGGCCTGAGAAGGAAGGTCCGTGACCGATCCGGCCCCGACCGACAGCTCGTCCGGCAAGCGCGGCAGCGCCGCTCGGGGCCGGTCGGACTCCTTCTTCGCGCGACACTTCCCGCTGCTCGGATGGCTCCGCCGGGCGGATGCCGGTTCGCACCGCGCCGATGTGCTGGCCGGTCTGACCGTCGCGGCCATGCTCGTGCCCCAGAGCATGGCCTACGCCGCGCTGGCCGGGATGCCCCCGGTGACCGGCCTGTACGCCTCGACGGTGCCGCTGGTCGCCTACGCGCTGCTGGGCACCTCGGGCCAGCTCGCCTTCGGCCCGGTGGCCATCGTCTCGTTGCTGACGGCCTCGACCCTGGCGCCGCTGGCCGAGGGTGATCCCGGCCGCTACGTGGCGTTGGCCGGGCTCCTGGCGTTGCTGGTGGGCGGTATCCAGGTGGCGCTCGGGCTGGTGCGTGCCGGTCGGCTCACCAGCCTGCTGTCGCACCCGGTCGTCTCCGGGTTCACCTCGGCGGCGGCGATCGTCATCGCCACCAGCCAGCTGGACAAGCTGCTGGGGATCGGCATCGGCCGCCCGGACGGGTGGCTCGAACGCATCGGAGCGATCCTGTCCGGGCTGGGGGCGACGCACCTGCCGACCCTGCTCGTGGGTGTGGTCGCGATCGCCGCGCTCGTGCTCGGGCGGCGGCTCGGACCCCGGATCCCCACGCCCCTGCTGGTCGTGATCGCGACCACCGCTGCGGTGCCTCTGCTCGGTCTCGAGGAACTCGGCGTCGCCATCCTGGGCGAGGTCCCCAGCGGACTGCCGCGGCCGACCCTGCCGACCGCGCCGCTGGAGACCCTGGTGGCGCTGCTGCCCGGGGCGCTCATCATCGCCCTGCTCTCCTACATGGAGGGCATCAGCGTGGCTCGGGCCGTCGCGGCTCGCACGCGCGATCGCATCGATCCCGACCAGGAGCTCCTGGCCTCCGGCGCGGCCAACCTCGCCGCCGGCGTCTTCCAGGCCTTCCCGGTCGCCGGAGGCTTCTCCCGCACGGCCGTCAACCACACCGCCGGAGCCCGCACGCCCCTGGCCTCGCTGGTGACCGCGGCCGGGGTGCTGCTCGCCCTGCTCGTGTTCGCACCCCTGTTCACGACCCTGCCGCAGGTGGTCCTGGCGGCGGTGGTGCTGGTCGCCGTCGCGAAGCTCGTCGACGTCCGGGAGGCACGGCACGCCTGGCAGGTGGAGCGAACGGACGGGATCGCGCTGACCGTCACCTTCCTGGCCACGCTCCTGCTCGGCGTGGAGATCGGCATCGGGATCGGCATCGCGGTCAGCCTGCTGTTGTCGCTGTGGCGCGTCGGCATCCCCCGCATCGAGGTGGAGTGGGCCACCGATGCGGCCGTGCTCCACGTCGAGGGGGACCTGCTGCCCGCCAGCTCGGCCCGCCTGCTGGATGCGATCGAGGACCACCTCGCCGGCTCGTCTCCGGGTGCGAGCCATCTCGTGCTCGACCTCGCCGGGGTGCCGAGCGCGGACGTCTCCGGCGTCAACGCGCTGGCGACGGCCGATGCTGCGTGCCGGACCGCCGAGGTGGAACTGCATCTGGCCGGGGTGCGCGCTGGCGTCACCGCGCCCCTGGAACGCGCGCACGTGCTCGCGCGTTTCGCGGGGCGCGTCCATCCCGACACCGCGACGGCGCTCGGAGCCGTCGGGCAGCCATCGGCCTCTGGTGCGCTCAGCGCGCAAGCGACCTGAACGCACGCCTCGCGGAAATGTCCGGACCAATGGATCGCGTTCTCCATCAGGAAGCGGCCCTGCCAGCGAGCGGGTGCTGATGGCGGTGGCCCCGCCCGACCGCCTCGAAGACGACCTTGACATCGACCGTTCGAACCGGAGAGTGACACCATGGAGATCCTGACGATCGAGACGCCGTCGCTCGGCGACCGCAGCTACGTGGTCACCGATGGCCACTTCGCGGCGGTGGTCGATCCGCAGCGTGACATCGACCGTGTCCTGAGCCTGGTCGAGGAGCGCGGCCTGACCGTCTCCCACGTCCTCGAGACCCACAACCACAACGACTACGTCACCGGTGGCGTCGAGCTCGCCCGCCTGACGGGCGCCTCCTACGTGATGGCACGGGCCGAGGAGCTGTTCTTCCCCTCCTACGGCGTCGAGGACGGCGACGTGTTCGAGGTCGGGAAGCTCACGGTCCGGGTCATGCACACCCCGGGCCACACCCCGACCCACATGTCCTACGTCGTCTCCGACGGCGAGCGCACCGTGGTGTTCACCGGTGGCTCGCTGCTCTACGGCTCCGTGGGCCGCACCGACCTGATCTCGCGGGCGATGACCGAGGAGCTCACGCGTGCCCAGCATGCGACCGCGAAGCGGCTGGTCGCGGCGCTGCCCGATGAGACCACCGTCCTGCCCACCCACGGGTTCGGCAGCTTCTGCTCCTCCGCAGCCGCCGACGAGCAGACCTCCAACGTCGACCCAAAGTACGGGGTCGAGACGTCCACGATCGCCGACCAGAAGCGGGCCAACGTCGCCCTGACGATCACCGACACCGAGGAGTTCGTCAAGACCCTGATGGACGGGCTCGACGCCTACCCGCGCTACTACGCCCACATGGCACCGCGCAACAAGGTGGGGCCCGGGCCGGTCGACCTCTCGCCCGCCGTCGAGGCCGACCCGACCGAGCTCGCGCAGCGCATCCACGCCGGCGAGTGGGTCGTGGACCTGCGCTCCCGGATCGCCTACGCCAGGGACCACGTCACGGGAACCGTGAACGTCGAGGTCGGCAACTCCTTCATCACCTACCTCGCCTGGATCGTGCCGTGGGGTGTGTCGGTCACCTTGCTCGGTGACACCCAGGAGGAGGTCACCGAGGCACAGCGACAGATGGTCCGCGTCGGGATCGACCGACCGGCCGCGCAGGCCCTCGGTGGCGTCGACGGCTACGGCCAGGGACTCGACCGGGGCAGCTACCGCGTCGACACCCTCGACAACCTCGCCAAGCGCATGGCGGACGAGGAGCACCTCCACGTCCTGGACGTCCGGCGTCACGACGAGCGCTCCACCGGCGGCATCGTGGGATCGATCCACATCCCGATCCACGAGCTCGAGCGGCGCATGAGTGAGGTGCCGACCGAGGGTGAGGTGTGGGTCCACTGCGCCTCCGGCTACCGCGCCTCGATCGCGACCTCGCTGCTGGCCCGGGCCGGCCGTACACCGGTCCTGGTGGACGACTCCGACACCCGTCTGGAGGAGCTGGGCTTCGAGCTGGTCGCCATCGCCTGACCGGCTCGACGGGCACCGCTCCGGGCGGTGCCACCGCGCTGATGGGCACGGCCGGGCTGACCGGCCCGACCTGCCCGATCGGCACGGCCGGGCTGACCGGCCCGACCTGCCCGATCGGCACCACCTCGCCGGGCGGTGGTCGCCCACCCCGGTGGCCATCGCCCGCCACGCCCGATGACCCATCACCGGCGCCCGCGGACCGCCGGTCTGGCGAGGATCAGCGACCATCTGCTGGTCCTCGCCACGTGGATGGCAACGTGCTCTGTCAACGGTGTGCAGCCGGCGCGGAGCAGCGCTCATCTGCTGGTTCCTGCCGGCTGGGTGGCATCCTGCCCGGTCGGTGGGTCGTCGTCGGCGCGGAGCCGGGACCACCAGCAGGTGCCTGACGCCGGCGGTGCCGGCCTGCAGGCTGGGCCGGTCAGCGGCCCACCACCTCGCCGCTCGACCCCTTGGGGAGACCATGGACGCCGTCACCACCGACATGCTGCTCGTGCTCGCGATCCTCCTCGGCGCGATCGCACTCTTCGTCACCGAGGTGGTCCGCATCGATGTCGCTGCGATCCTGGTGATGGTCGTCGTCGGCCTCTCGGGGTTGATCCCGACCGCTGACGTCTTCGCCGGCTTCTCCTCGAACGCGGTCATCTCGATCATCGCGGTCATGATCCTCGGCGCCGGGCTGGACCGGGTCGGGGTGATGCGAACGGTCGCGGCGTGGCTGCTGAAGGTGGGTGGTTCCACCGAGCGGCGGATCCTTGCCTCGACGTCGCTGGCCGTGGGCAGCATCAGCGCCTTCATGCAGAACATCGGTGCCGCGGCGCTGTTCCTGCCGGTGGTGGAACGGATCTCGGACCGGACCAAGGTGCCCTCCTCCCGGTTGCTGATGCCCATGGGCTTCGCCGCCATCCTCGGTGGGACGCTCACGCTGGTCGCCTCCGGGCCGCTGATCCTGCTCAACGACCTGCTGGCCTCCACCGCCGACAACCTCGGCATCGAGATCGAACCCTTCGGCCTGTTCGCTCCGACACCCATCGGTGCGGCGCTGCTCCTGGCGGGCATCACGCTGTTCGCGGTCGCGGGCAGGTGGCTGCTGCCGGCCGCCAAGACCGACCGGGGTGCCGGTGAGGCACTCCCCGACATCGCCGCGCGGTACGGCCTGGACGGACGCCTGCGGGCCGCCGTGGTCTCACCCGACAGCCCGCTCGTCGGTCGGCAGGTCGAGCAGATCGAGCAGGCCGGAGCGGGTGTGCTGGTCGCGGCGCTGGCGCCACCCGGCGAGGATCCCGAGCTCGCCCCGCCTCGTGAGCACGAGATCGTGTCGGGCACCGTGCTCGGTTTGACCGGCCCCGCGCCGAAGATCGAAGACTTCGCGGCCGCACAGGATCTCGAGTGGCTGCCGGCCGACCGGGACCCCTTCGTCCGTCTGGTCGACCCGGCGCAGGCTGGCCTGGTGGAGGTCGCCGTTCGGCCGGGCTCGGACGCCGTGGGCCAGCAGGTCCGCGCGTTGCGCCTGCGTGTGCGCTTCGGCGCCGCGCTGCTGGCCGTCCACCACCGCGGCGGGATCGTCACCGAGAACCTCCGGGAGCACCAGCTCGGGGCGGGGGACGTCCTCGTGCTCTTCGGACCCTGGGAGCGGATGCGTGACGTGGCAGCCGACCCGTCACTGGTCGTGATCAGCGACTACCCCACCGACCCGCCACGCACGAACAAGCGCTGGTGGGCGTTGGCTGCCTTCGTCACCGCGATCAGTCTGGTCATCTTCACCGGGATGCAGCTGTCGCTGGCACTGATGGTCGGCGCCATCGGCGTGTTGCTCAGCGGCGTGCTGACCCCGGACGAGGCCTACCGGGCGGTGAGCTGGAAGACCGTGTTCCTCCTCGCGGCGCTGATCCCCCTCGGGCAGGCCGTCGAGGAGACCGGCACGGCGGCGTGGATCGCGGAGGGGGTGATCACGGCCACCGTGGGCCTGCCCGGGTGGGCCATCCTGGCCACGGTCGGGGTGCTGACCACGGTGTTCACGCTGGTGGTCTCCAACGTCGGCGCGACCGTGCTCCTGGTACCGCTGGCCGCCAACGTCGCGGTGGGGGTGGGCGCCAACCCTGCCACCTACGCACTGATGGTGGCGATCGCCGCATCCAACGCCTTCCTGCTCCCGACCCACCAGGTCAACGCGCTGCTCATGGGCCCGGGTGGCTACCGCGTCGTGGACTACGTCCGGGCCGGCACGGCGATGAGCGTGCTGTTCCTGGTGATCGCCGTGCCGATGCTGCTGTGGCTGGCCTGAGGTGACGGAGTGGTGCTGCTTGGCTGGCCTGAGGTGAGGTGGCGGTGACCGGGCGCAGCGGTTGCCGTAGGCTCCGTGGCTGCGGGGCGGTGGAGGCCCCGCAGCCGGGAGTCGGTCGTGACGGAGTCGGAGCGCGCGCCAGCGAGCCGTCCGCTGTGGCAGCAGGTCCTCGAGGATCTGGAGCGACGCATAGCGGCGGGTGACATCGTCGGTCGCTTCCCGACCGACAAGGAGCTGACCGAGCACTACGGCGTGAGTCGTCACACGGTGCGCGAAGCCGTGCAGCGGCTGCGTTCCCGGGGGCTGGTGGACCGCCACAGAGGCCGGGGGAGCTTCCTCAACGAGGGGGTCCTCATGCAGCCGCTCGGCGGCCTGTACAGCCTGTTCCAGGCCGTCGAGGAGGCCGGGCTCGAGCAGCGCTCCGAGGTGCGCTTCCTCGGGTTCGCCCGCGACGCGGAGATCGCCGCGCGGCTGGAGCTGCCCGCCGACGCGGAGCTGGTCCGCCTCGAGCGCCTGCGCTACGCGGGGGCAGAGCCGCTCGCGGTGGACGAGACGTGGCTGCCGGCCGACATCGGTCGACCGGTACTGGACGTCGACCTCAGCCGGACCGCGTTGTACGACGTGCTCGGCGAGTTGAGCGCACTGCGGTTGACCGCTGCCGACGAGACGCTCACGCCGATCGTGCCGGATGCCGAGTTGGCCGCCCTGCTCGAGCTCGGTGAGCAGGAGGGGGTGCTGCGGGTCGAGCGGCTGGCTCGCAGCGGCACCCGTTTCGTCGAGTACCGCATCACGCTGCTCCGTGGACAGCGGTTCCGCTACACCTCGTCATGGCGAGCCGATGAAGGTCCGGCGCCGACGACGGCGTTCGTCGACGCACGCGAGAGCTGAAGCTGCGGCTGGGTAGCGGGGCGGTCGGGGGTGGCCGGCTGTCGCGCCGGGCTGGCCAAGACCCGGGCTGGCCACGTTGGTCGGGTGGGGTAGCGGGGCGGTCGGGGGTGGCCGGCTGTCGTCCCCGGGCTGGCCA
>JAWLDJ010000032.1:11303-13219 GCA_041686695.1 Nitriliruptoraceae bacterium
CCCGGGCTGGCCACGTTGGTCGGGTGGGGTAGCGGGGCGGTCGGGGGTGGCCGGCTGTCGTCCCCGGGCTGGCCAAGACCCGGGCTGGCCGACGCTGACATGCTCGCGGGTTGCGCTGCCCACGCTGGTCACCCATCGAGTGCTGATCCCGGCGGAGGTGTGCGGCGGCTGCACGCCGAGTCCAGCCCGCAACTGTCCGGACATATCTGGCCGTCGGTTGGCGTTCCACCTCCATGTCGCGCATCATCGCGTGCGTTCCGGCCCCTCGACGGCGCCGGCTCATCCCGTTTCCAGCCCGATGGAGAGATCTGTGCGCATCACCACCACCCTTGCTGCCATGGCCTTCGCGGCCGTCACGCTGGCTGCCTGCTCCTCCTCCACCGAGGCCGTCGACAGCCCGGAGGCGGGCGCCGCGGAACGCCCCGGGGTCGTCAGCGTCGGGGCGCAGGATGCGGTGTCCCTGCTCGACGAGCGGGACGATCTGGCCGTGATCGACGTGCGGACGCCGGCGGAGTTCGCCGACGGCCACCTCGAGAGTGCGGAACTGGTCGACATCTACGAGCCGGCCTTCCGCGACGAGATCGACGGCCTCGACCGGGACGGCAGCTACGTGCTGTACTGCCGGACCGGGAACCGCAGCGGGCAGGCGGCCGCCTTGATGCGTGAGCTCGGCTTCACGGAGGTCTACGACGCCGGCGGGATCGCGGACCTCGCCGAGGCCGGTGCCACGATCGTGCGCTGACCCTGGTCACGAGCGGCCGGGAGGTCGTCAGCGCCGCCGGTCAAGCGCCGCCGGTCAAGCGCCGCTGGTCAAGCGCCGCTGGTCAGTGCCAGGGCAGCGCCCGGCGCCGACCCCAGTAGTCCTCGACGGGTTCGGCGACCTCCGCCAGTTCGTCGGTGACACCGTCGGGGACCGTGAGCTCAAGGGCGGCGAGGTTGCTGTCGAGGTGGGCGATGGTCGTCGCGCCGGAGAGCACCACGTGGGCCCACGGCTGTGCGAGCGCCACCGCCGTGGCCAACGTGTCGACGTGGGTCCCGAGCTCCTCGGCAGCGGCCCTGATCGGCGTGGGGAGCACACCGCGCTCGGTGAGCCGCCCGTTGGCCACGACCTCCTTGATGGTGATGCCCCACCCGGCGGCGTGTGCCTCTGCCAGCGCCGCGCCCGTCGAGGGCTCCAGCAGGTTCCAGGTCGCCTGCACGGCGCTGAACGGTGCACGGCCGGCTGCGCTCAGCTCCAGGGCACGGCGCAGCGTGGCCGCCTGGTCCGGGCCCGACAGCGACATCCCGACGATCACGCCCGTGTCCGCCAGGGTGGTCAGCGCCGCCAGCACCTCGGCGTCCTCGAGCACGCCGGTGTCCAGCGACGCCGAGTGGATCTGGTAGAGGTCCAGGTGGTCGCCGAGCAGCTCCCGGGTCTCGGCGAGCTGCCGCTGGAAGGTCACGTGTGAGTGGTCCTTGACCTCGTGTGGGTCGGCGTCGATGCGCCAGCCCGCGACGTAGGTGTACCCCCATTTCGAGCCGATGCTGACGGTCTCGGCCCGCTCGGGATCGGCGGCCAGCCAGTCGGCGAGGAAGGCCTCCCCGTAGCCGTAGGAGCGCGCGGTGTCGAGGTAGCGGACCCCGCGTCGGTAGGCATGGTCCAGGATCTGGCTCGTGCGCCGGTGCAGCCCCACGACGCTGCGGTCGGCGCCGAGGTCCTCGTCGTGACCGAGGTTGACGTACCCGGGACGTCCCAGCGCCGCCAGTCCCAGGCCCATGCGGGTCACCTCGATGCCGGTGTCGCCGAAGAGCAGGTGGTCCACGGCCTGGCTCCTGGTCGTGATCGTGGCTCGGGTGGCGGGTGGCGCGGTTGCCGGCGGTCCGGTCGGTGCGCGTGACCCCACGGTGCGCGTGACCCCACGGTGCGCGTGACCCCA
>JAWLDJ010000032.1:13319-18451 GCA_041686695.1 Nitriliruptoraceae bacterium
CGGTGCGCGTGACCCCACGGTGCGCGTGACCCCACGGTGCGCGTGACCCCATGGTGTCGATGGCCCATGGCGCCGATGGCCCCAACGCGCCGATGGCCTCACGGTGTCGATGCCGCCGACGGGTCTGCTCAGGACGGTAGTCGTCACGAACGATCGCAGCGGCGGGCCATGGCCGCCAGGGCACGGTGAGGGGCTTCGGACGGCGGCGAGGCATGGCATGGTGAGCACTGCCAGGTCGCGGCATCCGGACGTGGCGGCATGATGATGTGACGGCACCCTCTCTGACCGTTCACGGAGGTCGACACATGGCGACACGATCGGCTCCTTCGCGGCCGTCGCGGCCCCTGGTCATCGACGGCGCCGTGCCCGTCGGTCTCGCCCTGATCGTGCTGGGAGTCCTGCTCGCGCTCGACAACCTCGAGGTCGTGGACGCCTCCGAGCTCCTCGCCGGGTGGTGGCCGCTGGCGGTGATCCTCGCTGGGGTCTGGTGGATGGTGACCGGCTCGCCGGCCCCGGGACTGGCGACCGTGGCCGTCGGCGCGATGCTGCTGCTGGCCACGTTGGGCGTCGTCGAACTCCCGCTCGGCAGGTTGATCCTCCCGGGCCTGTTGGTGGTCGTGGGTGGCTCGCTGCTGCAGGCGGGTGTGCGGCTGCGTGCCGCCCAGGTGGAGGTGGGTGACGGGCCGTCACCCGGCCGCGGGCCGGCGGCCGCCGACACCCAGGGCCGGTCCTCCGCCGGCGATGGGTGGCTCGCCGGTCCGACCGCCACTGCGGTGTTCGGTGATGCCCGTCTGGTCGTGGGTGACGACGGACGGGACACCGACCGACTGGTGGTCACCACCACCGCGGTGTTCGGGGACGTCCGGGTGGAGGTGCCATCCGGATGGCAGCTCGAGGACCGCATCACCCGGCTCCTCGGAGACGTGACGCTGCCGGCACAGCCGCCGAGCGCGCCCGGGACGCCGGTCGTCGTGCTGCACGGGCTGGTGGCGCTCGGTGACGTCCGCGTGCGCTACACCGAGCGCACGGAGGGCGGACGATGACACCGCCACGGGATCGTGCACGGGATCGTGGTCCGGGGGGCGCCGGGTCGCCGCTGTCGGCCGTGCAGCGGCCGCTGGCGTCCGGACTGACCATCGCGGGCATCGCGCTGCTGGTGCTCGGGGTGGGCTGGGCACTGGTGGTGCTCGAGGTCCTCCCGGCCGGCGTCGGCGCGGTGGTGGCGGCATGGTGGCCGGCCATCTTGGTGGTCGCCGGGGGATGGCTGCTGCGCAACGGTCGTCGGGTGACCGGGACGGCGCTGGGCCTGCTCGGAGTCCTCCTTCTCATCGTCGCCGTCGTGCCGGACGGCTTCGTCGGGCCGACCCTGCTCATCCTCGCCGGCCTGCTGTTGCTGTGGGGGGCCACGGGCGGGCGGCAGTGGCTGTTCGGTGGTGGTGCCGTCGCGCTCTTCGACGACCTGCGCCTGGGGTCCGACGCGAGCCCGCCGGCACGGTCCTACGTGGCCGTGTTCGGCGAGTCCGAGGGACGCCTCGAGTCGTCGCTCGCGGCGGATGGGATCGTCGAGTGCCTGGCCGTGTTCGGCGACGTGCAGGTCCACGTGCCGGCTGACGTCGCGGTGGAGCTGTCGGAGACCGCGGTGTTCGGCGATGTCTGGGCTCCCGCGCCGCCCCGGCGACCGGTGACGAGCGCCCTGGAGGTCCGGGCGACCGCGGTGTTCGGCGATGTCAGGCTCGTGCGGGACTGACCTGCCCGGCTCGGGCGACGTGGTCGGCTCGTGCGATGGCTTTCCCGTGCGTGGCTCCCAGGGGCGGTGCCGCGCGTGGCGGCCATGTGCGGTGGTCTGACCGGACCCGATGTGCAGGGAGCGCGCAGCCCTGCGTTATCTGCACCATGCAACCGATACTGCCACTGGCCGGCTGTCGAACGCCGACCGTCCACCTCCCACTCGCAAGGAACCTGCTCGTGCGTCGTCTCTTCGATGGTCTGGCCAACGCCGTCTCCCGTCGCCCCGTCATCACGGTGCTCCTGGTGCTGCTCGTGACCGGTGGCCTCGCCGCCTTCGCCGGGCAGGGTGTGCAGGAGGATGGTGTCGCGGTGGACAACGAGCTCTCCGAGGCACTGGCCACCGTCAACGACACGTTCGGTGATCCGCAGTCGGTGTTGCAGGTCGTCGTGCAGACGACCGACGGTCGCGACGTCCGTAACGTCGACACGCTGCAGGCCAGCCTCGACATCCAGGCGGCCATCACGTCCAGTGACCTCGCCGACACCTTGGTCGCCGACGGGCAGCAGCCGCCGATCGCCTCCTTCCTCGGTGCGGCGGAAGCCGGCATCGAGATGGCCGGTGTGGATGCCGCCACGCTCGATGACGAGGCCGTGCGCCGCTTCCAGGCGGAGGGGCTCGAGAGGCTGCCACCCCCGGTCGCGGACCTGTTCGACGGCCTGCTCGGAGCTGGCGATCCGCCGACCTCAGCGCTGCTGCTGGTGTTCCAGGACACCGAGGGGCTCGACGATGCCGGCGTCGCGGACCTCCAGCGTGAGCTCGCCGAGGTCATCAGCGATGTCGAGGTCGCCGGTGGGGTCCAGGTGGACCCGTTCTCGTTCGGGTTGCTGCTCACCGCCGGGGATCCCGGCCCGGAGATCGGCCGGCTGTTCGGCACCGCCTTCCTGATCATCCTCGTGGTGCTGTTCTTCGTCTACTGGATCAAGCCGGACGCCGGCCAGCGGCTGCGGATCGGACGCCGGACGGCCGCCGACGTGGGGCTCACCCTGGTCGTGATCGGGTTGGCCGTGCTGTGGATGCAGGGCATCGGGACCCTGCTCGGACCCGGGTACGCCGATCTCATCAGCGGGTTCTCACCACAGACCCAGATCGTGCCGATCCTCATCGTCGGGCTCGGTGTGGACTTCGCCATCCACCTGCTCGCCCGCTACCGCGCCGAGGTCGGCCGGGGCGAGACGCCGGTCGGCGGTTTCGCGATCTCCTACCGCACCGTGGGGTTGACCCTGTTGCTCAGTACCGCAGCGACGTCGATCGGGTTCCTCACCAACCTCGCCAGCCCGGTCGACTTCCTCGCCACCCTCGGGGTCCTCGCGGCGTCGGGGATCGTGGCCGCCTTCGTGCTCACCGTGACCTTCGTCCCGGCGGTGCGCCTGATGCTCGACCGTCGAGCGGCTGCCAAGGGCGTGCTCCCGGTCGAGGCGCTCGGCACCCAGAAGGACGCCACCCTGCCGCGCGTCATCGGTCGGACCGCATGGCTGGCCGAGCGCGCGCCCGTGCCGACCCTGCTGGCGGCCACGGTGCTGGTCGTGCTGGGTGGTTACGGGTTCACCCAGCTCGACAGCGAGTTCAACCTGACCGATTTCGTGCCCCAGGACGAACCCCTGCTCGAGGTGTTCGAGACCCTGTCCACCTCCTTCGACGGCGGTTTCGAGGAGACGACGGAGGTGCTGCTCCGCGGGGAGCTCGCCACCCCCCAGGCCCACAACGCGCTGGCCGGGTCGCTGGCCCGCGCCGGCGAGGTGGAGAACGTGGAGACGCTCGCCGGGCAGCCCGACGCCACCTCGGTGCTGTCGGTGCTGGGGGAGGCGTTCGCCGACCCGGAGCTCGCCGGGGAACTGGGGGCGCTCGGGGTGCAGGAGGATCTGACCGTGACCGGCGACGCGGACGTCGCCGCGATCCACGAGCTGCTGCTCAGCGAGGTGGAGGGGGCCAGCGACGTGCTCGCGCCGGATGGGGCCGACACCTTGGCACGGGTCCAGGTACGCACCAGCGCCGGTCAGGCCGGGGCCGGGGACCTGGCGGCGTCGCTCGGTGAGGCCTTCGCCCCGCTGCGCGAGACCGGTGTCGAGGTGGTGCCGACGTCCCAGCAGATCGTGCAGGCGCGTACCGGGCAGGACATCGAGGACTCCCAGATCACCTCGCTGTTGATCGCGCTGGGGGCCGCCATGGCCCTGCTGGTCGTCCACTTCTCCCTCGCGGAGCGCCGCCCGGTCGTCGGCGTCATCACGGTCCTGCCGGTCGGCCTGGTCCTGGCGCTG
This sequence comes from Nitriliruptoraceae bacterium, assembly GCA_041686695.1. Classification (GTDB taxonomy): domain Bacteria; phylum Actinomycetota; class Nitriliruptoria; order Nitriliruptorales; family Nitriliruptoraceae; genus T1Sed10-7. Next base: position 17,364 of record JAWLDJ010000032.1, read on the forward strand.
ACCTTCGGGACCATGGCGCTGACCGGCATCCCGCTGAACCCGGTCACCGCGACGCTGGCCGCGTTGTCGATCGGGATCGGAGTGCCCTACACGATCTACGTGACGTCGCGGTTCCTGGAGGAGCGCCGTGTGCTCTACGACGGCTCGACCGCGCTGCGCCGCACGGTGTCGCAGACCGGCGGTGCCCTGGCCGGCTCGGCGCTGACCACCGCGATCGGCTTCGGCGTGCTCGTCACCTCGACGCTGGTGCCCTTCGAGCAGCTCGGCTACGTGATCGTGTACGCGATCGCCTTCTCCGTCGTCGCGTCGATCCTCGTCCTGCCCAGCATGCTGTCGCTGTGGGACCGCTTCGACCGGGCGCGCCACGGCAGCCCCAGCGGTGTCGATCCGAGCAGCGACACCTCAGCCCCGCTCCCGGTGGGCTGAGATCCGCGCTCGGTGAGCCGGGTCCGGCGCTCCGTCGTGCGGGCTGCGTCGGTCAGGTGCCGGTCTCGATGCGGCGTTCCTCGAGCAGCACCGCGACCACATCGCGCATGGAGACCACCCCGGTGACGACCCCTGCCCGGGCGACCGCCAGGTGGCGCACCTGTGCCTCGCTCATCGTCGCGGCGGCCTCGAGGATCGTCCTGGACTCCTCGACCTGAACGACGTCCGAGGTGGCGTAGTCACGCACCCGTGAGTCGTCGAGGTCCACGTCGTCGGCGATGGCGTTCACCACGTCGCGCTCGGAGAACACACCCCGCACACCGCGTGCGTCGACGACGACGAGCAACCCGACCGCGTCGGCGGCCAGGGCATGCGCCGCCTCGCGCAGGGTCGCGGTCGGTCGGATCGTGGCGACGGGGTTGCCCATCAGCGCGCCGATCGGATCGCTGAGGCTGACGCCGAGCATGGTGTCCTCCTGATCGCGATGACCTGCGACGAGCATCGCGGCGACGACAGCCGGCGGCGAGGGGCCAAGGTCCCCGCCAGCCGGGTCGGTCGCCGCGAGCCCGGATGCGTGGGCCGCATCCCGTCATCGCGCCTCACCGGCAGGCTAGTGGTCAGTCCTCGTCCGCCCCCATACCCGGACCGAACCCGCGGCCGGC
>JAWLDJ010000032.1:18551-19964 GCA_041686695.1 Nitriliruptoraceae bacterium
GGAAGGCCTGTCGCTCGGCGTGGAGCTCCTCGAGCTTCTCGGAGAGTTCCTCGCCCTCGAGGCCTTCGAGCTCGGCGACCACCTCGGCGTGCCGCTCGGCGCGCTCCGCCGCGCGTTCGGCGGGCATGCCTTCGCGTTCGGCCGCACGCTCGTCCGTGCGTTCGGCGTGCCGTTCGGCGAGCCGCTCGATCACGGCATCGCTGTCGAGGCCTTCGAGCTCGGCGACCACCTCGCCGTGGCGTTCACCCTGCTCGCCGCTGCCGGCCCAGTCGGGTCGCGCGGTGGCCGGAGCCTCCTCCGGACCCTGGGCGAGGGCGGGGAGGGCGAAGGCGGCGCTGGCCAGGGCGGCGGCCGCACCCAGCAGGGACCACCTCCTGCTCCTCGGTGTCGTTCGCATCGTGGTCTCTCCTGTCGTGAGCGTCGCTTCGGGTGGGGAGCGAGGGAGCTCGCTGCGACGCTGATCACAGCATCGGTCCCGACCCTGAGCGCCGGCTGAGTTCCGTCCGCGCACGCCGCTTCGCGTTCCCGACGAGGCTCCCGCCGGGATGTCGCTCAGGGCCACAGGCCGATCACCAGCGGTGCCAGCACCAGGCTCGGCAGCAGGTTCGCGACCCGGATCGGACGCACCTCCAGCAGGCGGACGCCGATCGCCATCACCAGGAACCCGCCGGTCGCGGTCAGACCGGCCAGCATCGGCGGGGTGAGGACGCTCTGCAGCGCGCTGGCCGCCAGCGTGATCGCGCCTTGCAGCACCAGCAGAGGGAGCGCAGCGAAGGCGACGCCGATGCCGAGCACGGAGGCGAACGCCAGCGCCGCGGACCCGTCCAACATGGACTTCACGGCCAGCAGCTCGAACCCGTCCGTCAGCCCGTCCTCGAGCGACCCCAGGATCGCCAGCGGCCCGACGCACACGATCAGGCTCGTGACGACGAAGCCCTCGACGAAGAGCCGGCGGGGGTCGTGGATCGGCTCGCTGACCCCGTCCGGTGCCGGGGGGTCGGCGCCGGGCTCGACGGTCGCCGGTTCGTCAGCGTCACCGACGACCCTGGCGCGGAGCCAGGTCCCGAGGCGGTGCAGCCCCCCTTCGAGGTCGATCACCTCACCGATCATCCCGCCCACCAGCAGCGAGGCGAGGATCACCAGGACCGCAGCTGAGCCCAACGCCGTGGACAGCTCGTCACCGAAGGTCGTGAGGGCATCACTGGCGCCGAGTACCAGCACGAAGATGCCGAGCGTGTCGGTGACCGTGCCGCGCACCCCCGAGGACAGGCGGCCTCCCAGCAGCGTTCCGACGCCAGCGCCCAGGACGATCGTGCTCGCGTTGAGGAAGGTCCCGGTCATCCCACGACCGTAGCCCGGGCGCGGCGGCTCAGCCGTCCCGGCCACCGACCCAGCCGTCCCGGCCACCGACCC
>JAWLDJ010000032.1:20064-22349 GCA_041686695.1 Nitriliruptoraceae bacterium
CAGCCGTCCCGGCCACCGACCCAGCCGTCCCGGCCACCGACCCGGGCCGGTCGATCCGGGCCCGCCGGCAGGCGTAGCACGACGGTGGCGCCACCCCCCGGGGTGTCCTGGAGCTCGATGCTGCCGCCGTGGGTCCGCACCGCTTGCTCGGTGATGGCCAGTCCCAGCCCGGACCCCGGCCGCGAACGTGCCGCCGCCGAGCGGTAGAACCGCCCGAGCACCCGGGCCCGGTCCTGCGGATCGATCCCCGGGCCGTGGTCGCGCACCGTGATGCGCGCCTGAAGCGGGGTCCGGGTCACTGCCACCTCGACGTCGCCGCCTCCGTGGACGACCGCGTTGTCGACCACGGCCCGCACCGCTCGACCCAGCCGCCGCTCATCGCCGGCGACCACGATCGGGGTGGCCTGGACCGTGAAGCGTGCGGCGGGGTGGTCCCGCCGGGCGGCAGCGACGACCTCGTCCACCAGGACGTCGAGGTGGATCGGGGCCAGCTCGGCAGGTGCCTGCTCGCCTCTGGCCAGCTCGACGAGCCCGTCGACGAGGTGGCCGAACTCGGTCAGCTGCTCGTCGAGATCGGCCAGCAGCTCGGCCTGGTCCTCGGTCCCGAGCCGCGCTCCGGAGCGCAGCAGGTCGATGTTGGTCCGCAGGCTCGTCAGTGGCGTGCGCAGCTCGTGGGAGGCATCGGCGATCAACTGGGTCTGCGCGGCCCGGGCCTCCTCCAGGCGCACCAGCATGCGGTCGAAGGCCCGCCCGAGGCGGGCCAGCTCGTCGTCGCCCTCCGGGGCGATGCGGGTGTCGAGCTGCTGGGTGCGGGCGACGTGCTCGGCGGTGGCGGTGAGCGCGCCGACGGGCCGCACGAGCCGGTCGGCCACCAGCAGCGACGCCGCCGCGGCCCCGACGGCGAGCAGCCCGCCGATCACCAGCAGCCGGGTCGTCAGCTGTGTCAGGGTGGCCTCGACCTCGGCGAGGCTCCGCCCGAGCTGCACGGCGCCGCCCCCCGGCAGCGGGACCGTGAGCAGCCGCACCGGTGCGCCCTGGACCGTGACGGTCTCGAACGCGGCGCCGGCCCCACCCCGGGCAACCTCGTTCGCGGTGGAGGTCACCGGCAGCGCCGGTTCGGTGGCCGCGGTCGGCGTACCGTCGGCTGCCAGCACCTGCAGGGGCCCGTCGATGCCGAGCAGCGCCGTGATGCGGCGACTGCCGGGTGGCACGAGCCGTCGCAGCTCGTTGAGCGACCTGCGACGACGTGGGCTGTCCTCGTCGGGGCCACCGGGGCCACCGGGGCCGTTGGGGTCGCTGGTGTCGGGTCCCGTGCCTTCCATGGCCGCGGGTCCCACGGCCGCAGGTGCCACCTCGGCGAGGGTGCGCAGATCGTCGTCGATCGCGGCCAGCAGGGCGTTGCTCGCGACCTGGCGGGCGACCACCAGCACCAGCACGACGGCCAGGACCATCACCACGGTGGTCCGGATCGCGGCGCGCCGGCGGAGGGTCACCGCGGCGGTCGCAGGACGTAGCCGACGCCGCGGACCGTGTGCAGCATCCGTGGCTCGCCGTCAGCCTCGAGCTTGCGGCGCAGGTACCCGACGTACACCTCCAAGGTGTTCTTCGTCGTCAGGTCCTCGGATCCCCACACGGCGTCGAGCAGGGCCTCGTGCCGCAGGACGATGCGGGGATGCTCGGCGAGGTGGCCCAACAACCGGAACTCGAGATCGGTGAGCACGAGGCCGCGATCCCCACGCCACACCTCACGGGTGGCCGGGTCGATCGTCAGGTCGCCCACGCGCAGGCGCCGGTCCGGCGTGACGGTGACCCGCCGCAGCAGGGCGCGGATGCGCGCCAGCAGTTCCTCGAGCGCGAAGGGTTTGACGAGGTAGTCGTCGGCACCGACATCCAGCCCGGTGACGCGATCATCGACGCCGTCCCGCGCGGTGAGCACGAGCACGGGGCGGTCATCCGCGTCGGCGCGCAGCCGACGGCACACGGCCAGCCCGTCCATGCCGGGCAGCCCGAGGTCCAGCACGACGAGGTCGGGGTCGTGCTCGGTGACCGCGCGCAGCGCCGTCAGCCCGTCGCCGGCGGTCACCACCTCGAAGCCCTGAGCGCGCAGGGCACGGTCGAGCGCATCACGCACTGATCGGTCGTCTTCCACCACCAGGATCCGCATGACACCAGCTTGGCACGGGTGGCTGAGGACCGCCTGAGCCGTAGCCGGGGTTCCGTCGCCCGGCACCGGACGCCCGGTGTACGGGCCGGTGCGGCCACGGCGCGGTCGCCGTGGTGGCCGC
>JAWLDJ010000033.1:0-21324 GCA_041686695.1 Nitriliruptoraceae bacterium
GCGGCGGCGGTCGGCGCCGGCTGCACCAGCGATCCAGGCGCACTGCCGACACCGATGCGCCGCAGTTCCTCCGGGATGCGGGACTGGAAAGCGTTCCCGGGAAGTTTCCGTTTGCCCCGAAGAGCGGTCGCGAAGGATACTCAGCCTACGGCGCAACGTGGCGCCGTAGGTCGCACCACAGGGCCGTCGAGGTCACGTGCACGCTCACGCCGGGCAGCGCCGGCCCGGCTCGAGGGGGGAGACGACGTCATGGCAGGCATCGACACCCGGGTCGTGCACGGCGGTCGGCACGAGTTGCGCGCGTTGGGGGTCCACGCGCCGCCCCTCGACCGATCGACGACCTATCCGATCCGCACCCTCGCGGAGGGCACCGAGGATCTCGACCAGATGGCCGAGGGGGGTGGGGTCCCGCGGCACTCATCGGTCTACGGGCGGCTGCACAACCCGACCGTTGCCCGCTGGGAGCAGGCGATCGCCGACCTCGAGCGGGCCGAGGCAGCTGTGGCCTTCGGGTCGGGCATGGCTGCGATCACGGCCACGCTGCTGGCCGCCGGCGCGATCGGCCGGCACGTGGTGGCCATCCGACCGCTCTACGGTGGGACGGATCACCTGTTGGCCAGCGGTCTGCTGCACGTGAGGACCACGTGGGCGAGGCCCGAGGGCGTCGCCGATGCCATCGAGGACGACACGGTGCTGGTCATCGTGGAGACCCCGGGCAACCCGACCCTGTCGCTGGTGGATCTGCGCGACGTGGTCGCGCAGGCGGGCGAGGTTCCCGTCCTGGTCGACAACACCTTCGCCACCCCGATCCTGCAGCGGCCGTTGACGCTGGGCGCCAGCTGGGCGCTGCACAGCGCGACGAAAGCCCTGGGCGGGCACGGTGACGTGATCGCGGGGGTCGTCGCGACCACGGAGGAGCGGGCCAGGGCCCTGCGGCAGGTCAGGATCGCCACCGGCGCGCTGCTCGACCCCCAGGCCGCGGCGCTGCTGCACCGCAGCCTGCAGACGCTGGCACTGCGGGTCCGGGCGGCCCAGGCGAACGCGATCGAGCTCGCTCGCCGGCTCCGGACCCATCCTGGCGTCCTGCGGGTCTGCCACCCGAGCCTGCCCAGCTGTGACCAGGCCGGCATCGTGCTCCGGCAGATGGAGGGTCCCGGGAGCCTGCTGACCTTCGAGGTGGCCGGAGGGCACGCGGCGGCGGGCACCGTGATGGAGACGGTGCGGCTGCTGACACCGGCGGTGAGCCTCGGCGCCAACGACACGTTGATCGAGCACCCCGCCGGTCTGACCCACCGGGTCGTCGACCCGAGGGCGTTGGCCAGCAGCGGGGTGAGCCCGGGACTGCTGCGCGTCTCGGTCGGTATCGAGGATGTGGACGACCTGTGGGCGGACCTCGACCAGGCCATCGAACGGGCCACCGGCCTCGGCGTCGATGCCGCCGTGCGCGGCTGGAGGCCACGACCCCGCGAGGCCGCGGCGCACGCGGCCAGCCGGCCGACTGCAGCCGGTGCCGTGGCGAGTGGGTCGCGCACGTGAGTGCCGGCTCCGGTCACTGCGAGCCCGGTCACCGCGAGCCCGGTCACTGCGAGCCCGGTCACTGCGAGCCCGGCCAGTCCGAGCCCTCGGGGGGCGGGGGCCCGTCGCCGGAGGACGCCCCGACCGACCACCTCGCGGTCGACCTTGAGACCCTCGACACGATCCAGCGGCGGGTCCACTGGTTGGCCGTGCGCATGGTCGACCACGCCAACCGGGAGCGAGGTGACGCCGGCGGCATCAAGGTGGGCGGGCACCAGGCCTCCTCCACCTCGATGGTCACCCTGATGACCGCGCTGTGGTTCGGTCACCTCACCGCCGAGGACCTGGTGGCGGTCAAGCCCCACGCCTCACCCGTCTTCCACGCGATCCGTTACCTGCTCGGGGAGCTGGAGGCGGACCAGCTCACGCAGCTCCGCAGCTTCGGTGGGCTCCAGGCGTACCCGAGCCGCACCAAGGACGAGGGCCGGATCGACTTCTCCACCGGCTCGGTCGGCCTCGGAGCGACGGCGCCGCTGTTCGCCGCGCTGGCACGTCGCTACCTCGCCGCCCACCACGGCCAGCAGGTGCCGCGAGGGCGCTGCATCGCTCTGCTCGGCGATGCGGAGCTCGACGAGGGCAACGTGTGGGAAGCGATCGGCGACCCCGCCACCGCGGGCCTGGCCGACGTGCTGTGGGTGGTCGACCTCAACCGCCAGTCCCTGGACCGCGTCGTCCCGGGTGTGCAGGCGGGCCGGCTCGAACGCGCCTTCGCCGACAACGGCTGGCACGTCACCGAGGCGAAGTACGGCCAACGGCTGCAGTCGGTGTTCGCCCGTGACGGCGGCGAGGCTCTGCGCCGCCACATCGACGCGATGTCCAACGAGCGCTACCAGTCCCTGTTCTCGCTCGCGGACGATCCCACGGCGCTCCGCGAGCGGTTCCTCGGTCCGGAGCCGGACGCAGGTGTCCGGCGGGCTCTCGACGCACTCAGCGACACCGAGGTGGGCGTGGTCCTCGATCTGGGTGGCCACGATCTGGGCGAGCTGCTCGCCCGGTACCGCGAGGCCGACGCCGTCAGCGACCGCCCGAGCGTGGTGTTCGCCTACACGATCAAGGGGTGGCGCACGCCGATGGCCGGCGATCCTCGCAACCACAGCGCGCTCCTGCCGGCCGGCGCGATCGACGAGCTCCGGGCTGCCAACGGTCTCGATGCCACCTCTGAGTGGGCGGCCTTCCCGCCGGACTCCGAGGCGGGCCGACGGTGTGCCGCGACGGCGCAGCGGCTGCGGCGCGAGCCTCGCCCGAACCCGCCGCCGGTCCCGGTACCGACGCAGATCGACCTGCCACGACGTCCCCGCGTGAGCACCCAGGAGACCTTCGGTCGGCTGGTGGTCGGCCTCGGTCGCGATGAGGCGGTGCGGCCAGCCCTGGTCACGCTGGCCCCCGATGTCGCGGTGTCCACGGGGTTGGGTGGCTGGATCAACGCGGCCGGGGTGTTCGACCCGCTGCACGAGCCCAGCGAGGATGCCGCCCTGGTGGCCGACGCGGGCGGCGGCACGGCGCTGCTGCGGTGGGAACGGTCCCGGTCCGGCCAGCACCTCGAGCTCGGCATCAGCGAGATGAACCTCTTCTCCGCCTTGGAGGCGTTCGGTCTGGCCTGGGAGCACAGTGGCCACCGGATGCTGCCGATCGGCACCCTGTACGACCCGTTCGTGTGCCGCGGGCTGGATGCGTTGATCCACGGGGTGTACTCGGGGTCGCGCTTCGTGGTGGTGGGCACCCCGTCCGGGGTCAGCCTGGCGCCTGAGGGCGGGGCCCACCAGTCGACGATCACCCCTTCGATCGGGGTGGAGTTGCCTGGTCTGGTGCTCGCCGAGCCGGCGTACGCCGGCGCGCTCGACTGGCTGCTGTGCGATGGCCTGGCCCGGATCGCCGACCCGGACGGTCCCGATGAGTCCCTCTACCTCCGGCTCACGACCCGACCCATCGAGCAGGCGCCCTTCGAGGCCGCGCGCGACCGGCTCGGCGCCCAGGAACTGCGCCGACAGGTGCTCGCCGGCGGCTACGTCCTGGTGCCGGCGCCGGCCCCTGACGAGGTCGACGGGCCGCTGGTCCGCCTGGTCGCCTGCGGTGCGGTCCTGCCGGAGGTCGTCGCGGCCCAGGCGGAGCTCACCGACGAGGGCGTGCGCGCAGAGGTGGTCGACGTCACCTCGCTCACCCGTCTGTACCGGGGTTGGCGGGCGGCGCTGCGGCGCGGGGTGCGTGGTGCTCACGAGCCGGGGCGCTCCCATGTGGATGATCTGTTGGCCGGCGGCCGCACGTGCGTCCCGATCGTGACCGTCCACGATGCGGCTTCACACGCCATGGCCTGGCTCGGCTCCGTCACCGGCGCCGCGGTCGTCCCGCTCGGTGTGGATGCGTTCGGGCAGTCCGGGCGGATCGACGACCTCTACGGGGCTTTCGAGCTGACGACGGGGCACATCGTGACGGCCGCCCTGGCGGCCCTGTCCAGAGGGACGGCGCACTAGCGTCGTCGTCCTCGCGTCCGACCCCGCCGCACCGATCGGAGTGCCGCCCGTGCAACCGAGCGACCTCGAGCACCTCGCCGTTCCCGGTGACCCGCAGCTGCATCCCGATGGTCTGCGTACCGCCTACGTCCTGACGGAGATCGACGTCGGTGAGGACCGGTACGTGCGCACGATCCACCTGCACGACCGCGCGGGCACACGTCGGTTCACGCACGGCCCCTCGGACACCGCACCGCGGTGGTCGCCAGATGGCCGGTGGCTCGCGTTCCTGCGGACCGGCACGGGCGAGGGCCAGCACCCACAGGTCCACGTGATGCCAGCTGACGGTGGCGAAGCGCAGCGGCGTACCGAGCTTCCCCTGGGGGTGTCCGATCTGGCCTGGGCGCCGGACTCGACGCAGCTGGTCGTGGTCGCAGCCGTCTGGCACCCCGAGGTCGCTGATCTCGACGAGGAGGAACGCCGGCGACGGCCGCGGCGCCTCACACGGCTGCCCTACCGCACCGACGGCGGCGGGTGGATCCACGATCGCACGGCCCGGCTCCACCTCGTCCCGGCGACCGGGGACCGTCGCGCCGTCGAGCTCGACACCGGGCCGCGGGACGTCAGCTCGCCCGTCTGGCACCCCGACGGCACCTCGATCGCCTACCTGTCGGACCCCGATGATTGGCCGCAGACCGAACCGCACTCCCAGGTGTTCGCCCTGAGCGTCCCGCCGAGGTCGTCGGTCACCTCGCCCGCTGACGGGGCGGACGCGGAGCAGCTGTCCACCACGCCCTCTGCCACCCCGTTCGCTGACGGGGCGAGCGAGCCCCGCCCGGCCGTCCAGGTGGCGCGCGTCCCGCTCACGCCGCCAGGCATGTGGACGGATGTGCGCTACGACCGACAGGGGCGGGTGTTCGTCACCGGGCTGCGTGATCCCTTCGACTGGCCGGGCACGCCCGCGATCTGGCTGCTCGCCCGCGACCCCGGTACCGATGGGGGGGATGCCGGCGGGGGGGACGCCGGCGGGGGGGAGGCCGGCGCCGCGGTCAGCAGCCGACCGCAGGATCCGGCCGGCGCGCGGCTCATCCCGCTCACCGCCCATCTCGATCGCGACGTGCAACCCGGCTCCCCCGGTCTGGTGACGATCGGCCCGCGCTTCGTCCACGATGGCTTCCTGACCGCCCTCGAGGGACGCGGGACCACCGGCATCGTCCACGTCCACCTGGCCGGGTTCGACCCCGAGGATGATCAGCCGCCGGAGGTCACCGAGGTGGTCGGTGGCCCGCGCGCTGTCACCGGGTTCGGGGTGTCCGACGACGCCGAGGTGGTGGTGTTCACCGCCACCGACCCGGGCAGCCCCGGGGAGCTCTACCGATCGACGGAGGGCCGCGAACGCTGTGTCACGGATCTGACCCACCGGTTCCGGGCCCAGGTCGAGGTGGGTCCCACGGAGCGCTTCACCTTCGAGCGCGACGGTGTCGAGCTCGATGTCTGGGCGACCCTGCCAGACGGGTTCGACGCCGCGGCACCCGGCAGCGTGCCCGTGCTGTTCAACATCCACGGCGGGCCGACGGCCCAGTATGGGGAGCACTTCTTCGACGAGTTCCAGGTCGAGGCCGGTGCGGGCTACCTCGCGGTCGGCACCAACCCACGAGGTTCGTCGGGACGGGGCACCGAGTGGGCACGGGCGGTGGTCGGAGCGTGGGTGGAGGAGGACAGTGTCGACACGCTCGACCTCGAAGCGGTCGTCGCTGCGACCTGTGCGCGGTACCCGCAGGCGGATCCGGCCCGCGTCGGCATCATGGGCGGCTCCTACGGCGGCTACGCCACGGCGCGGCTGCTCGCGCGGACCGACCGGTACCGCTCGGCGATCGTCGAGCGGGGGCTGTTGCAGTGGGAGTCCTTCATCGGCACCTCGGATATCGGGCCGTACTTCGACCGCATGTTCCTGGCGGTCTCGCTGCTCGAGGGGCGAGCGGCTTACGCCGCGGCCAGCCCGGTCTGGACGACCTCCCGCATCACGACCCCGACGCTGGTGCTGCACAGCGACGCCGACTGGCGTTGTCCGCCCGAGCAGGGCGAGCAGTTCTTCTCAGGGTTGCTCCATGCGGGGGTGGCCGCCGAGATGGTGCGGTTCCCCGATGAGGGGCACGAGTTGTCGCGCTCGGGGACGCCCAAGCACCGCGTCGAGCGCTTCGAGGCGGTCCTGGAGTGGCACGGGCGCTACCTCGGCGCCGCTCCGACCGGCGCGACGTCGGCCGCCGGGACCGACACCGATGCGGGCACCGGCGAGCCCAGCGGCCCGGCCAGGGTCACCGCTACCTCCACCCGGGCACCGGGTGGCTGAGCCATGACCCACGGGGTGCGGTGGCTGTCTCGGGGTCTGGACCACGTCCCCGAGGGGCAGGCATGGTTGTCGGCGATCGAGATCGAGCGGCTCCAACGGATGCGCTACGCGAAGCGTTCGAGCGAGTTCCTGGTCTCCCGAGCCGCGGCCAAGCAGGCGATCGCCCACGCCGTCGGCCTGCCGCCTGACGATCCGTACGCGCTGCGCCGGATCGAGGTGCGGCACCGCCCGAGTGGTGCGCCGGCTCCCTTCGTGGACGGCCAGCCAGCGGGTCTGGCGATGTCGTCCACCGACCGTGCGGACCGGGCGGTCTGCGTGCTCACCGCCACCGCCGGGCTCGCGATCGGCTGCGACCTCGAGCTGATCGAGGAGCGGTCGAAAGGCTTCGTGGCCAGCTACCTGACCCCGCTGGAGCAGCAGATCGTGGCTGCTGCCCCCGTGCACGACCTGACCGCCAACCTGATCTGGAGCGCGAAGGAGAGCGCGTTGAAGGTGCTGGAGACCGGGCTCAGGCGCGACACGCGCAGCGTCGAGGTCCGGTTGGACGACGAGGTGGTGGCGGGGTGGTCGGCGTTGTCGGTGCAGCCGGCCGAGGGTGGGGTGTTCCCGGGCTGGTGGCGTCGAGCAGGCCGGTTCCTGCTGTCGGTGGTCGCCAGCGCACCGATCGCGCCGCCGGTCGCCTTCGAGGAGCCGGACGGGCTCGGCACCGCGACCCCGACCCATCGATGGCTGCAGGCCCCGCTCAGGCCGGGGCCTGCCCCCGAGCCCACTTGATGCCACATCCCATGGCGGGGCGCTGGTCCCCTGGGACGGGCGCGCCCGCCAGGACCGCCGTGGCGGCGGCACGCAGGTCCGCCCCCGTCAGCGGGACCCCGTTACCGGGGGTCGATCCGTCGAAGGCGCCGCGGTAGGCGAGGTGTTGCCGGGTGTCGAACAGGAACAGCTCCGGGGTACACGCCGCCCCGATCGCCCGCGCCGCGCTCTGGTCCGGGTCCCGCAGGTACGGGAACCGCCAGGCGGCGCGCTCGGCCTGTGCCCGCATGCCGTCCGGGCCGTCCTGTGGGTACGTGGCAGCGTCGTTGCTGCTCACCCCGATCACCTGCAGGCCCTGCTCCACCAGTTCGGCGGTCACCTCGCCGAAGGCGCTCTCGATGTGCACGACGTAGGGGCAGTGGTTGGCGAGGAACGCCACCAGCACCGGCGCGGTCCCCGCCAGGTCGTGGAGTCGGTGCTCGACGCCATCGTTGTCGGTGAGGGTGACGTCGGGCAGTGGTGTCCCGAGCGGGGTGCGGTCGGAGACGGTGGGCACGGTGGCAGCCTGTCCGTTGGAGCGGAGCGTGATCGAAGCCGTTGCTGGGTCGGTCCGGAGCCGAGGAGGGGATTCGAACCCCTGACCGTCCGCTTACAAGGCGGATGCTCTGCCGGACTGAGCTACCTCGGCGTTGCTCGCGATGCTACGCGGCGGGGTACGGGCGAGCCAGACGAACGACCACCTCGATGTAGTTGCACCGATGTGGTTCGTCTGCGAACATCGCACCCGGACCAGAGGAGGACCTCCATGTCGGCGACCACCCAGCCAGCGATCTCCGAGCGTGATGCGCAGATCCTGACCTTCGAGCGTGAGTGGTGGAAGCACGCCGGCAACAAGGAGGAGGCCGTCAGGGAGCACTTCGACCTCTCACCGACGCGCTACTACCAGCTGCTCAACCGCATCATCGACGACGAGGTGGCGCTCGCCCACGACCCCATGCTCGTCAAGCGACTGCGCCGACTACGGGCGCAGCGGCAACGGCAGCGCGCGGCCCGCCGCGTCGGTGTCGGCGCACGGTGACGGCGTCGTGAACGCTGGCGACGTCGACAACGAGGAGCATGCACCTGCAGCCCTGGTGCCGTTGGTGCTGCGTGTCCTCGGTATCGCGGCACTGATCGTTGGTGCCTCGGCCGCGCTGTTCTACGGACTCGGCCGCATCGGTGACGATCCGCTGGTCATCGCTGACGGCCCCGATGGCGAGGAGACGACCGAGGACGGCGCTGGCTCCGAGCCTGACCAGGAACCGGAGCCCGAGCCCGAACCGGAACCCGAGCCCGAGCCCGAGCCGGAACCCGAGCCCGAACCGGAACCCGAGCCCGAGCCCGAGCCGGAACCCGAGCCGGAACCGGAGCCCGAGCCGGAACCGGAACCCGAGCCCGAACCCGAGCCGGAACCGGAGCCCGAGCCGGAACCGGAGCCCGAGCCCGAACCCGAACCGGACCGGATCGATCCGTCGACGGTCACCGTGCAGGTGCTCGATGGGTACCAGGCCGACGGGGGCGCAGCGGCAGCCACCGTCGCCGCCGAGCTCGCCGACGTCGGCTACCGGATCATCGCCCAGAACCCGGCGCTGCGCTACGAGGTCACGACGGTGCTGTGGACCTCGGGCAGCCAGGCCGCCGGCCAGCAGGTCGCCGAGGACATCGGTGCCGGCGAGGTGCGCCAGCAGCCGGGCAACCTGTCCGAGTCGGTGATGGTCCACGTCGTGGTCGGCGCCGACCGCGGCTGAGCCGCTGCCGCCGGGCTGAGCCGCTGCTGCCACCCGGCGGCGCTCGCATGGCTGCTGCAGCCGAGCCGGGGCCGGGTCAGTCGTCGAGCGACGGCAGCCGCTCGAGGATGAGGCGACGTCGGTCTTCCTCCTCCTGAGGGGTCGTGCCGAGCACGTCCTCGAGGACCTGCCACAGGGCCAGTGGCGAGAAGGGTTTGGCGAGGTGGTCGGCCGCCCCACGGGTCCAGCCGAGGTACTGATCCTGCTCCTTCGCCCTGCCTGTCAGGAGCACGACGGGGAGGTCCTTGAGGTCCGCATCCGACTTGATGGCGCTGAGGACCTGCCAGCCGTCCATCCGCGGCAGCATGACGTCGAGCACGACGACGTCCGGTGGTGTCGTACGCAGGCGTGCCATCGCCTCCTCGCCGTCACGTGCCTCGACCACCTCGTAGCCCTCGAACGCCAGGCTGACGCGGCAGAGCACCAGGATGTCCGGCTCGTCCTCGACGACCAGGACCGTGGCTCGCTCCTCGGCCATGCCGACCCCCTCCCGACGCCGAGCGCAGCGGCCTCGCTGGCAGCCCGTCGCGACCGTTGCGCTGCGTGCTCATTGCCGAGGTACGCGCCCGCTGCCGAGCGCGCAGCCGGGCGCCCCGGCGAACCGTCGCACGGCACGGTAGCGGTGGCCCGCGGGTGAGGTCAGGGCCGGCGGCCCGGGCCCGGCCCGGGCGCCGGCCGCCGGGCGCGGCCTCAGTCCGGCGCGATGTCGCGCAGCGGAGGCCGTTGCGCCGCGCCGATGACGGCGGGTTCGAGGTCGAGCCGGCCGGTGCCGTCCCGGACGGGCTGCCACAGCACCAGCTCCGAGGGCAGCTCGGCCCCGCCGTCGGTGCGCCGATCCGCCAGCACCTGGAGCAACTCAGCGGCCATGCGCCCCAGGGCCGGCAGGCTCTGGTGGTCGTGGGTGCGTCGGCCGAGGTCGACCTGGGCGATCGCATCGATGCCGTACCGCTCGACGACGTCGATGAGCATCGCGACCTCGACGCCGTAGCCCCGGACGAAGGGCAGCGTCTCGAGCAGGCTCCGGCGGGCGCCGATCTCGCCAGACAGCGGTTGGGCCATCCCCGCCAGGGCTGGGAACCACAGCGCCAGAGCCGGGCGTGCCAGCAGTTCGGTGACCCGGCCTCCGCCCGCGGCCTGCACCTGGCCCCCGAGCGCCAGGGGCCGGTCGTAGACGGCCTTGGTGAGCTGGACCCCCGTGTCGTCCAGCAGCGGTCCCAGCAGCCCGACCACGAACCTCGGGCCGATGTCCACGATGTCGGCGTCGAGGTAGATCAGCACCTCACCTCGTGCCGCCGCGAGGCCTTTCCACATGGCCTCGCCCTTGCCAGCCGAGCTGCCGAGGTGGGGGAGCACCTCGGCCTGCCGGACCACCCGGGCACCGGCGGCGCGCGCCACCTCGGCGGTGCCGTCCTCGGAGTCGGCGTCGACGACCAGGAGCTCGTCCACCAGGCCGATCCTCTCGACGAGCGTCGAACGGATCGTGCCGACCACCTCGCCGACCGTGGCCGCCTCGTTGCGGGCCGGTAGCACCACGCTCACCCGCTCGCCTCTGGCACGGAGCCGTGCGCGCAACCGATCGGGATCGAACCGGGTGTGCGTCACGATCGGGCGACCCGGTGGGGGCCGGGTTCCGGTGCCGTCCGGGGACGGCATCAGCCGGCGAGCAGCGGCAGGGTGCCGACGTACAGCGCGAGAAGGACGAGGGCCTCGATGCGGTGCACCTGACGGCCGGTGGCCATGAACACCGTGGCCAGCGCCGCCACCCCCACCATGAGCGCCGTGCCCAGGCCCGTGATGGAGGGGCCGAGTGTCTGCCCGGCACCCGAGAACGCGGCTGCGGCCGCGACCGCTCCGCTGTTGAACAGGTTGCTGCCCAACAGGTTGCCGATCAGCAGGTCCGTCTCCTGCCGACGAGCGGCCTGCACGGCCGTCGCCAGTTCGGGCAGCGAGGTCCCGATCGCGACGACGGTGAGTCCGATGAACGCCTCACTGAGCCCGAGTTCGCGCGCCACCGTGGAGGCCGAGACCACCAGGAGCTGCGCCGCCCCGAGGGTGCCGACCAGCCCGAGCAGGGTCCTGACCGACTCACGCGGCAGTGAGAGGTGGCTGCCCTCCTGGAGGAACTCCTGTACCACGTCCGCTGTGGGCAGTGCCGCGACACCGCTCGAGCGCCGCGCGGACCACAGGGTGATCGACAGGGCGATGACCAGCCCACCGAACAGCAGCGCGCCGTCGAGACGCGTCAACGTGCCCGACTGCAGCAGCAGCCCGAGGAGCAGGACCAGGCCGAGCGAGAGCGGTGCCTCGCGCCGGAGCACGGGCGAGCTCACGGCCACGGGCGCGATCAGCGCGGCGACACCCAGCACCAGGGTCAGGTTGGCGACGTTGGAGCCGACGATGTTGCCGACGGCCAGGTCGAGCGAGCCCTGCAGGCCGGCGAGCACGGAGACGACCAGTTCCGGCGCGCTGGTGCCGAAGCCGATGACCACGGCACCGATCACCACGGTCGAGACGCGCAGCCGGGCCGCGATCCGGGTCGCACCGACGACGAACTGGTCCGCGGCCACGGTGAGCAGCGCGAGACCGAGCACGATGCCGAGCACGGGGAGCAACATCGCCGGCACACTACCGGTCCATCAGCCGCCGGTACCGTCGCGCCTGCCGTCGCCGTCGCCGCCATCGGAGCGTGCTCGAGGTCGAGGCGGGTTGGGAGGTCGGGAACGTGAGACGTGCGAGGTCCGGTCGGTTGCTACCGTCGCCGGCGGTGCTCGTCGTCGGGCTCATCCTGCTGGCCGGCTGCGGTGACGGCAGCGCCGTCATCGAGAGCGACGAACGAGAAGGGGACGCCGTGGCGCAGGATCTGGACGAGCGGCCGGTCACCGAGGGCCTGGTGCCGGCGGACGGCACCGCCCCGCCGACACAGCTCGTGATCGAGGACGTGGTCGTCGGCGACGCCGCAGAGGCCACGCAGGGTGATCTCCTCTCGGTCCAGTACGTCGGCGTGCGTTGGTCCGACGGCGGGGAGTTCGACGCCTCGTGGGAACGCGGCCAGCCGCTGGAGTTCGAGCTGGGCGCCGGACGCGTCATCCCCGGGTGGGAGCAGGGCGTGGAGGGCATGCGTGTCGGTGGTCGGCGGGTCATCACGATCCCACCCGAGCTGGCCTACGGCGATCGTGGCGCCGGTGGGGTGATCGGACCGGACGAGACGCTGGTCTTCGTGGTGGACCTCGTGGAGGTCAGCTGATGAGCGCGCCCGGGCTCGATCCGTCACTGGCACCCCTCGTCGGCACCTTCGTGGGGGAGGGCGATGGTGATTTCCCCACCGTGGAGCCCTTCCGCTACCGCGAGCAGGTCGTCTTCACGGCCTCGGGTGGGCCGGTCCTGGCCTACAGCCAGCGCACCTCCGACCCGGCCTCGGGACGCCCCATGCACGCGGAGAACGGCTTCCTGCGCCCGGCGGCTGCCGGCCGGGTCGAGCTGCTCCTCGCCCACAGCTTCGGGCTCACGGAGGTCCAAGAGGGTGCGATCGAGCTGGATGCCGACGGGGTCCTCAGCCTGCGTCTGGTGAGCACGGTGATCGGGGTCGCCGGGACGGCCAAGCCGGTCGACGCCGTCCGGCGTGACCTCGTCCTCACCGGTGACGTGCTGCGCACCGAGCTGTGGATGTCCTACGCCGGGGTCGAGAGCCAACACCTGGTGTCCGAGCTGCACCGCACCGGCTGAGGACCGGATCGGGCCGCCACCGCGGCGCCTGCTCTTGCTACCCCTCTCTTGCTACCCCTGGGGGGTATCGGTACGGTGCGCGGGACCGAGCGCATCCCCGCCGTCCCTCCGAGGTCCGCGTGCCCACTGACACCGATCCCGTGACCAGCGCCACCGCCGACACCAGCACCGCGCCGGCCGGCACCATCCGTCTGGTCCTGCCGGTCGACGGCATGACCTGCGCGGCGTGCTCGAACCGGGTCTCCCGGGCGCTCGGCAAGCTCGACGGCGTCGAGCAGGCCAACGTCAACTTCGCCACGCACCGGGCCGCGGTCACCTACGACGCGTCCAAGGTCGATCCGGCGCAGTTCAAGGCGGCGATCGAGAAGGTCGGCTACGAGGTCCCCGAGGTCCCCGACGACGACGCGGCCTACGAACGTCGCCGGGTGCGCCTGCGTCGCGACCTGGCGATCGCCACGCTGTTCACGGTCCCGGCCGTGCTGATCTCCATGGTCCCCGCGCTGATGTTCACCGGTTGGCAGTGGGTCGTGTGGGCGCTCACGACCCCGGTCGTGCTCTACAGCGGTCGGGAGTTCCACCGCAACGCCGCCATGAACCTGCGCCACGGTCAGGTCACGATGGACACGCTGGTCTCGCTCGGGACCTCGGTGGCCTACGGCTGGTCGGTGGTGGCGCTGCTGTTCCTCGGTGCCGGCACCTTCCACGAGGGCATGCGGCTGAACGTGGCTGGCCTGCCCGAGGTCTACTTCGAGACCGCCGCAGCCATCATCACCGCCATCATCCTCGGGCGCGTGTTCGAGCATCGCGCCAAGGGCCGGTCCTCCCAGGCCATCAAGCGCCTACTCGAGCTCGGCGCCAAGACCGCCACCCTCGAGGACGGCACCGAGCTCCCCGTCGAGCGGCTCGAGGTCGGGATGCGGGTCATGGTCCGCCCCGGTGAACGTATCCCGAGCGACGGGGTGGTCACCTCGGGCAGCTCCGCCGTGGACACCTCGATGATCACCGGTGAGCCGGTCCCCGTCGAGGTCGGCGAGGGCGACGAGGTCGTCGGCGGCACGGTCAACGAGTCCGGCCGGTTGATCGTCGAGCTGACGGCGGTCGGCAACCAGACCCTGCTCGCCCAGATCGTCGACCTGGTCGCCCAGGCCCAGGGCGGCAAGGCGCCGATCGAGGCGCTGGTCGACCGCGTCTCGGCGGTCTTCGTCCCGATCGTGCTGGTGATCGCCGCGGCCACCTTCGGCTTCTGGATCGTCTCCGGCCTCGGCGTCTCCGACGCCATCACCCGCGCGGTCGCGGTGCTGGTGATCGCCTGCCCCTGCGCCCTGGGATTGGCGACCCCGACCGCGATCATGGTCGGCACGGGGCGCGGAGCCTCCCTCGGCGTCCTGATCAAGGGTGCGGAGGTCCTCGAGTCCACGCGCACGGTCGACACCGTGCTGCTGGACAAGACCGGCACCGTCACCGAGGGTCGGATGACGCTGACCGACGTCGAGGTCGCGGGTCGCCTCAGCGCTGCCGAGCACCAGCAGCTGCTCGGTGCTGTCGCTGCCGTGGAGGATGCCTCGGAGCACCCGATCGCCCGCGCCATCGCCGCTGGACTGCGTGATCGCCTCGACGCCACCACGCTGCCCGAGGTCGTGGCCTTCCGCGCGCTCCCGGGCCTCGGGGTCACCGGACAGGTCGACGGCGAGGAGATCCTCGTCGGCCGGGCCAGCCTGTTCGCCGAGCGGGGCTGGACGGTCCCCGAGGACCTGGAGGTCCACCGCACCGCGACGGAGCAGGCCGGTCGGACCGCGGTACTCGCCGGTCGTGCCGGGGCGGCGGAACTCGTGCTGGCGGTCGCCGATCAGATCAAGCCGCACTCCCGTGAGGCCGTCGCTGCGCTGCAGGAGCTCGGCCTGACCACCGTGCTCGTCACGGGCGACAACCGCACGACCGCTCGAGCCGTCGCGGACGAGGTCGGCATCGACGAGGTGATCGCCGAGGTGCTCCCGCAGGACAAGGAGCAGGTCGTCCGGGAGCTCCAGGACGAGGGGCACCTCGTCGCCATGGTCGGTGACGGCGTCAACGACGCTCCGGCGCTGGCCCGTGCTGATCTCGGCATCGCGATGGGCACCGGCACCGACGTGGCCATCGAGGCCGGCGAGGTCACGCTGGTGTCCGGAGACCTGCGCGCCGCCGCCGACGCGGTCGCGCTGTCGCGGCGGACGCTCAGGACGATCCGCGGCAACCTGGTCTGGGCGTTCGGCTACAACACCGCGGCGATCCCACTGGCTGCGGCAGGGTTCCTCAACCCCATGGTCGCCGCCTTCGCCATGGGCTTCTCCTCGGTGTTCGTGGTGACCAACTCGCTCAGGCTCCGGCAGTTCCGGGGGCTGCGTGCCGCGAGCCCGACGCCTCGCGAGCACGTCGAGGCGTGGGGGCTCCGGGTGGCTTTCGTGGGCCTGGTCGCCCTCGTGGTGCTGGCCGGTGTGGAGTTCCAGCGCAGCCTCCTGCCTGGCCGCACCGTGCCGGTGGAGCTCAGCGACGGCCTCTCCGTGGAACGGATCGTCGCGGAGCCGGGAGAGAAGTTGACCTTCGAGCTCGTCTCCGACCGCCCGGCCGAGTTCCTGCTCGTGTCCGAGGACCAGGCCTCGATGGTGACCCCGACGTTGCCGTCCGAGGGGACGGGTGCCCCCGGTGCGGGCATGGACGCCGATGACCAGATGCCACTGGCGCACGGCCACGACGACCGGCGGGTCGGCACCGTGGTCCCACCCGACACCGTCGTGCGGTTCACCTGGACGTTGCCCGACGATGCCGGTGAGCTCACCGAACTGGTGGCGTTGGAGACCACCACCGGCGCCACTGCCGGGTTCACCGTCCCGGGCTCCTAGGCTGCCTGAGGCAGCGGTCGGGCAGCCGTCGGCCGCTGACGTCGGTACCGACCTGAGGAGCACCACGTGGCGGAACGTTTGATCGTCATCGGCGGCGATGCGGCGGGGATGTCCGCCGCCTCACAGGCCCGGCGGCTCAAGGGGCCGGACGAACTTCAGATCCTTGCCTTCGAGCGGGGGGAATACACCTCCTACGCCGCCTGCGGCATCCCCTACTGGATCGGTGGGCTGATCGACGAGCGGGACGAGCTCGTCGCTCGTGCCCCCGAGGTGTTCCGCGAGAAGCAGTCGATCGACGTGCGGACCGGCCACGAGGTGACCGCCATCGACACCGATGCGCGGACCGTCACGGTGCGCGACCTCGATGCCGGTGAGGAGTCCGACCACGGCTACGACCAGTTGCTGATCGCCACCGGTGCCACCCCGCTGCGTCCCCCGGTGCCCGGCATCGATGCCGAGGGCGTCTTCGGGGTCCAGACCCTCGATCATGGCCAGCGGGTGCTCGATGCGCTGGAGGCACGCGACCCCCGGCGGGCCGTGGTCATCGGCGCCGGCTACATCGGTATCGAGATGGCCGAGGCCATGTTGCTGCGTGGCCTCGAGGTCCACGTCGTCGAGATGGCGGACCAGCCGATGTCCACCCTCGATCCCGATGTCGGGGAGCTCGTCGCCGACGCGATGCGTCGCATGGGGATGCACCTCCACCTCGGTGTCGCCGTGGAGGGGATCGAGACCGGTACCGACGGCTGGATCCGTGGTGTCGTGACCGCAGCAGGCACCCTGGAGGCGGACATCGCGGTGCTCGGGACGGGGACCCGGCCCTTCAGCGACCTGGCCCGTGAGTCCCAGATCCCGATCGGCCCGTCGCGCGGGATCGTCACCGACCGGCGTCAGCACACCCCGGTCGACGGGGTGTGGTCGGCCGGTGACTGCGCGGAGACCTTCCACCGGGTGTCCCGTTCGCCGGTCTCGATCGCGCTCGGCACCATCGCCAACAAGCAGGGTCGCATCGCGGGGCTGAACCTCGGCGGCACCTACAGCGCCTTCCCGGGGGTGCTCGGCACCGCCGTCACCAAGGTCTGCGAGGTGGAGATCGCTCGAACGGGACTGGGCGAAGCCGCGGCGGCGGCAGCGGGCTTCGAGACCGTCGCGGGGACCATCACCGGCACCACCCGGGCGCACTACTACCCGGATGCCACCCCGATCACCATCAAGGCGGTGGCGGAGCGAGGGACCGGTCGGTTGCTCGGTGCGCAGATCATCGGGCGTGAGGGGGCCGCCAAGCGGATCGACGTCTTCGCCACGGCGTTGTGGAACGAGATGACCGTGGACGAGCTGCTCAACGTCGATCTGTCCTACGCACCGCCGTTCTCGCCGGTGTGGGATCCGGTGCTGATCGCGGCCCGCAAGGTCGACGGGGCGGTGCGCAGCGCCGGCCTGTGAGGCCGCAGACCCGGCCCGGCCGCCGACCCGGCCTGGCCGCCGACCCGGACGGGCCGTTGGGTTCAGGCCTTGCGACGCGCCCGGTTGGTGGCCTTCTCCTCGGCGTGGTTGGCGATGTACTCGATGACCTTGCCGGCCACGTCCACACCCGTCGCGGACTCGATGCCCTCCAGGCCCGGTGAGGAGTTGACCTCGAGGACGACCGGCCCATGGTTGGAGCGCATCAGGTCGACACCGGCGATCGTGAGTCCGAGGATCTTCGCCGCCCGCTTGGCCGTGGCGCGCTCCTCAGGGGTCAACCGGATCCGTCGTGCCACTCCACCCCGGTGGACGTTCGAGCGGAAGTCACCCGCAGCCGCGGTGCGCTCCATGGCGGCGACGACGCGGTTGCCCACCACGAAGGCTCGGATGTCGCTGCCACCGGCTTCCTTGATGAACTCCTGCACGAGGATGTTGGCATCGAGTTGGCGGAAGGCGCCGATGACCGACTCAGCGGCCTTGGTGGTCTCCGCGAGCACCACCCCCATCCCCTGGGTGCCCTCCAACAGCTTGACGACCAACGGCGCCCCCCCGACCAGCGAGATCAGGCCCTCGAGGTCCTTCGTCGAGTGCGCGAACGAGGTCACGGGCAGGCCCACCCCTTCCGCAGCCAGCAGCTGGAGCGAGCGCAGCTTGTCGCGCGAGCGGGAGATGGCCTGGGACTCCACTGCGGGGTAGACGCCCATCATCTCGAACTGCCGCACGACGGCGGTGCCGTAGAAGGTGTGCGTGGCGCCGATGCGCGGGATGACGGCATCGATGCCCTCGAGCTTGCTCCCGCCGTACACGATCGCCGGACGGTGCGAGGTGATGTCGATCACGCACCTGAGGTAGTCGACGATCCGGACCGTGTGTTCGCGTTGCTCGGCGGCCTCCTTCAGCCGTCTGGTGGAGTACAGCTGGGCGTTGCGGGAGAGGATCGCGATGTTCACGGCAGGCTGGCTCCGCGCTGGCGGGTGGGCAGGGGTACAGAGCAGGCGGCCTCGCCGCGGGCGTCGGAGGCCACCAGGAGGCCGGGCGCACGAGCCCGCACCGTAGTGCGACCACACGGGCTCTACAGCGACGTCCTGGCTGGCCGAGTGGGCCATGCGTGCCCCTGTCGGAGCGGTAGCGTGGGGGCACGTCCCGGTGTCGCTGTGCTGGCCTCAGGCGCCGTGCCGCACCGCCGACGGAGTGCGGGGCGCCCGACGCGACCGATGACGAAGGCGACGAAGTGGTCCAGATCGTCCCGACCGTGCTGCTCGCCCTGCTGGTGATCTTCGCGATGCCGGTGTGGCCCCACAGCCGCGGTTGGGGGTGGCCGCCGGCGGGCATCCTGGCCATGGGACTGGCGACGCTGGTGCTGTTCTCGTTGACCGTGGCCCCCGAGTAGCGGCGGTCAGCCCTCGGCTGCCTTCGCCGCGGCCTTGGCTGCCTGTTTCGACTCCCGCACCCGCTGCAACGAACCCTCGTCCGTGACGTCGGCGATGGAACGGAAGCCCGGTTCGGCGTAGGCGCCGGCGGCCTCCTCCCAGCCCTCGGGCCGAACGCCACACTGCTTGCCGAGCAGCGCGATGAAGATCCGGGCCTTCTGCTCCCCGTAGCCCGGGAGCGCCCGCAGCCGTCGCTGGAGGTCGCGCCCGTCCGTGGCACCCTGCCACACCTCGGCCGCATCCCCGCCGTGGTGCTCGAGGAGGTGGTTGGCGAGCGCGTGGACCCGCTTGGCCATCGATCCCGGGTAGCGGTGGATCGCCGGCTTGATCCGGAACAGCGCCTCCAGCTCCTTCGGATCGGTCGCCGCCACCGTCGCGGGCTCCAGAGGGCCATCCAGCCGCTCTGCCAATCGGGCGGGGCCGAGGAACGCGACCTCCATGGCGATCTGCTGGTCCAGCAGCATCCCCATCGACAACGCGAACGGGTTCTCGGACAACAGGCGATCCGCCTGCTCGTCGCCGGTCAAACGCAAGCGCGTGTCCATCGTTGGCCTCGCCCTCCTGGGTCGTACGAGTGCTCGGGTCCGTTGCCGTCGGTGTCGGTCAGCCGTCGGTGTCGGCCAGCCGCGGGCGTCGGTCAACCGTCGTCATCGTCGTTCTCCGCGTCACCGTCGGTGGCGCTTCCCGCTCCAGCGGTGCCATCGCTGCCGATCGGAGCGGCCTCGAGCGGATCCGTCGGATCGACCTGGCCGCTGGAGAACCGCTCGAGCTCGGTGGCGAGCCGGGCCGCCAGCGGTGCCGCCACCTCGCTCCCCGAGCCACCGCCCTCCACCAGGATCGCGAACCCGAGCCCGTCGTAGGTGCCGACGAACCAGGCGTGCTCGGTGCTGCCGCCGTCCGCCTGGGCGGTGCCCGTCTTCCCGCTCACCACGCCATCCTCGATCGCGGCCAGCTCACCGGTGCCCGCGACCACCGCCAGCTCGAGGGCGTCACGCAACCGGTCGGCCGCGCCCGTGGCCAACGGCTCCGAGCTGCCCGGACCATCCTCGGCGAGCACGTAGGGCTGGTGCCAGACACCCTCGGTCACCGCGGCGACCATGGCCGCCAGGTGCAGCGGGGAGGCCTCCACCCGTGCCTGACCGAAGGAGGCCGCTGCCAACTCGGCGGTGTCGGCGGGTGTCGGGAAGCTGGCACCGAACGCCCCCAGTGGGTGGAGGGGCTCCTGGCCGAACCCGAAGCGCATGGCCGAGGCTTCCAGCGCATCAGCACCGAGATCGGCACCCAGCACCGCGAAGGTCGTGTTGCACGAGGCGGCGAACGCCTCGCCCAACGTGGTCGTGCCCAGGTCGCGGTCACCGGCATTGGTGACGGCCAGTCCACCGACCACCGAGCGGGCCGGACACGCCACCTCGTCGTCCAGGTCGTAGCCCGCGGCCAGCGCGGCCTCCAGGGTGATCAGCTTGAAGGCGGAGCCCGGCGGATAGCGTCCGGTCCGCGCCCTATCGAACCCGGACAGTGGCCGACTCGCCGTTGCCCGGATCGCCCCGTCCGCCCCGTCCACGACGACGATCGCGGCAGGGTCGTCCACCCCGACCAGCGTGTTCTCGACGGCGCGCTGCACGCCGACATCGATGGTGGTCTCGACCGGTGCGGACGGCTCGGCCTGCACCTCGTCGATGGTGTGTGTGAAGGGGCCGCCGCTGGCCTCACGCAGCCCCACCCGGAAGATCTCGGAGCCCGTCAACTGGTCGTCGAAGGCCGCTTCCAGACCGAACTGGGGGACGAAGGTGCCCACCGGAGCCTCGATGCCCTCCGCCTCGAGCTCCTCGAGCTGCTCGGCGGTGGCTTCCGCGATCACGCCGACCAGGTGCCGCGCGAAGCCGACGTCGAGCAGGGTGCGGCGCTGCCCTTCGGGCGGGTCGCGGGGTTCGGCGATGCCGGAGGTGCGTCGCAGGGTGGTCCAGGCGGCTTCGGCCCGCTCCCGACTGACGACGACCACGGGGTAGAACCAGTCGTCGACCAGCTCGCCACGGTTCAGCTCACGCTGTGCGATGTCGCCGGTGCCCGGCAGCGCGCGCTCGAACGCCGTGACGACCTGCTCGGGATCCTCGATGGTGCCGGGGACGAAGCCGAGCCAACGGCCGTCGTCGCTGGCCAGCTCCGTGCCGTCCGTGGCGAGGATCGGCCGACGGGCGACCTCCTCGGTCTCGGTGGCGAACTCCCAGGTCGGCCGCAGCTGCGGGTGCAGCGTCGACAGCGACCAGTCCACGGTCCACACACCACGGCTGCGGCTGAGCTGCAGCGT
This sequence comes from Nitriliruptoraceae bacterium, assembly GCA_041686695.1. Taxonomy (GTDB): domain Bacteria; phylum Actinomycetota; class Nitriliruptoria; order Nitriliruptorales; family Nitriliruptoraceae; genus T1Sed10-7. Next base: position 20,750 of record JAWLDJ010000033.1, read on the forward strand.
GGTCTCCCACTCCACCGGACGGGGAGCATCGGCCGGGGTCACCGCCACCGTGACGTCGACCTCGGCCCGACCGTCGGCCGGTTCCGACAGCGTGCCGGCGGTGACCGCGAAGCTGGTCGGCTGCAGGGCCTCGGTGAGTTGCTCGTGACGCGTGGCGAAGTCCTCGGGGGGCGGGTCGGTGAGCTGCGACTGCATGGTCGCGGTGTCGCCGGTGCTCCAGGCCTCGAGGTAGGTGTCCACCACCTCCGCGGCGCCGTCGGCAACCACCTCCTCCTGCTCCTGCGGGCCGGTCCTGGTCAGGAACCACTCGTAGCCGAGGTAGCCGAGCCCACCGACCACGGCGAGCCCGACCAGCAGGGCCAGAACCTCACGGAAACGCACGGGGCAGAGCTCCTCGAGGATGGGGCGGGGCCCGATGCCCACCGGTGTCGACCGTACCGGCCACCGGTGACCTCAGCGCTCGGGCGGCGGTGGTGGCGCCGGTCCTGCCTCGTTCGCCCCGGCGACGGTGCTGCCCCCCGTTGTCCGCGGGTCCTCGTTCGCCTCGGTCGTCGCCTCGGTCGTCGCCTCGGTCG
>JAWLDJ010000034.1:0-2563 GCA_041686695.1 Nitriliruptoraceae bacterium
ATGCTCGGCTCACCGATCATCGGCGCCGTGATGGACCTGTTCGGCGACGGTGCGATGTTCTACGGCGCGGCTGGTGCCTATGCCCTCGGCTTCGTGCTGCTGCGGCGCGGCCGGAGCCTGCTGCCCGCAAGCCCGGAGGAGCTCGCGGGCCGCGAGGTGGCGCTCGGTCGCGAGGTCGTCTGACGGGCGCGGGCCCAGAGTCTGACCGGCGCGGGCCGCGAGGTGGCGCTCGGCCACGAGTCTGACGGGCGCGGGCCGGGTCAGCGCCCATGGGGTGGAGCTGGGGGGACGTGGGGGTGGTGGCGGCTGGGGTCGGTCGTGCTCGGTGGGACTCGGGGTCGGCGACGGCGACGCGGGCCGTGACGACGACGGCGACGGCGGCCGGCACTTCGACCGTAACTGCGAGGCCATCTCGTCGACCCCGAGGGCAACGAGTTCTGCGTGCAGTGAGCCAGCCGGCGTCGACGACCCACAGTTCGAGCCGCCAAGGCACGTGCAGGCACGCAGCAGCGGATAGCCGCTGCAGCCCGCCACCTCGACCGCCGCCAACCACCGCCAACCCGCGCCCACACCCGCCCGCGGCACGCAGCAGCGGATAGCCGCTGCAGCCCGCCACCTCGACCGCCGCCAACCACCGCCAACCCGCGCCCACACCCGCCCGCGGCACGCAGCAGCGGATAGCCGCTGCAGCCCGCCACCTCGACCGCCGCCAACCACCGCCAACCGCCGCCAACGGCCGCCAACCGCCGCCAACGGCCGCCAACGGCCGCCGAACGGCCCCGGCCGCGACCGGCCCACACACAGACAGCCGGGCCGCCCGCGCGGAGGACCTGGTTCAGGTGTGGCAGACTCCGGCGATGACTGCACTCATCCTGTCCGTCCTGGTGGTCCTGATCGGTTCCGGGCTGTGCTCCGGGACCGAGACCGCGCTGCTGTCGGTCCCGGAGATCCGGGTCCGACAACTCGCGGACGACGGGGGTCGGTCAGCCCGTGCGCTGCTCGCGATCAAACAGAGCATCGCCCGTCCGATCTCCGCCATCGTGGTGCTCAACAACATCTTCAACATCGTGGGCAGCATCGCGGTGGGCACCATCGCCGCCGAGGTGTTCGGGGATCGCTGGGTCGGCGTCGTCTCCGGGGTGCTGACCTTCCTCGTGATCCTGTTCGCGGAGATCATGCCCAAGACGCTGGGGGAGCGCTACGCCGAGAAGGCCTCGGTCGCGGTCGCGATCCCGGTGCGCTGGCTCACCACGTTGATGACCCCGCTGGTGGTGCTGTTCGAGATGTTCATGCGCCCGCTGACCAAGGGCGAGCGCTCCCCCACGGTCAGTGAGGCCGAGATCCGCATCCTGGCCAGGATCGGCCTCTCCGAAGGTGTCATCGAGGACGACGAGCTCGAGATGATCCACCGGGTGTTCCAGCTCAACGACCGCACGGCACGTGATCTGATGACGCCGAGGACCGCGGTCACCTGGCTCGACGCCGAGCGGTCGCTCGCGGATGCGCATGCGGAGATCCTGGCCTCCCCACACACCCGGATCGTGGTGGCACCGGGCGACCTCGACCATGCCCAGGGGGTCGCCCACAAGCACGACCTGTTGGCCGGTCTGCTCGACGACAGGGAGGCGACCGTCGGGTCCTACGAACGTCCGGTCGCGGCGGTCCCCTGGATCGCCCGCGCCGACGATCTGCTCCAGCAGTTCCTGGAGCAGCGCGACCACCTCGCGTTGGTCATCGACGAGTACGGCGGGTTCATCGGCGTCGTCACCCTCGAGGACGTCATCGAGGTGCTCACCGGCCCGATCGTGGACGAGACCGATCGCCGCCCGGACCTGCGTGCCTACGCGCGCACGCGAGGTCGCGATCGGCTGGTGCGGTGGCAGGCAACATCCGCGGAGCGCAAGAGCCGTCCGTGACCCGGGGCGGGAACCCATCGCGGCTGCTGGACGTCGTACCCAGCATCGCACCGACCCGGAGGAGCAACTCATGTCGCAGCCAGGTCGTCGGTCCCGCCTCACCGCGCTCGGGTGCAGCCTGGCCCTGCTGGGCGCCGCCTGCGGCAGCGATGCCGAGCAAGCACCATCCCCCGTCGAGGACGCTGCAGGCGACGACGCCGCAGGCGACGACGCTGCAGGCGACGACGCCGCAGGCACCACGATGCGCGTCTACACGGTCGGCGAGGCGATCGCTCTCGAGGCAGAGGGCAGCGTGCACGTCAGCGGTCTGCTCATCGACGACGGTTCCGGCTGGCGGTTGTGCGACGAGGTGCTGGAGAGCTACCCGCCGCAGTGCGGTGGTGACGCCCTGAGGCTCGAAGGCTTCGATCCCACCGGTCTGCCGCTCGAGGAGAGCGGCGAGGTCCGCTGGCAGACCGAGGGCACCGTGGTCGGTGAGATCGACGGCGACACACTCGTGGTCACCGGGTCCCCGGCGTCCTCCTGACCGCCATGCTGCGAAGACCATGGCGGCGGTGATGCCGGCTCCGCGGGTCGTGACGCAGCGGCTCCGCGGGTCGTCACGCAGCGGCTCCGCGGGTCGTGACGCAGCGGCTCCGCGGGTCGTC
>JAWLDJ010000034.1:2663-21027 GCA_041686695.1 Nitriliruptoraceae bacterium
GCGGCGGTGATGCCGGCTCCGCGGGTCGTGACGCAGCGGCTCCGCGGGTCGTCACGCAGCGGCTCCGCGGGTCGTGACGCAGCGGCTCCGCGGGTCGTCACGCAGCGGCTCCGCGGGTCGTGACGCAGCGGCTCCGCGGGTCGTCGCGTAGCGGCTCCGACGGCGCCGCGGGTCGTGACGCAGCGGCACCCCTGCCCCTCACCGGTCCGCACGGTCGAGGCCGGCCCGGCACGGCCACGCCGGGCGCAACCGGCAGGCGAGCCGGCCCGTGCACCAGCCGGCCTCAGGTGCGCGGGTGCAGCCTGAGCGGGAGTTCGAGGAGGCCGTAGACCCCCGAAGGGGTGTCGAAGACCGGCGCACCCGCGAGCTCGATGCGTGCCACCTCGCCGACCAGGACCAGCAGCGCCTCCTCGAGCTCCGCGCGTGCCAGGGCGTGACCGATGCAGAAGTGGGCACCCGCACCGAAGGTGAGGTGCGCGGCGCCACCGCGATCGGCGGTGATGTCGAACACCCCCGGACGGGCGTAGGTGCCCGGATCCCGGTTGGCCGTCGCCGTGCAGGCGATCAGCAGCGTGCCGGCGGGCACGGCGATCCCGTCGAGGTCGAGTTCGTCGGTCGTCAGCCGGGCGGTGAACGGAGTGATCGGCTCGAAACGCAGCACCTCGGCCACTGCCGCGGGAACCAGCGTCGGGTCGGCCACGAGCAGGTCCCACTGCGCCGGGTGCTCCGCGAGGAGCCGCACGGCGTGGGCGAGCTGCGCCTGGGTGGTGTCCACGCCTCCGACGAGCACGGAGCTGATCAGGGCCGCGGCATCGTCGTCGTCGAGCTCCCCGGCCGCGACCTGCGGGAGCAGGTCAGCGAGGAGGCCTGTCGCCTCGGACGGGTCGGTGGTGAACAGTTCCTCGCGGACGTAGGCGTCGAACGCGGCCGCGGCGGCATGGATCTCCTCGAGGTGGACAGCGAGCTGCAGCGGATCGAGCGCGGCCTGGATCCAGTAGGCCCACGCACCGAGCCGATGCGCATCACCGAGCGGCGCGCCGACGATCTCCGCGATCATCCGGGCCGGGTAGGGCTTGGCGACCGCGGAGACGAACTCCACCTCGGGGGCGGTCACCGCAGCCAACAGCTCCTCGAGGTGCTGGCGCATGGTCGGTCGCAGCTGCGCGGCGCGAGCAGGTCCGAGCGCATGGGAGACGAGCCGCCGCCGCGCCCGGTGCTCCTCCCCGGACAGGTTCAGGAGGTTGCTGGCCAGGTAGCGGTGCACCGGTCCGTCGGTGACACCCTGCAGCTCGAGGAGCGCGAGCGCCGGCATCGAGGTGTCCCGTGCGCGCAGGGCCGCCTCCACGGCGCGGCGCGCCAGCACGAGGTAGCCGAGGCCCTCGACGCGGGCTACCGGGTGCTGGCGCGCCAACCCGTCGAGCAGCTCGTGGTGTGAGCCGGCTCGGCCGTCGAGGGCGTCCAAGCCGATCGTGGGCAGATCGAGCACATCGATGCGTGGCAACGGAGCAACCCTCCCATGGGTTACCTGGCGCCCCTCCCGCAGGACACCAGGTGACCCCTCCCGATGGTCGCCGCCCACGCTAGCGAGGGTCGGGCTGCCGGCCGGTATCCCGTGCGAGGCGATACCGTGGGAGGAGGCCGGCACCGCCACGCCGAACTCCCTATCCCGTGCAGCTCGTCCTGCTCGTCGAGGCCGGGTGTGGAGGCAGCGATCGGGAGCCACGATGAGCGACAAGTTGACCAAGCGTGTCCGCAAGGCGCAGCTCGACACCATGGAGCGCCATGTCCTCGTCTGCACCGACGACGACTGCGGCGGCTCGAAGGTCGCCAAGGCGTTGCGGAAGGCGATCGCCGCACATGGCCTGTGCAGCACGGTGTCGGTCGCGAAGGTGGACTGCCTCAAGATCTGCACCAAAGGCACCATCGCCGTCGTCTATCCCGAGGGCACCTGGTACGCCGGACTCCGTCCCGGCAACATCGAGCAGTTGGTGACCGAGCACCTGCGTGACGGCCGCGTCGTCACCGAGCTCGTGTTCCACCACAACGCCCTGGGCCCCGGCTGCCGAACGGGCACGTAGGACGCCCGCCGCACGCGGGACCGAGGGAGCCCGAAGCTCCTCGGTGGTCCCGTCCCTGGAGCGGGTGGTGCGACGGTCGACCCGGTCCCGCAGGCACGAGCCGTCCGTCAGCTCGTCGCCGACTCGTCCGTCACCGCCAGGGCATCGGCGAGCTCGGCCGTCGACACCGGTCCTGCGGCGACGTCCCCGCTGTGGGCCCCGTGGCAGCAGGCCAGCGACCTTGACGCCGCACCGGTCATCGGTAGGGTCCTGCCGACCTGACCCAAGGAGCATCGTGTTCAAGCGACGGAAGACGCCATCCCCACAGCTGCAGAAGCTCCCGCTTCTGGAGGGATGCTCGCAGCAGGAACTCCAGCACCTCGCCGAGCTCTCGTCCATGCGGACCTACGACGCTTCCAGCGTGCTGGTCGAGCAGGATTCGCCGAGTGCCGAGATGTTCCTGATCGTCGATGGTTCCGTCGTCGTCACGAACGAGGCCGAGACCCTGGCCACCCTCGGACCGGGCACCGTGCTGGGCGAGTCCGCGATCCTGGATTGGTGGTTGCCGCCGAAGGACCGCCGTTCGAAGTACGAGACGGGACGACGAACGGCGACCGTCACCGCCTCCTCGCAGGCGCCGGTCGAGGCGGTCGTCATCGAGCCCGCAGGGTTCGAGCGGCTCCGCAACGAGGCGCCGGGCGTCGCCCGACGGCTGATGGACGAGTTGCGTCGCCGGGTCCGCGATGACGACACCGAAGCGGGTTCCGCGACCGTCTAGCTGTCGTCGCCATGGAGGTCGTTGCGGCTCCTGGCGCCGGGGACGGCGGACCGGTGATTGACCCGCAGGGCGGGGTGGTCACATCGTCATCGTCCAGAACCGGGCCCCTTCCGAACCCAGGGCATCCATCCGCAACGTGAGGAAGACACTTCATGCTCGTCAAGCAGATGCACCAGCTCGGTATCACCAGCGACGTTCTGCAGGTCCTCGGTTTCGCGTCGATCTTCGCCAGCATCGCCACCTGGCGGGGCGCCAAGAAGTCCGGCGACGCTGCTCACGCGGAACGGTTCGGCATCTTCGTCGGGCTGTGGGCGCCGACCTTCTTCGCCCTTGCCAGCGAGGTCGCGGTCGCGGAGAACACCGACGACGACCTCTGATCGAGACCGGTGACGCTGCGGTCGGACCACGCGGCCGCAGCGTCGCTCGTCTGCGACCGGACCGTCGCTCGTCTGCGACCGGTCCTCGGCCATCGTGGTGTCGTCCGTGCGGACCACGGTGCGGACCACGGTGCCGACCACCTCTCGTCTGCACCTGCCACGTCCGCCAGCGCTGCCCGCAACGTCGGCGGGCTGCCTCTACTCGACACGGCGCTGCGACGCCCGGTCGAAACCGACCCGGACCCGCATGTGCACGTCCGAGCGTCCCAGGGCGCGATCCAGACGCTCGACGACCGCTGTGACCTGCTCGCGCAGCTCGTCCAGATCGCACGACAGCGAGGTGGTCACGCTGACGTCGACCGACGGGGGAGCCGCGGCTACCAGGCGCGCGCTGCTGTCGCGCACGCTCGGCAGCCGGCCCAGATCGGCCTCGACGGCCTTCGTCAGCGCCCGCCCCACCACCTCGGTGTGATGGCGCCCCTCCCCCGATGGCAGCCGTAGCTCGGACACGGCGCGTTGCTGGTGCGCGGGCAGGAGGTGTCGGATCGAGAAGGCCACACTCAACACCGCGACCAGCGCCGCGACGCCGATGACCGCTGCTGCGGGCCAGGCCTCGAGTCGTTCGAGCACCGTCTCGGCGGTACCCGGCAGGTCTGGCGCCTCGAGCAGATCGAGAGCGACCGCCAGGATCGCAGCGCCGGCCACGGCCAGCGCCAACCCTACGAGGATCACGACCAACCGATCGACGACCTCGAGGAGGGTGGTCCGGCGGCGCTTCATCGGACCCGTCCTCCACCGGACGTGATGGCCACCTTCACCTTCGGGGTCTTGCGCGCCACGAGCTGGTCCAGTTCCTCGCGCAGCCGGTCACGGACGCGGCGGCGCAGCGGCCGGCCCTCGCCGCCTTCGACCATCTGCACCGTGACCTTCGCCCGACGCCGGATCCGGACCCTGGCGTCGCCCACATCCGGGTCCGACTCGGCGGTACGGGTCAGGCGCCCTTCCAGCCCGCGACGATCGAGGACGAAGGTCACCCGGTCGCCGGCGTGGTGCAGCAGCGAGCGCGGCCGGCGGGGAGTGAACTCCATCACCACGATCACCAGACCGAGGAGGACGAGACCGACCGCCACCGCGATCGCCAGGAGGGAGGTCGGGTCGAAGGCGGCGATGGTCTGCACCACCTGGTCGGTGTCGATCAGCTGCTCCGGCCGGTCCAGGGCATCCAGCGTCCCCTGGGCCGCGACGAGGAGAGCGACCGCGGCCACCGCGACCCAGCACAGCAACGCGATCAGACGCTCGAGCACGCGGAGCACCATGGTTCACCTCCTGCTGCCGGCGTTCACGGGGCCCTCATCCCGGTCATCGTGGTCCGGGTCGGGCATGCCCGTCTCGACGTCGACCACCTCGATGTCGACCCGGCTGGGACGCCACCGCGGACCGAGCGTCTCGCGGACCGCCGCTTCAACGTCCGCAGCGATCTCAGGGATCGGCCGTCCGTAGGCCACGACCACACGCAGCCGGACCGTGGAGGGGTCCTCGGTCCCGATCCGGACGCCTCCGACCCGTTCGCCGTCCGCGTAGGTCGCGAACTCACCGAGGGCGCCTCCATCCAGGCGTGTCACACCGGTGATGGCGCTCGCCGCCTCGGCGGCGGCGCGTGCGCGCTCGGCCCGGCCCCAGCCGGTGGAGTCAGTGGACACGGTCCTGGCCGCCCTCCTCCCCTTCTTCCTCCCCCTCCGGGAACGCGAGGTCCGTGACGGCGATGTTGACCTCCACGACCTCGAGGCCCGTCAGTTTCTCGATGCGGTCGATCACGTTGTCGCGCACCGACGAAGCAACCTCGGTGATGGCCGCGGGGTAGTGCACCGTGATGCTGAGATCGACGGCGGCCTGCCGGGTCCCGACCTCGACGCCCACCCCGGAGGTCGCATGCTCCTCTCCACGGATGCGTCCCACGACCTGGGCGACGGCACCACTGAGGTTGCCGCCCATGGAGGCGACACCGCTGACCTCACGCGTGGCGATGCTGGCGATCTTCGCCACGACACCGTCGTCGATCGTGGTCGTCCCGCGGCCCTCTGACAGCTTGGCGACCTCGGTGTTCTTGCTCCCCTGCGACTCCTGCGAGGACGTCGGCTGCGTGCTCGGCGACTGGTTCATGGTCGTTCCATTCGTTGGCGGTCGAGATCCCCCGGAGACCTTCCTGCGCGGGATCAGTCGTGTTGGTGTCCCAGGTACTCGGCCAGGTCCACGTGACCGGTCACGACGGCAGCGATCACAGCGCCGATCGCCGCGAGCACCGCCACGAGTAGGGCCGACAGGAAGCCGGCGAACACCCAGATCGAACCGAGTACCAGGCCGACGATCGTGCCGAAGCGGATGGTTGTCATGACTGCCTCGCTCTTGGCCGGGGACGCCGGGCTCACTCCACGCAGCCCATCGGTCACGTCGTCTGTCCTGGCACCGTGACGGACGCGCCAGCGCAACGCACCCGGTCGATGGGGAGATTCACTCCAGATCGCGACGCTGGGACCCTCTTCGGCCGCGGCGCCGACGGAGGCGGCCAAGGACCCGCCGGAGAGGTCGCTGCCGGACCCGCACGCGACGACCGGTCGGCGAGCCCGCCGTCCCACTCGCGTCACTGCGCGCCTCCGTCAGCAACAGATCCCGTGCCGCGGTCAGGGAACGGAAGGTGTCGGGATCGCCTCCGAGGTCGGGATGGTGCTGCTGCACCAGCCGTCGGTAGGCGCTGACGACCTCGGACTGCGTAACGGGGTCCTGTAGACCGAGCAGGCGCAACGCTGCACGTCGTTGGTCGATCGGGAGGCTCGGTATGGGTGCTCCTGCCCGTCGGACGCCGGGCCCACCGCCACGAGGACGATGACGTCGGGGGGCGTGCTCGCGACGCTACCGTCGGTCGGGCCGACCGAAGGGAGAGCGTGGGGCGTGACGGGACGAACGGTCCGGCACGGATCTACGACCGGGTCGCCTCGGTCTACGACCTGTACTCCGGACCCATGGAACGGATGGGCGGGGGACGGCGTCGCCGGCGCCTGCTCGGACAGGTCGAAGGCAAGGTCCTCGAGGTGGGCGTGGGCACCGGGCTGAACCTCGAGCACTACCCGCCAGGCGCGCAGGTCACCGCGATCGACATCTCCCCGCGGATGCTCGCGCGAGCGCGACGACGGGCCGAGGACGCCGACGCCGAGGTGGTCCTCGAGATCGCTGACATCGAGGACCTGCCCTACGACGACGGCCGGTTCGACGTCGCGACGGCGACGTGCGTGTTCTGCTCGGTGACCGACCCGGTGCGGGGCCTGCAGGAGCTCGCCCGCGTGACCAGGCCCGACGGACGCGTGCTCCTGCTCGAGCACGTCCGGCCCCGCAACCGCCTCCTCGGCGCACTGGCGGACCTGATCAGCCCGCTCACACGGCGCCTGTTCGGTCCCGAGGTCAACCGACGCACCGAGCGCAACGTCGAGGCGGCCGGACTCGAGATCCTCTCCGTGCGCCGCGACGGTGTGTGGCGCGAGATCGAAGCCCGGCCGCGCGCCGACCGAGGCTGACCAGGCTCGCCAGGTGACCCCATGGTGCGGCGGTCAGGTCTCGATGCCTCCGCCGTTGCGGCGCCATTCGGGGAGGCCTTCCTCCAGCCGCAGCGCCCGCCGCCCGCGAGCGCGCAGCTCGCGGATGGCGTCGTCGGCGTAGACGCAGAAGGGGCCACGGCAGTAGGCAACGATGTCCCCCTGCTCGGGCAGGGTGTCCAGGACCTGGTCGAGCTGGTCGTGTGGGGTCGAGATGGCGCCGGGCAGATGCCCAGCGGCGTACTCCGCGGCGGGACGGACATCGATGATCACGACCTCGCGATCCTGCCGCCGCCGGTCGAGCTCGTCGCGGGTGATGATCTCCACCTCGCTGCGGTCGCCGAGGTAGGCGGCGGCGAGCGTCGGGAGGTCGTCGAGCCGCTCCGCCGCCAGATCGCGCAGGGCGATCCAGGCATCGAGCACCGTCGAGGAGGCGAGCCGGTAGTGCACGTGGGTACCGGCACGCCGGGTGATCACGAGCCCGGCACGGGCGAGCGCGCGCAGGTGGTGGGAGGTGTTGGCCACGGACTGGTCGATCTCGTGGGCGACCTCGTCGACGGTGCGTTCGCCCTGGGCGAGCAGTTCGATGATCTCGGCGCGCCGCCCCGAGGCGAGCGCGCCCGCGATGGTCGCGAACCCGTCGAACAGCGCGTCCTTGGCCTCGCGTCGCGATGTGGCGGTGGTGGTCATGGTTGGTCTCCGGTCCGCGTCCAGCGTAACCGGCTATTCAAGTCCTGACTTGACATCTCTGGCACAACGCGGCGACACTCCTGTTCAAATGTTGGTTTGAGCAGACAGGGTTGCGTGATGGACGTCGTCCCCTTGGTCGATGAGGCGGCGGGGCAACAGCGCCGAGGTGGTGCGCTGGCGACCGGAGGCCACGCATGAGCCGCGCCAAGGACGGCAGGCCCCTGCAGCTCGGCCTCAGGGAGAACCTGCCCCAGTTCCTGCTCCTGGTCGCGGTCAACGCGCTGGTCGGCGGGATGGTCGGCATGGAACGCACGGTGGTGCCGCTGCTCGGCGAGCAGGAGTTCGGGCTCACCGCCTACACCGCGATGCTGACCTTCATCGCGGCGTTCGGGTTCACCAAGGCGGTCGTGAACTACTTCGCCGGCACGCTGGCCGACCGGTTCGGTCGCAAGCCGGTGCTGCTGGTCGGCTGGCTGTTCGCGCTCCCCGTGCCGCTGCTGCTGATCTGGGCCCCGTCCTGGGGCTGGGTCATCTTCGCCAACGTGCTGCTCGGGGTGAACCAGGGCCTGGCCTGGTCGATCACCGTGGTGATGAAGATCGACCTGGTCGGCCCCGCCAAGCGCGGCACCGCGATGGGGTTCAACGAGGCGGCCGGCTACGGCGCCGTCGCGGTCGCCGCGTGGGCGACCGGCGCGATCGCCGACACGGCGGGCCTGCGCCCCGCCCCGTTCCTGCTCGGCCTCGCGTTCGCCGCGCTCGGGCTCGGCCTGTCCAGCATCTTCGTGCGCGAGACCGCCGGCCACGTCGCCCACGAGGTCGCCAACCACGACGGCGGGCCGAACGGTCACGACGGTGGCCTCTCCGCCCGGCAGGTGTTCGCGCTCGGGACCTGGCGCGACCGGTCCCTGTCGTCGGCCAGCCAGGCCGGCCTGGTCAACAACCTCAACGAAGGCATGGCCTGGGGCCTGTTCCCGCTGTTCTTCGCCCTCGGCGGGCTGGAGCTGTCCACCGTCGGCCTGCTGGTCGCGATCGCCCCGGCCGTGTGGGGCGTCGGGCAGCTGTTCACCGGCGCGCTGTCGGACCGGGTCGGCCGCAAGTGGCTGATCGCCGGCGGACAGTTCACCGAAGCCGCCGGCCTGCTGGTCATCGCCTTCGGCGACACGTTCGCGGTCTGGGCGGTCGGTTCCGCGATGTTCGGCGCGGGCACCGCGATGGCGTATCCGACCCTGATCGCCGCGGTCGGTGACGTCGCCCACCCGTCCTGGCGGGGCGCGGCGGTCGGGGTCTACCGGCTGTGGCGTGACATCGGGTTCGCGGTCGGTGCCCTGCTCTCCGGCGTGCTCGCGGACCTCTACTCGCTGAACGTCGCCATCATCGCGGTCGCGGCGATCACCGCCGCGTCCGGGCTGGACGTCACCCTGCGCATGCGCGAGACCCACCCGCGCGACGCGCGGACCGTAGCCCCCAATCCATCGAGACAGCCGTGAGCGAGGACCCCGAACCGGCCGGCACGCTCGACCCCGAACGCTACGACCGCTGGTTCGACCAGCCCTGGGGACGCCACGCCTTCCGCGTCGAACGCGACGCGCTCCTGCGGGCGCTCGGCCCGTTGGACGGACGTTCGCTGCTCGAGGTCGGCTGCGGCACCGGACGGTTCACCGCAGCGTTCGAGTCCGCCGGTGCCGAGGTGACCGGGATCGACAACGACCCCGGCATGCTCGCCCTGGCCGCGACACGCACCGACGCGGTACTCCTGCGCGGCGACGCGCACACCCTGCCGCTGCCCGACGACACCTTCGACGTCGCGGTGGCCGTGACCCTGCTGGAGTTCGCCGACGACCCGCAGCGCATCATCGACGAGCTCGTCCGGGTCACCCGGCCGGGCGGACGGATCGCCGTCGCCACCCTCAACCCCTCGAGCCCGTGGGGTCTCGCCCACCGGCGAGAGCTCCGCGATCCGCCCTGGAGCGGCGCCTGCCTCTCCACCCGCGAGCAGCTGCGTGGGCTCCTGGCCCGTCACGGACGGCCGCACCTCCACGCCGCGCTGTACGCCCCCGGGATGCTGCCCGGCCTCGCCTGGCTGGCCCGCCTGGTGGAGCGTCTCGGCCGGCTGGCACCGCGCATCGGCGCCTTCCAGATCGCCGTGCTCGACCTGCCCGGCCCCACCGGCCCTCCGTCGAGCGGTGCATGACACGAGCCCCGGCGACGGGGTCGTCGCCGGGGCGTGGTGCGCGATGCCGGCCACCTCGGACGGCGGCCGGGCGGCAGCTGGTCAGGTGAGCGCTTCGATGGCCTTGTAGGCCTCGCCGCCGTACACCGTGGCGGGCCCGCCGTTCATGAGGATGGCGACGCCGATGACCTCCATCAGCTCCTCGCGGGTCGCGCCGGCCTTCGCGGCGGCGGCGACGTGGACGGCGATGCAGCCCTCGCAGTGACCGGTGATCCCCATCCCGAGGGCGATCAGCTCCTTGGTCTTGGCGTCGAGCGCGCCATCGGACATCGTGGCGCCGTGCAGGCCGCCGAAGGTCTTCATCACCTCGGGCAGTTCCTCACGGAGCTTGCCGGTGGTGTCCTGGTAGTCCTTGAGGTACTGCTTGTAGTCGTCGGGCATAGCTACCTCCATGTCGTCGGTCGGCTTCGGGCGCTGGGACCGGGAGCAGCCACAACGGCCCTCATCACCACCCTGCTGACCCGCGACCGCTCCCGCAGGAGGCGCCCGGACCCACATCGACGCCGAACGTCGGTGCGCCGACAGGGCCACCGGACCGTCGGGACCTCACCCTCGCGCGGACGCGGCCGGACCCGACCGGCGAGCGCGGACCTCGAGCGCTGCTGCACCGCGATCACCCACCGGCACGGCAACACCGGCGCGCGGCATGCGGGCGGCGCGTGCGCGACGCCATGGTTCACGCGGCTGGCCGTCGACGTTCATCCGGCTGCCACCCTCGCGACCGCACGCGTTTGTGAACATCGTGTTCCGTATCCCTCGGTCGCACTCCACCGACCTGCTCCCGAGGAGGAACCAACGTGCGGATCACTCGTGTGCTGGCGCTGACGCTGGCACTACCCCTGCTCCTGCTCGCCGCCTGTGCGAGCGAGGACCCCACCGCCGACGCGCCAGCGGACGACGCAGCCGACACCGCGGACCCGAACGACCCGACCGAGGACCCGGCCGAGGACGCGACCCAGGACGCGGCCGAGGACGCGGCCGAGACCGCGACCCAGACCGAGCAAGCACCGGCGGAGGACGATGAGCCGCTGGTCTTCGCCTTCCCTCCGGGTGCCGAGGACCCCGAGCAACTCGACCTCATCCAGCCCGTCGCCGACCTGGTGGGCGAGATCACCGACCGGGAGGTCGAGACCCAGATCCCCGCCGACTACCTCGGTGTCGTGGAAGCGCTGCGCAACGGCTTCGTCGACGTCGCCGTCCTCAGCCCCTTCGCCACCGCCATCGGCCGCGCTTCGGCCGACCTCGACATCGTCCTCGCCTGGGAAGCCGGCGACGCCGACCTCCCCGCCAGCGCGATCGTGGTCCGCGCCGACAGCGACATCACGACCCTGGAAGACCTGCGAGGGCGCAACGTCGCGTTCGTCGATGCCGGCTCGTCGACCGGGCACTTCATGCCCCGCGGCTACCTCGTCGAGCAGGGACTGGTCGCCGACGAGGATTACGAGTTCACCTTCGCCGGCGGCCACGACTCGGCGCTGTTCGGTGTCCTGCAGGGCTCGGTCGACGCGGCGGGCATCGGCTACCTCGTGCTCGACCTGCTCGAGGATGCCGACGTGTTCGATCCCGACCAGGTGCGCATCATCGGCGAGAGCGGGCCCATCCCCGTCGGCGGCGTGACGATGATCGTCCGCGATGGGCTCGACGCCGATCTGCGCCAGACCATCATCGACGAACTCCCCGCACGTGGCGCCGAGATCGAGGAACTCGACCTGCTGTTCGGTACCCCGGCGATCCGTGAACCCGGCGACGAGGTCTTCGCCCCGCTGACCGCGGTGATGGAGTCGGTCGGGGTGTCCCTGGACGACGTCCGATGACCGGCCGCGATCGGTCCAACCGGGTCGACGAGCGGGTCAGCGACCGCAGCGCCCGCGATCCTGGGCACGCCGGGCGCGAAGGGTCGGCCGATCTGGCGACGGCGAAGGTGACCCTGCCCAGCACCGACCCCGCCTTCGCACGGATCGTGACCGCGGGCAACCGGGCGGCGACGGTCGTTCGCGCCCGCGATCTCGCGGTGCACTTCGGCGAGGTCCGGGCCCTCGACGGCGTCGACCTCGAGGTCCGGGACGGCGAGTTCATCGCACTGCTCGGCCACTCCGGCTCGGGCAAGTCGACGTTCCTGCGCTCCATCAACGGGCTCGTCGAACCGACCCGTGGCACGTTGGAGGTGGCCGGCCGCACCCTGCCCGGTCTCGGTCGGGACCAGCTGCGCGGCCTGCGCGGCGACGTCGGGTTCGTCTTCCAGCAGTTCAACCTGGTCCCACGGCTGTCGGCGCTGACCAACGTGCTGGTGGGTGGCCTCCCGGACGCCCGGGTCGCGCCCTCGCTCGCCTACCGCTTCTCGCGCGACCAGCGTCGTCACGCCCTGGAGCTGCTCGGGCAGCTCGGGCTGCTCCCCCGTGCCACGCAGCAGGTGAGGCACCTGTCCGGCGGCGAGCAGCAGCGGGTCGGGATCGCCCGCGCCCTGATGCAGCAGCCCAGCATCGTGCTCGCCGACGAGCCCGTGGCCTCCCTCGATCCCAAGCTCGCGGGATCCGTTCTCGAGGACCTGCGCCGGCTGGCACGGGAGCGCGGGATCCCCGTCATCGCCTCGCTGCACGTGGTGGCGCTCGCCCGTCGCTTCGCTGACCGCGTGGTGGCGCTCTCCGACGGCAAGGTCGTCTTCGACGGCCCGAGCCACGACTTCACCGATGAGGAGGTGCGGCGGACCTATGGCTACGCCGACGAGTACGGCACCGAGTGACCGGCGCGACCCCGACCCCGGCCAGCTGAGCCGCATCGACGAACTGTCCTCACCGTGGCCACGCATCACCGGCCGGCGGGTCCTGACCGTCGCCACGCTGGTGGGTGCGGTGGCCTGGTCGGTGGACGGCAGTGGCTTCAGCGCGGGCGCGCTCGCCGACGGCCTGCCCAACATCGCGGACTTCCTGGCGAGGATGTGGCCACCGGACTTCTCCCAGATGGGGCGCGTCTTCGCGCTGCTGATGGAGACCCTCCAGATGGCCATCATCGGCACGATCCTGGGATCGATCGGATCGCTGCTGCTCGCCTTCGCAGCAGCCGACAACATCGCCAGCCGTCCCGTCTATCTCACCGCCAGGTTCCTCCTCAACATCCTCCGCTCGATACCGGAGCTCGTGTTCGCGCTCATCTTCGTCTCCGCGGTCGGGCTCGGACCCTTCGCCGGCATCATGGCGCTGGCGCTCGGCTCCTTCGGGACCGTCGGCAAGATCTACGCCGAGGCGATCGAGGCCATCGACCCGAAACCCGTCGAGGCGCTGCAGGCGGTCGGGGCCAACAAGGCCCAGACGATCGCCTTCGCCATGCTGCCCCAGGCCTCACCACTGCTCGCGAGCTACACCCTGCTGCTGTGGGAGGGCAACGTCCGCGCTGCCACGATCCTCGGACTGGTCGGCGCCGGCGGCATCGGCCTCGAACTGACGACCGCCATGCGGATGTACGACTTCGGCCACCTGATGGCGATCGTGCTGTCCATCGTGGTCATGGTCACCCTCATCGACCGGCTCTCCGCGTACCTGCGGGGCCGACTCACCTGAGCGCCGCGGCCGCGCGACCAGTCCCGCATCGACAGGAGCACCCATGCCTGCCCACACCGTCGACAACGCCCGCACCCTGCGTGCCCAGCCCGTCAACCTCCGCGACCTCGGCGGGACCCCCACACGACACGCCACCACCGTTCGTCCCGGGCGGCTCCTGCGCAGCGACGATCTCGCCGTCGTGCAACCACGCGAGGTCACCGCGATCCTGGACGACATCGGGCTCGTCGTCGACCTTCGCAGCGCGAACGAGGAGCAGCGCTTCGGCCTGGCGCTGCTGCCCGAACGGACCCAACGGCTGCGCACCCGCGTCGAGTTCGGGATCATGCCGACCGGCGCCGAGCTCGCCGATGACCCGACGGCGCTGCCGCGCACCCCTGAGGAGCTGGGCCGCGTCTACGCCGACGGGATCCGCAGCAGCGCGGCGCAGCTGCGCGACGCGCTCGAGCGGATCGCCGACGAGCCGCGAGGCACGCTGGTGCACTGCGTCGCCGGCAAGGACCGCACGGGCGTCGTGGTCGCCCTGCTGCTGACCGCCGTCGACGTGCCGCGCCAGCTCATCGTGGAGGACTACGCGGCCACCGCGGCGAACATGCCAGCGCTGCTGGCAACGTTCGACGGCCTGCTCAGCCGGCCGATCCGGGGAGATGACCGCACCAACGGCGAGGTGCCCGAGGCGTCCGACCACCCGGACCTGTCCTCGCTCGCGGATCGGCTGCCGCGCGTCCTCCTCGACGCCCCGGCGGCAGCGATGCGGACCTGCCTCGACGACCTCGAGGCGAGCCACGGCTCCCCGCTCGGTCCCCTCCGGGATGCCGGCATGGACGCTAGCGTGGAAGCCGCGCTGCGCTCCAGTCTCGTCCAGGACCGTCGATGACCCGACCGCGCCATCGCTCCACCGCGACCGACGGCCCGGCAGGCCGTCCACCGGGACGTCCGCGGGACCCCTCCATCGACGACGCCGTCGCGCGCGCGGTCATCGAGCTGCTGGAGAAGGGCGTCGCTGCCAACGAGATGACGATGGTGCAGGTCGCCGAGGCCGCCGGCATCTCACGGACCTCGCTCTACCGCCGGCACGAGCGCATCGAGGAGGTCCTCGCCGCCGCGCTGGACTCCGTGCGCCGCCCCATCGACGAGGTGGACACCGGCAGCCTCGGCGGCGACCTCACCGCCCTGTACGACACGGCCTCCACCGCCGTGGAAACCACCCCGCTGGCGCGCGAGCTCACGGTGCTCCGCATCGGTCTCGGCCTGCACGACCCGGCCTTCCGCGCCCTGGCGTGGGAACGTCACCTGTCACAGCGGCGGGCCCCCATGGTCCGTGCCATCCGGCGAGCCACCGAGCGCGGGGAGATCCCGCCCGACACCGATCCCGACATCATCGTGGACCTCATCAACGGTGCCGGCTACTACCAGCTGGTCGTACGCCCCGACGACGGCGGTGGCACCGCGCGCCTGCACGCCGCGATCGACCTGCTCGTGCGATGCCTGACCGGGGGGATCAGCCGAGCAGATCCTTCATCCTGTTCGTGATCAGGTGGGTGGAGCGCCGCGGCGCCAGACGGTTGGCGACGTTCATCATCCGGGCGTCACGACCGACGAAGATGTGGAGCTTGTCGGCCTCGATCCCATCGAGGATCGTCGTGGCCGCGTCCTGCGGCGAGGTGGTCGGGAAGCTCGGTCCCTCGTCGTCCTCGCCCGCGGCGCGCGCCACCGCGACCCCGGAGTTCGCGCTGATCTCGGTCCCGACCGCCCCGGGGAAGACCACCGACACACCGACCGGGGTCTCCAACAGCTCCGCGTACAGCGCCTCGGTCAGCAGCCGGACCGCAGCCTTGGTCGCGCCGTAGATCGACTGGCCCGGCACGGGCAGGAAGCCGCCCATGCTGGACACGTTCGCCAGATGCGCTTCGGGCCGCTCGAGCAGGACGGGCACGAACGCCTTGACCACGTGGATCGTGGCGTGGAGGTTCACGTCGATGACCCGCTGGATCGCGTCGTCGTCCAGCTCGGCGATGCGGACGAAGGGCTGGATGATCCCGGCCACGTGGAGCACCCCGTCGGGTGCGCTCAGGGTGTCGGTGACCTGCTGCGGGAGCGCGTGCACGGCATCACGGTCGGTGAGGTCGACGTTGAACGTCGCGATGCGGTCACCGGCCGCCGCCAGCTCGACGGTGCGGTCCAGGCCTTCCTGGCTGAGGTCCACCGCGGCCACCCGGGCTCCGCGACGCAGGCACGTGAGCGCGACCTCGCGACCGATGCCGTTGCCGGCGCCGGTCACGACGATGACCTTGCCTGCGACCTTCATGGGTGCTCCTCCGTGGGGTGGGCGTCGTCGCGATAACGGGGGCGGTGGGGGCGGCGGGGGTCATCGGGGTGGTCCGTCGAGGCGGTGGGGTGAGCGGTCGGGTCCGAGTGGTCGTCCAGCGTGAGTCGCGGGTCCACGAGGGCGAGCGCGTGCCCCATCGCCGCACGGGCGCGCCCGGGCTCAGGCTCGCTGACGAGCACGCCGTAGACCATCCGCAGCACCAGAGCCAGGTCGTCCACGGTCAGCTCGGGAGCGAGCTCACCAGCGGCCTGGGCGTGTGCGAGCGAAGCATCGAGGAGGTGGCGTAGCCGCTCGCCGAGTCCCGCCGACGCGAGCTCCTCGCGGGCATCGACGGCGACCTCGATGAAGGCCACGGACTCCAGGGTCAACGCCAGCAGTCGCTGCCACAGGCGGGCGAACGACGCCGGTTCGGTGCTGCCGCTCGCGAGCGCCTCGAGCTCGGTGACGTTGTCCTCGAAGACCGCGAGCGCGAGGTCGACCCGGGTCGGGAAGTGCCGGTAGAGGCTGCCCTGCCCGACGCCGGCCTGACGGGCGATGGCACTGAGCGGGACACCCGAGCCGTGCTGCGCGAACAGGTCGCGAGCGGCGGCAAGCAGCGCCGCGCGGTTCGAGGCAGCCGCAGCCGGCCCCCGGTTCACCGCCGCGGCCGGCCCGCGGGTCGCCCTCGGTGGACGCCGGTCCGATGTGGTGGGCCGCTCCTGGTCGGCGTCAGCCGGGCCGGTGCGCTCCTGCGTGGCGACCCGATCGACCGGATCGGCGGCACGCGGACGCTGGCCTGAGACGGTTGCGTCGATGCTCGAGGTCATGGTTGAGTCTACGCACAACCGGACAGTCTTGTCCGGTCATGACACACCGGAAGGGCACTCGATGGCGAGCTGGGATCGGACCGTGGACGTGCTCGTGGTGGGAACCGGTGGCGCTGGGCTGGCCGCCGCGATGACCGCCGCGGATGCCGGCCTCGACGTGCTCGTGGTCGAGAGCACCGACCGCTGGGGCGGCTCCACCTCGATGTCGGGTGGCGGTATCTGGCTACCGGCCAACCCGCTCATGCGACGCGATGGCGCCGGCGACTCCCGCGAGGAGGCGCTCACCTACCTCGAGGACTGCGTCGGGAGCGCCGGACCGGCCACGTCCCGGGAGCGCAAGGAGGCCTTCGTCGACACGGTCACGCCCTTCGTCGAGTTCGCCGAAGGGCTCGGCATCCGGTTCGCCCGGGCCGCGGACTACCCCGACTACTACCCGGAGCGCCCCGGCGGCAAGGTCGGTCGGGCCATCGAGGTGGAGCCCTTCGACCGCAAGCGCATCGGCGCGTGGTGGGACTCGGCTCGGGCCGCGATCGCCGGGGTCCCGCTCCCCGCCAAGACCGATGACTTCTGGCTGCTCGGCCGGGCCTGGTCCACCCCGGGCGGGCTCGTCCGTGGCGCCCAGCTCGTCGGGCGGACCCTGGCGGGCGTGGTCACGGGCAAGGCGCTGGTCGGGATGGGCGGGGCGATGAGCGCCTCGTTCCTCGAGGTGGTGCTGGACCGGGGCGGCGAGCTGTGGCTGTCGTCGCCGTTGTCGGAGCTGGTCCTCGAGGATGACCGGGTCGTCGGGGCGGTCATCGAGCCCGACGGGGTCCCCATGCGCATCGAGACCCGGCATGGGGTCGTGCTCACCGCCGGTGGGTTCGCACACCGCACCGAGTGGCGCAAGGAGCACCACGGCATCGACGGCTACTCCTCCGCGAGCCCCGGCGACCTCGGGACGGCGATCGAGCTGGCGCAGGGGCTCGGCGCGTCGGTGGATCTCATGGACGACGCCTGGTGGGGAGCGTCGGTCCCTGCACCCGGGCCCGATGACGACCCGTCGTTCCTGGTCAGCGAGCGGTCGTTCCCCTTCTCGATCATGGTGGACGCCAACGGCGAGCGGTTCGCCAACGAGTCCGAGTCCTACGTCGATCTCGGACACCGGATGCTCGAGCACGGCCGGCAGGTGGACGGCCCGTTCTGGATGCTCTCCGACGCCCGCCACAGCCGCCGGTACCTGCGCAGCTTCGCGCTCCAGCCGGGGCTGCCGGCCAAGCTCGAGGAGGCCGGCCTGGTGCGCTCGGCCGGCACGGTGCGCGAGCTCGCCGAGCAGCTCGGCATGGAGCCCGAGCGCCTCCTGGCCACGATCCGCCGGTTCAACGGCTTCGCCCGGACGGGCATCGACCAGGACTTCGGGCGGGGGAACTCGGTCTACGACCGCTACTACGGCGACCCGCTGGTCCGGCCGAACCCGAACCTCGGTCCGCTGCAGTCCGGGCCATTCACCGCGGTGCAGGTGGTCCCCGGCGACCTCGGCACCAAGGGCGGGTTGGTCACCGACGCCGACGCCCGCGTGCTGCGTGAGGACGGCAGCCCGATCGAGGGGCTGTACGCGTCCGGCAACACCACCGCCTCGGTGATGGGCCGCACCTACCCCGGCCCCGGGTCGACGCTGGGTCCGGCGGTGGTGTTCGGCTACCGGGCCGCACGGCATCTGGCTGCGGCCGGCTCCTGACACCCTCCACAGCCTGGGGGAAACGCCGGGAACCGGCCGCCGGCGAAGACCGGCCAAGGTCCGCACGGCGCGGTGACGGTCCACCGAAGCTCGGCTCAGATCTCGATCCGGGACCGCCCTCGTTCCGCAGCCACCGTGACCTGCTGGGACGACGTCTTCGGCGGGCTGCAGCGGGTTCGTGCCGGAAGCACGAGCGGCCCACCGTGGACCGGGTCCTCGACGACGACCATGCGATGCCGGTAGAC
>JAWLDJ010000035.1:0-9957 GCA_041686695.1 Nitriliruptoraceae bacterium
AGGACCGGGGTCCCGTCGCGCAACTCGGTCTCACGGCCCCACTCCTTCGGAGCGAGGGTGAGGGGATCGCGGTCCTGCTGCCCGCTCGGATCGTCGTCGGCCAACGTCCCCTCCGTGGGCGTGTGGGCTACCCAGGGTAGTCCCCAGAGCTCCGCACGGTGGTCAGACCTACCGTGGCTTCGGATCCTTCGCCCGGTGCCGGCGGTGCCTCGCTCGGCAGCCTCCACAGGCGCTCTTGCAGCCCGGAGGCGCGCTGCACCGGGCGGTCGAGCGCGGCCCGGAGGACAGCGCTGGTGCCGACCAGCACCGCCCGCCGCCGCGCGCGGGTCACCGCGGTGTAGATCAGTTCGCGCGTCAGGACCGGGGAGGGCTCCGGCGGCAGCACGACCACCACGTCCTCGAACTGCGATCCCTGGCTCTTGTGGATCGTCATGGCGAAGGTCGTCTCGCAGGCCGGGAGCCGCGCGGGGCTCAGGCTCCGCAGGCCACCGTCGGCCGTCCAGAAGGCCGCCACCGGGGTTCCGGGTCGCCGCGCGTCCTCGACGACGATGCCGACGTCCCCGTTGTAGAGCCGCAGGCCGTGGTCGTTCTCGGTGATCAGGATGGGCCGTCCGAGGTACCAGCGCCGGCTCGGATCGAACCCCTCCACCTCGGCGGCCAGACGCGCCTCGATCCGCCGGTTCCACGCTGCCACCCCGTCCCCGCCACGCCGCCGCGCACACAGCACCCGCAGGCGGGCCAGGCCCTCCAGGACGCGTGTGGTCGCCCCTTCCGCCAACGCGAGCCGGACCACATCGGCGTAGCTCGCAACCGCGACCTCGAGCGCCGTGTCGGCCGCGTCGGGCCGCTGCCCGGGGTCGAGCAGCTGGGCGACAGCCTCGGCCTCCTCGGTCCCGGCCACCCCGGGTTCGTCGGGCCCGGCCACCACCGGATCACCGGCAACGGCGCCCCCCGGCACCGGGCGGCCCGTCGACGGCTCCAGCAGTTCCAGCACCCGGTCGACATCGGTGTCGGCGGCCTGGATGGCGGCCGCCACCGCGGCGAGGCTACTGCCGCTCGAGAAGCGACGGAAGCGGTCGAGCCGCACGATGGCGTCCCAGATACCGGGCTGCTCGGCGACCTCGTGGGCACCCACGAGCTGCCCTCCCATCGCGGCGTCGAGCCCGGCCGCCACGCCACGCGAGAGCCTGAGGGTCGGCCGGCTCCCGTCCGGCCCGCAGATGTCGCCGAAGGCGGCGCCGGCCTCCACGGAGGCGAGCTGGTCGCGGTCCCCGAGCAGGATCAGTCGTGCATCGTCCCTGACCGCGTCCACGAGCTTGGCCATCAGGGGCAGCGACACCATGGAGGCCTCGTCGACGATGACCACATCGTGTGGCAGCGGGTGGCGCGCGTCGTGACGGAACCTGGTCCGTGAGCCGCGTGACACCCCGAGCAGGCGGTGGATCGTCGAGGCGGGCGTGCGCTCCATGGCGTCGCGGACCCCCGCCGCCAGGTGCAGGGTCCCGAGCGCCTCGCGCAGTGACTCCTGCAGCCGGGCCGCTGCCTTGCCGGTCGGCGCCACCAGGGCGACCCTGAGCGGCCGCTCCTCCGTGGCGGCCAGCGCGGCCCGGTGCAGCAGCGCGAGCACCCGTGCGACGGTGTAGGTCTTGCCGGTCCCCGGCCCGCCGGCGATGACGGTCAACCCCCGCGTCAGGCCGACCGCAGCCGCCAGCCGTTGGCGATCGAGGGCGTCCACCGGGCCGAAGAGCTCGTCCAGCCACGCCACCAGCTCGGCGGCGGAGGGGGCCGTCGGG
The DNA here is from genome assembly GCA_041686695.1 of Nitriliruptoraceae bacterium. GTDB lineage: Bacteria > Actinomycetota > Nitriliruptoria > Nitriliruptorales > Nitriliruptoraceae > T1Sed10-7. The sequence continues at coordinate 1,794 of JAWLDJ010000035.1, forward strand.
GCGCTCCACGCCGTCGCTCGGTGGTGCAGGGCGGTCGCCAGGTCCTCCTCGTAGCGCCAGTAGCGGTCCAGGTAGAGGCGATGGCCGTCCAGGACCAGCGGGGTGGCACCGCGGCTCGAGGTACGCACGAGCGGGCTGCCGAGCAGCGTGGCCTGCCAGCCGGACAGCGACGGCCACGGCAGCTCGTCCACCTCCTCGGCCGCCCGGTGGTCGTGCTCGCCCCCGCCCGGCAGTCGGGGTTCGATGGCCACGTGCTCGGCGACACGATCGAGGTCCACGCACACGTGGCCGTAGCGCGGACCGCGCAGCGCCAGTGCAGCACCGAGCAGCACCGCCGGATCGTCGTCGCCCGCGATCCGACCGAGGCGCTCGGCCAGTCGGACGTCAGCGGGTGTGAACACCCCGCCCGCCACGAAGGGTGCCAGGGCGGTGCCGGCCCGCGCGTCACGGTCGGTCATCGCCGCCCCCCGTCCACCATCGCGCTCAGCTGCTCGATCAGGCTCCCCGCGGGACGCAGCACGGCGATGCCGGTCCGGGCGTCCGGGAGACCGACCATGCCGCGCAGGAACAGGTAGCCGGCACCGGCGAGGTGGGTCTCGGAGTCGTAGCCCGGCAGCCGCCATCGCAGGTAGCGGTGCGCGGCGACCAGGTAGAGCAGCCCCTGCAGCACGTAGTGGTGGCCGAGCATCGCCTCGGCGAGGCGCACCGGCCGGTAGTCCGCCGCCACGGAGCGCTCCGTGCTGCGATCGCCGAACCAGTTCGACTTGTAGTCCACGACCAGGAAGCGTCCGTTCGGCAGCCGGGCGAGGAGGTCGATGCTGCCGGTGAGGAACCCCCGGACCCCCGGTGCCAGGGCCGGCTCACGGAGCCGCTCGGCGTAGCTGACGATCAGCGGGTCGTCACTGGTGGCCAGGAGGTCGGCCACCTCGTGCAGCGAGAACGCCGGGCGGTGCGGGCCGTGCCCACCGGCGATCGGCAGCTCGAACCGCAGCTCGTCGAGGCGGTCGCTGGCCGCGAGGTCGGCCAGACGTGCGCCGCCCCCGATCGGCCCGAGCGAGGTGGTCAGCGCCGAGGTGAGCCCGGTGCGCACCATCGACCGTGCACCCGGGTCGACGCCGTGACGCTGCTCCTGGGGGGCGATGACGGCATCGAGGTGGTCGGGCTCACCTGCGCGCGGGAAATCGAGCCGCTCGAGCACGTCGTGGAGGAACGTCCCGGGTCCGGCGCCGCGGGGGAAGCGGGCGAGCGGGACCTCGAGCTCCCGCTCGACCACGTCCGGTGCGGGGTCCTCCCCCGTCCCCGCGGCCGGCACCCTGCCCACCAGCGTGGCGTCGAGGCCCTCCACCTCGGCGTCAACGTCCCGTCCGTCGTCCTCCAGCACCCCCGCAGCGGGGACCGGCGCCAGCGGTCCCGTCGGCGGTGCCGCGTGCGCGGCCGCGTCCCGCACCAGCGCGGAGAAGCTCGTTCGCCGCCAGGAGCGGTCGAGGTCCCGCGTCGCGGGACGGGCGGTCAGCGGTCCACGATCCGGCTCCGGCGACGTCCAGCTGGCCCCGGCACCGATCTCGCCCACCACCTCGACGTCGATACTGTCCCCCGCGCCTGCGGCGAGCTGCTCGACCTCACCGACGAGCTGCTCGTCGTCGCTGCTCGCCAGGTGGGCGGCGATCCGCTCCAGCCAGGCCGCTGTCGCGGCACCGTCACCGTTAGGCCGGTCGCCGTCCGGGTCCACCGCGTGGCCGTGCAGCAGGCTCGCCAGCGCGGACGTCGAGGCATCCGTGAAGCCGCCCCACCACACCACGCACCGGTGCTGCGCCCGGGTCAGGGCCACGTAGGCCAGGCGTAGCTGTTCGGTCCGTGCTTCCCAGCGTGCCAGGGCGAGGCTGCGCTGCTTGGTGGGCGAAGCGGTGTCGACGTCGAGGTCGAGCGTGATGGCGGCACCTGGATCGTCGACGCCGGGCTCGTGGTAGCGGGTGAGGCGCTGGTCGGTGCGGTCCCGCCCGTCCCACAGATCCGGGCAGAGCACGACCGGGTACTGCAGGCCCTTGCTGCCGTGGATCGTCACGATGCGCACGGCCTGCGCGTCCTGCTCCAGCCGCAGCTCGGTGTCCGCGCTGGCCTGCTCGCCCTCCGCGGCGGCCGCGCGACGGGCCCGGAGCCACTCGAGCAGCGTGTGGCCGGCAGCGTGGCTCGTGGTCTCCTCCTCGTGCAGCAGCTCGAGCAGGTGCCGGACGTTGGTGAGGCGACGATCACCGTCGTCGGCGCTGAGCAGCCGTGCGGCCACACCGTCCTCGACCAGGGCGGTCTGGACGGCGGCCAGGATCCCGCGCCGCTGCCACAGCTCCCCCCACCGTGTCAGTGCATCGACCCACGCCTCCCAGCGGCCACCCGCCGCTGCCCGCTGCGCTGCCGGCGAGGTGGTGGTCCCGGCGGCGACCTCGTCGAGGGCCGCGAGCTGCGCCGCCAACTCGCTGGCGCTGCGGCCGAACAACGGGGTCGCGGCGGCGGCGACGGCGTCCCGCTGCGAACTCGGACGCAGCATCGCCGCGAGCAGGCGCGTCAACGCCTCGGCCTCGGCCGTCTCGAACACGCTGCCACCACGCTGGATCACGGCCGGCACCCCGGCCTCGTGGAGGGCCCGCTGGACCGCCAGCGCCCGACGGTTGGTACGCACGAGCACCGCGAGATCCTCGGGCGCCACGCCCCGCCGGGCGCCAACGTCCGGCCCCTGGCTCGGATCGCCGGTGCCGGTCGCCACCGCCGGGTCCTCGCTCGTACCGTCGGCGGTGGCACCGCCGCGCTGTGGCAGGGTCAGGCCGCCGGTGAGCAGCTCCACGGCGACGGCGGCGACGTCACCGGGCAGGGCCCGGTCGGCCCAGCCCTTCTTCAGCAGGCCCGGCCGGCCACGGGGCGTGGTGACCTCACCGGCCTCGCGTCCGATGATGCGCAGCTGCAAGGCGGCGCGTCCCGCTGGATCGTGGAGCCGGTCGCCGTGGCGCGCCGTGATGGCGTGGTAGGGGATGTCGTCGGTCGCGAAGGCCCCCGGCTGCCCGAACAGGTGGTTGCAGGCCGCCACGTAGCGGGCGTCGCTGCGGTGGTTGGTCGCGAGCGTGGCCAGCTCCGGACGGGTGTCCCGAGCGCGGACGTAGGTGTGGAGGTCCGCCCCTCGGAAGCCGTAGATGGCCTGCTTCGGGTCACCGATCAGGATGAACGGTTCCCCTGCCTCGAACAGCGAGGAGAAGATGCGCCACTGCACGGGGTCGGTGTCCTGGAACTCGTCGATCAGCGCGACCCGGAACCGCTGGCGGATCGCGGCATGGACCGCTGCCCGGGTCCCGGGTGCCTGCAGCGCCGCGGCGAGACGGCGAAGCAGGTCGTCGAAGGTCATGACGGTGCGTTGCCGCTTGCGCACCTCGAGCTCCTGCCGGAAGTGGCGGGCCGAGCGGTGCAGGAAACGTGTCGCGGGTGCGGCGACCTCGGCCACCAGCGCATCCGCGGCCGCGAGTAGGGGATCGTCGGGCAGGCGGGCGTCCTCACGCAGGAACGGCGCCATGGCCCGGCGTGACAGGTAGGCGTAGGGGTGCTCGGCCTGCGTGTGGAGCTTGCCCCGCTCGAGCGGGCCGGGCGGGTAGGGGTGGGACCCCCGGAGCCAGTCCTCGATCGCTGCGGCCCGCTCGGCCGCCCGCTGCTCCGTGTAGGTGCGTTGGCGCTGGGACACGAACGCCCCGTCCGCGCGGAGGGCGGTGACCAGGGTCTGGCTGCGCTCCGGTCCCGCGTCCCGCCACCGCGCCTCGAACCTGCTCAGCGCATCCCGCCACGGCTGCCAGTCCGCGCCGCGGTGTTCCGACAGCTCCGGTCGGAGCTGGAGCGTCGGCAGGGCGGCCACCTCGCGGGCGAGTCGGGCGAGACGATCGCGTCCCACCGCGGCGGTGTCCTGCAGGTAACGGATCCAGGCCGGATCCGCTGACCGCAGCTCCAGGGCGAGGTGGTCGTCGACGATCTCCTCGAGCAGGTCGGCGTCGTCCTCGAGCAGCACCGCGTCGAAGTCGACGCCGGCCTCCAAGGCTGCGTGCTGGAGCATCGCCTGACAGAACCCGTGGATCGTGGAGATCGTGGCCTCGTCGAGCTGCCCGGTGGCCACCCGGAGACGTTCGGCCCGTGTCGCGAGCTCCGCCGCGGGGTCAGCAGCTGCCACTGCGTCGCCCACGATGCGATCCAGCACGGCATCACGGTCGGTGGGCTGCCACGCTGCGGGGTCGCGCTGTGCCCACTCCGTGGCCTCCAGGATCTCGGCCAGACGGCGACGGACGCGGTCCCGCAGCTCCGCCGTCGCCGCGCGGGTGAAGGTGACCAGGAGGAGCTCCGGGAGCTCGACCACCCCTTCGGCGACGTAGCGCACGGTCAGCGAGGTCAGGGTCCACGTCTTGCCGGTCCCGGCGCTGGCCTCCAGCGCGAGCGACCCCCCGGGCAACACGCCGTCGGCTGCGAAGGACGGCACCGCGCTCATCGCGATCCCCGCGCGGCGAGCAGTGGTCGCCAGATCAGCGCCGCCGCGGCACCCAGTGGGTGCCGGGCGTCGATGTCCTCGAGTTCGGTGTCGTGACCGAAGGCCTGGACGACGTAGGCGTCGTCCCGGTCCCCGCCGAAGCTGCCACTGCCGGTCCAGGCCCGGCGATGGGCCGTCGCGATCGCGGCGGCGTGGTCGGCCCCTTCGGCGCAGGCGGTGGCGTACGCCGCTGCGGTCTCCGGCAGCACTGGCAGCACCTGCTGGTGGCCCCGCTGGTACAGCGACACGAGCTCACCGAGATGGTCACGCGCGAGCCGCGCGAGCTCATCCGGTGCGTCAGCGGACGCCGTGTCGTCCCGGGAGCCGAGCCCGAGCGCCGGGTCGAGACCGATCTGGCGGACACCGCCCGCTCCCCTGCGGTCGCCACCGATCAGCACCGCCTCGGGCCGCAGCTGTGGGTCGGCGGCCAGCACGCTCACCGCCCGCACCCAGGCGGCCAGCTGGTGCTTGGCCTTGGGTGGGGAGACCCCGACGTGCAGCAGCGTCCGGCCGACGAGCTCGACCGAGCCGACCAGGCGGGCGTCGCCCGGTGGTGCGCCCGGCACCGGGATGCCGAGCTCGATCGCACACGACCAGCGATCGCCCTCGATCGTGTCGACCCTGGCGATCACCCGGTCGACGATCTCCTCGATCCCCTGGAGCGCGACCTCGCCCAAGCCGCCGACGGGCGCGGTCCCGGTCGCCATGGTCAGGCTGCGCCACCGGTCGGGGATGCCATCGGCCAAGCGCAGGGCGAGGAGCTCCTGACCGAGCTGCCACCGCTCCAGACCGCCCAGCTCGGTGGGGTCGCGGTCGGGGAGGCGCCGGTCGTCCTCCCCCAGCGACAGGCCCAGCCGCTGCTGCAGCAGGAACCGGACCGGATGCTCGAGGAAGCGGATCAGCTCGTCCAGGTCGATCACGTCGCCGGCCTCGAGCTCGGTGGCCACCGGTGGCAAGGGGGTCGCCAGGAAGCCCGCCGCCGGCTCGGTGGCACCGGCCGCCGCACGGGCAGCGGCCAGGTGCTGGGGATCGAAGGCACGCAGGACCGGCGCCTCGTCGGCGACCGGGTCGCGGAAGTAGCGGGGGCTGTGCGGCTGCAGCGGATGCGCGTGGACCGCCGCCACGGGGGCGTCGAAGGAGGCGTCGAGCACGTCGAGCAGTTCGCTGATCGGCACGGCGGGCTGCAGATGTTCGTTGGTCCGGGGGTCATGACCGGAGTAGGTGATGACGAGGTGGTCCGTGGCCGAGAGCACGGCGTCCAGCAGGAGCTGGCGGTCCTCCAGGCGCGGGTCCGGATCACCCGGTCGGCTGGGAGCCTCGAGCAGATCGAACCCGTGCTGGGCGCCCGCTCGCGGGAGCGCACCGTCGTCCATACCGACCAGGCAGACGACGCGGTACGGCACGTTGCGCAGCGGCACCAGGCCGGTGACGGTGATGGCTCCGGTGCCGGCCGCCGCGGGCCCCGCACCCCCCGTCAGCCGGTCGGTCAGGATGCTGCGGAGCTCCTCCAGGGACAGCGCCACCTGGCCACCGGCGCCGCTCGCCGCCACGGCGTCGGCGACGAGGTCGTCGAGCAGCCCCCGGACGTGGGCCAGCTGGGCGGTCAGCTCCGCATCGCGGTGCGGCCCGGGTCCGGGGTCGAACAGACCCGTGATGGCCTCGGCCAGGCTGTCCCGCCAGGCCGCGATCGGACGTGGCTGGCCCAGGCTGCGGATGGTGGCGAACACCGCCTCCGTCGCCGCGATGACACGCCCGAGCAGCTCGACACCGGCCCCCTCGACATCGTCGTAGGGCAGGACCTCGCCCACGAGCCGCGTCCCGTCGTCCGCCATGGCGGCGCCGAGCGTCCAGCGATCGAGCGCAGCGGACCAGGTGTGGGCATCGTCGGGCAGGTCGATCAGCTCACGACGGTGCTCGGCGTCGATCCCCCAGCTCACCCCCGTGTCGAGCAGCCAGCGCTGCAGCTGCTCGAGGTCCGCCTCGGAGAGCGAGAACCGCGCCCGGACCGGTGCCGTCGCCAGCAGGTCGAGCAGCTGCGAGGCCGTCACCCGGGCCGTCGCGAGCTCCAGGACCGCGAGCAACGCGGCGGCCACGGCGTCATCGTCCCGGACGGTGCGGTCCGCGACGACGACGGGGAGCTCAGGGGGGCCGTCGTCGCCGGCCCCTGTGCCATCTGGCTGACGTCGCGGGAAGGCGGCCGGCACGATCGGGGCGTAGGCCTGGACGTCCGGCGTCAGCACCACGATGTCGCGCGGTTCGAGGGTGGGATCGTCCTCGAGCAGACCGAGGAGCACCTCCCGAAGCACCTCGAGCTGCCGCAGCGGACCGTGACAGGCGTGCACCTGCACGGAGTCGTCGGCAGGGGACCACGGCACGGCGGGCAGCTCGCGGCCCGCACCCCGTCGGCGGTCGTGCCGGATGTCGTCCTGCAGCACCGCCAGCGCCGTCGCCGGCTCACTGGGCCCGTCGGACGCCGGGAGCCACACCGCGCGGTCCAGGTGGGGCGCGAGGACCGTCTGCGCCTGGCGGGCCACCGCGCCGCTGGCCACCAGCAACGGGTTCGTGGGCCTCGGTGCGGCATCCGAGGTCCAGGCCGGGCACGGGGTGTGGAGGTAGAGGGTGACCGGCACGGTGCCAGACAGCGCGACCAGCAGCTCGAGATGGCGCGGTGGGAGCGACAGCACCCCGAACACCGTCACCGAGCCCGGTAGGTCCTCAGCCCGTGCCGCCGCGCCTGCGCGCAGGCGCCGGATGGTCTCGGTGGTCCGCAGATCGGGGCTGTGCACGGTGAGGTCGGCGCTGAGCTGGCGCCACAGCAGCGGCTGCCAGGCGAGGCTGTCTGCCAGTGGCGCCCCGTTGCCGTCCACCTGCTCACCGCGACGCCACGCCGCCACCATGTCCGGCCGGTACAGCGCGTAGCGGTCGAACAGGTCGGCGATGCGTCGGGCGAGCGGGAAGCGTCGACGCCGTGCCGGAGCCCCGCCATCGGTCAGATGCCGGCGCAGCGGGTCGAAGGCCGGTGCTACCGGCAGGTCGTCGAGCAGCGCGAGCACCGGCCAGGCCAGGCGCTGCGGCGACCACGGATCGGCGCTTGCTCCCGTCCCATCGGGCGCGGGAGCCACCCCGAGCGCGGCATCCAGGACGCGTTCGACGAGCCCGCCGAGGAACGGGAAGGCGACGTTCGCGCACACACCCGCCTCGGTCGGGGTGGCACCGAGCCGGGCGCTGAGCCGCTGCGTCAACCAGCGTTCCACGCCACGGCTCGGCACCACCACCTCGACGCTGGCGAACGGATCCGCGGGCGGGGCGGCGACCAGCCGGTCGGCGAGGTGGTCCGCCATGGTCGTCAGCGAGGCCGAGCGCACGACGTGCAGACCGTGCTCCGGCGCCGTCACGTGCCACCTCCCATGGCCACCGCCCGCATCGGCGTGGCGTCGCTGCGCCTCCTGGTCCTCGCCGCGCTCATCGCCGACGTCCTCATCCCGCCATGCCCCCATGTCCGGCCAGGGTGTCCGCCTGGGTGTCCTCCCCCGGCTCCGCCCCCGGGCCCTGCGGACGGTGGCCCTGCGGACGGTGGCCCTGCGCACGGTGGCCGTGGCTGTGGCCCGTGGCTGTGGCCCG
>JAWLDJ010000035.1:10057-19880 GCA_041686695.1 Nitriliruptoraceae bacterium
CCGTGGCTGTGGCCCGTGGCTGTGGCCCGAGCGTAACGAGACCGTGTGACAACACCGACCAACAGCGGCACGGGCGGTCGAGCGCCGGTCAACTCGTGCTGTCGCCAGCTCGCGTGGCGGCCACGAAGGCGGCATGCAGGCGGTCGTCGCCGGTCACCTCGGGGTGGAAGGCCGCCGCCCAGATCGCCCCCTGGCGCACGACCACCGGGTGACCGTCCACCGCCGCCAGCACCTCGACCTCGTCCGAGCGGACCTCCTCGACCCTCGGTGCCCGGATGAAGGAGACGTCCACGGGTCCCCCGTCGATGCCGGCGACGACGAGCCGGGTATCGAAGGAGTCGACCTGACGCCCGTAGGCGTTGCGACGGGTCAGGACGTGCAGGCCCCCGACGAGCGGTTGCGGCTCCGGCTGATCGAGGTCGTCGGAGAGCAGGATCATGCCGGCGCAGGTCCCGAACACCGGCAGACCGTCCCGGACCCGCGCCCGCAGCGGCTCCATCAGGCCGAGACGGACCAACAGCTTGCCGATCGTGGTCGACTCGCCACCGGGCAGCACCAGGGCGTCGACCGCCTCGAGCTGCGTCAGCGTCTTGACCTGCACCGCCTGCGCGCCGACACGACGCAGGGCACGCAGGTGCTCGAGCACGTCGCCCTGCAGCGAGAGGACGCCGACCAGCGGCGCGCCCTCACCGGCCTCTGGGGACGCCGGCGCACCGGCCAGCCGCTCCCCCGGGATCCACCGCTCCGGGACGAACGCGCCGCTCACCAGCCGCGGTCGGCGTACTTCTGGTCGGCCGGCAGCGTGGTGATGTCGATCCCGACCATGGCCTCGCCGAGCCCTCGGGAGACCTTGCCGATCACCCCGGGATCCTCGAAGTGGGTGGTGGCCTCCACGATGGCGCGGGCGCGCTGCTCGGGGTTGCCGGACTTGAAGATGCCGGAGCCGACGAACACCCCGTCCGCCCCGAGCTGCATCATCATCGCTGCATCGGCGGGGGTGGCGATGCCGCCGGCGGTGAACAGGACCACGGGCAACCGGCCGGTCTCGGCGCACTCGCGGACCAGCTCGACCGGCGCACGGTGCTCCTTGGCGGCGGTGTACAACTCGGCCTCGTCCATGGTCGACAGACGTCGGATCTCACCGGCGATCGAGCGCATGTGGCGGGTGGCCTCGACGACGTTGCCGGTGCCGGCTTCGCCCTTGGAACGGATCATCGCCGCGCCCTCGCCGAGGCGCCGCAGGGCCTCGCCCAGGTTCGTGGCACCGCACACGAAGGGCACGTCGAAGCGCCACTTGTCGATGTGGTGGGCCTCGTCGGCGGGGGTCAGTACCTCGGACTCGTCGATGTAGTCCACACCCAGTGACTGCAGGACCTGCGCTTCGACGAAGTGGCCGATGCGGGTCTTGGCCATCACCGGGATCGACACCGACGCGATGATCCGGTCGATCATGTCCGGATCGGACATACGGGCCACGCCGCCATCCTTGCGGATGTCCGCGGGTACCCGTTCCAGGGCCATCACCGCCACCGCCCCGGCCTCCTCGGCGATGCGCGCCTGCTGCTCGTCCACGACGTCCATGATGACGCCGCCCTTGAGCATGTCGGCGAGCCCACGCTTGACCCGGGTCGTACCGGTCCGTGACACGGCGGGGGCAGACGGCGACTCAGGGGTGCTCATGTGGGACTCCGGGCGTGCGGGGGGATACGGCCAGGGTACTGCGACGTCCGCGTCCCGCCGACCCGGGACGGGCCCACTCAGTCCGAGATCGACGGCAGCGTCTCCGGCAGATGCAACCAGGTCCGACCCGGCTTCAGCGGGAAGGCCTCACCGTCGCTGGTCAGCACCTCCAGCGGAGCATCCGCCGAGGGCTTGCGGTAGCGGGCCTCGAACCGCTGCCCGTCGCGCAGCACCAGGGCGGCAGCGCCGTCGGTGACGACATCGGTCTCCGGGCAGCGCGCGCCGTAGCAGCTCGGGCTGCCGAGGTAGTGCCGGGTCTCGAGCACCACCACGTTGGCCGCGCCGACGCGGCCCTCACCGGTGACCAGGAACGGCGACCCATTCTGGAAACGCCGGTAGAGACCCGCATCCTCGTCGTACTCCCAGGCGGTCCGGTAGCCCGAGGACATCCTGATCTGGATCCCCGCTCCCGGATCGTCGCAGCCGCTGGCATCGTCGGGACAGGACAACGCGCCCGACGGGACCTCCTCGTCGAAGGCCCAGCCGACGTCCTCCGGCGGGCCCGCGCCCTGCTCACGCGCCCCCTGACGGGCCGCGGGCGCATCGATGTAGAGGTTGTGGGGAGCCCGGCGGGAGCGCTCGCGGAAGAAGCCGGGTCCCCCTTCGGTGATCACGATGGACGGGGCGCTGCGCAGCATCGGCTGCACCTCGTCACGGGCACCGGAGTAGAAGAAGGCGGATCGGCCGTAGCCCGACATCAGCTGCGCGTCGACCGGTCGGGCGGAGCGGACCGGACCTGCGACCGGCGGCAACGCGCTGTGGAACACGGCGAGGAAGCGGGTGATACCGGCTTCGACGACCTCCTCGTACACCAGGTCGGCGACGTCCAGCCCGGACTGGGGTCGAGCCTGCGGGGCGTTGTCGACCTTCACCAGCAGCGCCGGCAGCTCGAGGACCTCCTCGTCGACCTCCAGGCCCGTCAGCGGTGAGGTCGGGCCGGGCTCCGGCTCGGGCTCCGGCTCGGGCTCTGGCTCCGGCTCGGGCTCCGGCTCGGGCTCCGGTTCCGGCTCCGGTTCCGGCTCCGGTTCCGGCGCTTCCGCGGGCGGCGGGAGCACCAGGTCCTTGGTCTCGCCCCCACAGGCGGTGAGCGTGAGGAGCACGGCGGTTGCCAGGACCAAGCGGACCAGACACGAGGGACAGGACACGGCGAGCTCCGCTGGCACGTGGACGGTGACGATGGCAGGCCGTCGGCGAGCCTACGGGGTCCGGCCACACGCCAGGGACACGCCCAGCGTGCCGGGCGCCGGCTCACCGGCGGCTGCGGAGCGCCTCCCCATAGACCGCCCGCAACCGGGCGGCGACCGCCGCCCAGTCGTGGGCCGAGGCGGTCTCCTCCCCTGCCGCCACGAGTGCCGCCCGACGCTGCGGCGCGCTCAGGAGCCGGGCGAGGGTTCCCGCCAACGCGTCGGCGTCGCCGGGCGGCACGAGCAACCCGTCCCGGCCGTCGGTGACGACGCTGCGGTAGCCGGGCAGGTCGGAGGCCACCACCGCGGTGCGGGCGGCCATGGCCTCCAGGAGCACGATGCCGAAGGATTCCCCGCCGAGGGCGGGCGCGACCGCCACGTCGGCGTGCGCCAAGCCCCGTGCCAACGCCGAGCTCGACACCCGCCCGGCGAGCCGGACCTGGCTGGCGGGCACCTCCGAGAGCGCCGCCGCGAGCTGGTGACGCTGGGGCCCGTCGCCGAGGACGGTCAGGATCGCATCGGGGTGGGTGGCCAGCAGCTTCCGGAACGCCGCAGCGAGCACCAGCACCCCCTTGCGGGGCTCGAGGCGGCCGACGAACACCACCCGCGGCGGCCCGGGCGGTCGCTCGTCGCCCACGGCGTCCGCCGCCTGCTGGAAGGGACCCACGTCCACGCCGTTCGGCACGATCCGCAGCGATCCGGGGTCGATCCCGAGCGCCGTGGCGTGGTAGTCGGCTGCTGCTCGGCTGACCGTCACGGCCACGGCGGTCCGAGCCATCACCCCACGACCGAGTGGCCGGACCAGCCGGTAGGCGCGGTCGGTGTCGGACCAGGCGTGGAAGGTGACCACCAGCGGTGCGGGGCTGCCGAAGGCCGCGGCCAGACCCACCACCGGCACGAGCGGCTCGTGCACGTGCACGAGGTCCGGGGCGAGCTGCTCGAGCGCCCGCACCGTCCGCCGGACCACCAGCGGGCCGAGCGCCACCGGCGCCACCGAGCCGTTGAACGCCACGTCACGGCCGGCACCGACCCCGATCTCCGCCGCCGCGCCATGCCCGGCCACGACCCCGACGGGCCCGGCGCCGACCAGCACCACCTGCTCACCTTCCGCGCGCAGCCGCGCGGCGAGCTGACGGACGTGTGACTGGACGCCACCGGGGCTCGAGAGGTCGTAGGGGCTGACGATGGCGATCCTCACGCCGGCGCACCATCCGAGCGATCCTCGGCCCGGGCCAGCGCGCGCCAGTCCTGGCCCGCCCGCCAGGCACGGACCACCGGGTGGTCCGGCTCACGGTCCGCGAGCCAGTTCCGGACGAACACGTGCCACTGGGTGGGGAACCTGCCGATCAACCGCTCGAGCTCGTGCGCGACGGCCTGGGTGCCTTCGTGGACCTCGAGGTGGGCGACCTCGATCGGCGGGTGCACGACACCGTGGAACCCCTCCCCGGCCGTCAGGAACGCGCCGACGTGGACGGGCAGGCCGGTGCGTCGCGCCAACGCGGCCGGACCGGCAGGCAGCCGGCAGGGTTCCCCGAAGAACTCGACGATCGGTCCCCGGCGGGTCAGGTCACGGTCGGCCAGCAGGGTCGCCAGCGCCCCCTCGTGGTGCACTCGATGTTCCAGTTCGCCCAGCAGGTCACCCCCGCGCACCAGCGGGACGATGCTGATCCCGGCATCCTCCCGGAGCCGGACGAAACGCTCGAACAGCGGCCGCGGTTCCACCACCTCCGCGACCGCGACCATGCCCCAGCGCCGTTGGGCGGTGAACAGGGCGCCGATGTCCCAGGACCCGAGGTGTCCCGTGGCCAGGATGCCACCGTGGCCCTGGTCACGGACCGCGTCGAGGTAGCCGAGCCCCTCCCCGGTGGCGCCGGCGACGACCGCGGCGCCATCCATCCGGTGCAGCCGGAACGCGTCGATCCAGTACCGCGCGTAGGAGACGTAGGCCTCGCGCACCAGGTGGGTCAGCTCGCGGGGTCCGGCATCAGGGGCCACGCGGGCGAGGTTGTGCCGCACCTGGGCGCGTTGGTCGCCGGGCGCCGCGAGGTACCACGCGCGCCCGAGCTGGCTGGGCAGGCGCCGGGCGAGCGGCGCCGGGGTGTGGGCAGCCGCCTCCCAGACCGCGAGGTAGCGGGCGTAGGCCGCCCGCTGGCGCAGGCTCGTCGGTCCAGCCGGTGGCAGATCGTCCAGCAGCTCCGCACCGCTCACGAGGCGTACCCGGCGTCCTCGTCGCTGGTCCTGGTCTCGACGGGCGCGGCGAGCGGTGTCCCGTCCTCGTTGGCGTGCTCGACCAGACCGTCGACGGCCCCGTCGAAGTTGTGCTCACCGTAGAACCGTCGCGCGGCCTTCTTGAAGGCTCGGCTCCAGGCACGGTCGTGCAGGGCCAACAGCAGCAGTTCGTCGGGGACGTCGCGGTCGATCTGGCACCAGACGTGGTGGATGCGCTGGATCACGGTGACGGACCCGCCGACGGCCAGCAGCCACAGCACCGGCTCGAAGGCCCAGGGGTGGAACACCAACGCCACCATGATCAGCACCGCGCGTTCCCCCCGCTCCAGGACGCCGACCGAGCAGTCCAGGTCGATCGACTCCGCCTTGGCACGCACGTAGCTGGTCAGGAAGGCCGCGAGCAGTGCGACGAGTGCCAGCAGCAGCAGCCGCTGTTGCTCGATGACGGCCCAGGTGATGCCGCCCAGGATCAGGCCGTCGGAGATCCGGTCGCTGACCGAGTCGTAGAAGCCACCGAACGGCGTCGAGCGCTCGGTGGCCCGTGCCACGGACCCGTCCAGCACGTCCATCATCCCCCCCACGACCAGGACCAGCCCGGCGAGGCGGAAGTGCTCGAAGGCGACGAGCCCCGAAGCGACCGCCGTCAGCACCAGCCCCAGGGTCGTGAGCATGTTCGGGCTGATGCCCGTGCGGCCGAGCCCCCGCCCCATCGGAGCGGTCACGGCGTCGACGACGGCGGGGAAACGGGATCGGAGCGCCACGGCAACCTGCGGTCAGGGGATGCCCCGCAGGCTAGCGAGAACGCCTGTGCCTCCTGGGGTGGCCGTGCGGCCACCTCAACCGGCGGCCTCGAAGCCCGGCAGCAGCTCGTCGTAGAGCTCCTCGAGCGCTTTTGGCAGCACCCGAGCCGCGCCGACCACGGAGATGAAGTTGGTGTCGCCCCCCCACCGGGGAACGGCGTGGAGGTGGAGGTGGTCGGTGATCCCCGCACCCGCGACGTCGCCGAGGTTCATCCCGAGGTTGACGCCCTGGGCCCCGATGCGGGTCCTGAGCGCCGCCACCGCCACACGCCCGAGAGCGAACAGCTCCGAGGCCACGTCCGCCTCCAGGTCCTCCAGGTCGGCACGGTGCTCGTAGGGGACCACCATGAGATGACCGGGGTTGTAGGGGTAGGCGTTGCAGATCACGTAGGCATGCTTACCTCGGTGCAGGATCAGCGACGCCCGATCGTGCTCGGGCCCCCGGGCCGGCAGGACGCAGAAGGGGCAGCCCTCCACCGGGTCAGCACCCGCGATGTAGCCGAACCGCCAGGGCGCCCACAACCGCTGCAGCCCCTCGATGCCGACCCCCGGTTGGTCGCTGCGCGTGTCGCGCGCCACCTCCCCGAGGTGCGGGAGATCGCTCATGTCCGCGTGCGGCTGATCGGCCTCGCTGGTTCGGCGCGCACCGGCCACCTCGGCGTCGGGCTCCCCGCTCACGCTGGCGCCTTCCCGGCCCGCTGCGCCTCGATCTGCGCCACCACCTCGTCGACGAAGCTGGCCACGGGGACGTCCTTGCGCTGGTCGCCGCGGTAGGGACGGACCGCGACCGTGCGCGTCTCGGCCTCGCTCGCGCCGACGATCAGGGTGTAGGGGATCTTCGAGGTCTGCGCCTCCCTGATCCGGTTCCCGAGGGTGCCGCCGCCGGTGTCGAGTTGGACCCGGGTCCCGGCGCTGCGCAGGGCCTCGACCACCTCCATGGCGTAGGCATCGAACTCCGGCGCCACCGGGAGCACGCGGACCTGCTCGGGAGCCAGCCACGTCGGGAACGCCCCGTTGAAGGACTCGACCATCACGGCGAAGAACCGCTCGATCGAGCCGAACAGCGCCCGATGGACCATGAAGGGGCGGTGCTTCGCACCGTCGTCGCCGACGTAGGAGATGTCGAACCGCTCGGGCAGGTTGAAGTCGACCTGGATCGTCGTCAGCTGCCACTCACGGCCGATGGCGTCGCGGGCGTGGATGTCGATCTTGGGGCCGTAGAACGCCCCCTCACCCGCATCGATCTGGTAGTCGTACCCGGAGCGCTCGGCAGCGGCGATCAGGGCCTGCTCGGCGTACTGCCACTGATCGTCGGTCCCGATGGACTTCGTCTCCGGCCGGGTCGACACGGCCACGCGTGAGGGCGCACCGAGGCCGAACGCGGCGTAGAGGTCGCGGGCGAACTCGATGCAGCCGACGACCTCATCGACGACCTGATCCGCGCGGCAGAAGATGTGGGAGTCGTCCTGGGTGAACCCGCGCGCGCGGAGCATGCCGTTGACCACCCCGGAGCGCTCGTAGCGGTAGACGGTCCCGAGCTCGGAGATCCGCAGCGGCAGCTCACGGTAGGAGCGGGTCCGCGCGGTGAACGCCAGGACGTGGAAGGGGCAGTTCATCGGCTTGAGCCGGTAGGCGACCGACGCATCGTCGAGCTCCATGCCCGGGTACATCAGCTCCGCGTAGTTCTCCAGATGGCCGGAGATCCGCCACAGGTCCTCCTTGGCGATGTGCGGGGTGTAGACCGGCTGGTAGCCGCGTTTGAGCGTCTCCTCCCGGATCCAGTCCTCCATCTGCTGGCGGACGATCGCCCCGTTGGGCAGGAAGATCGACAGCCCCGGTCCGAGCTCGTCGGGATGGTGGGTGAGCTCCAACTCCCGCCCGAGCTTGCGGTGGTCCCGCTTGCGCGCCTCCTCGAGCAGCTCGAGGTGCGCCTTGAGCGCCTTCTTGGACTCCCACGCGGTGCCGTAGATGCGCTGGAGCATCGGCTGGTCCTCGCGACCGCGCCAGTAGGCACCAGCGCTGCGCAGGAGGGTGAAGGCCGGGATCCGCTCGGTCGAGGGCACGTGCGGGCCCCGGCACAGGTCCGACCACGCCACCTCGGTGCTGCCGTCCTCGAGGTCACGGACGTTGCGGTAGACGGTGAAGGTCGGCTCGGCGCCCTCGGTGGCAGCTTCGTCGGGCCCACCGGTGTCCACCGCGCTGACGATGGTGCCGTCGCCGACCAGATCGATGATCTCGAGCTTGAACGGCTGGTCGGCGAACTCCTCGCGAGCTGCCTGGACCGGGACCTCTTCACGGACGTAGCGCTGCCGCTCCCGGGCGAGCTCGAGCATGCGGGCCTCGATGCGCTCGAGGTCCTCGGGGGTGAAGGGGCTGGCGACGTCGAAGTCGTAGTAGAACCCGTCCTCGATCGGGGGGCCGATCGCCCACTTGGCACCGGGGAACAGCTCGGTCACCGCCTGTGCCATGAGGTGGGCGGTGGAGTGGCGCAGGATCGCTCGGCCCTGCTCGGTGTCGGCGTTGATCCCGCTCACGCTCGCCCCGTCGGGCACGGGACGGTCGAGATCCCACTCCTGCGTCGTCCCGTCGGGCGTGGTCACCTCGGCCGCGACGATCGCCCCACGGACCGCGTCCAGGGCCTTCAACGCCTGGAGGGCACTCGCCCCGGCGTCGAGCTCGACGCTGCGGTCGCCGTGGTGGACGGTGATGGTCTGGCTCACGTGGCACTCCTCGGGGCCGCGAGCGGCGGCGCGTCGCAGGGACGCCGAGGGTAGTCCCGTCCCCGTCGAGCGGGTCACTCAGCGGGGGGTGAACAGGTAGTTGCGTCGCTCGGCGGTGACGACGTCGACGCGGCACCACCGACCGTCCCACAATGCGGCCATCTCGTAGCCCTGGCGCGCCAACGAGGCGACGAGCGCGGTCGGTTCGACCCCGAACTTCAGCAGGTGTCGTCGTTCGATCTCGAGCAACAGGGTGGGGCGATGATGGGCCAGCGTCCACTCGGCGCCACGCACGACCGCCGGCTCGTAGCCCTCGACGTCGATCTTGATCAGGTCGACCCGTTCGAGCCCCGCGGCGCGGACCACGGCGTCGACCGTCGACAGCCCGACGCTCAGGCGCCGCTCCGCCCTGAACTCGGCGTTGGGACCGAGGCCATCGGCCTCGTCGGTGATGAACGAGCGGCCGTGGACCGGGATGCCCCGGCGCCTGGGCAGGCTCATCTCCCCCACCCCACGGCGGTCCCCGAGCGCCTGATCGGAGACGGTGACGTTGTCCGCACCGAGCCAGCGGACGGCACGCGCCAGGAACGCGTGGGGCCCGGGCAACGGCTCGAAGCTGAGGACCCGTCCGGCCGGGCCGATCGCGGCCGCGAACATGAGCGTGTACAGGCCGTAGTTGGCGCCGACGTCGAGGCAGACCGCCTCCTCGGAGATCGAGCCCGCGAGGGCGGCAGCTTCCGGCTCCACCGATGAACGACCGGTGGACAGGTGGCGCAGCACCCGGTCGATGCCGCGCAGCCGTCGGTTCGGCACGGAGAGGGACGTCATGGCCGCTCCACGATAGCCGTGACCGGCACCGGGCTTGACCACTCCGGCCGGCCGGCGGGGACGCCGTGTGCCGTGCGCCGTGTGGCCGGGTGGTGGCTCCTGGTGCGCCACCGGTGGCCTCGACGGTGTTGGACGGCCGGGCCCGCGTCCGACATCCTGTGCCGATGGCCACCCTGTTGCTCGTGCATCACACGCCGTCCCCGGCCCTGCAGTCGCTGCTGGAGGCCGTCACCGACGGTGCCCGCACCGACGCCATCGACGGCGTCGAGGTGGTCCTGCGCCCGGCGCTGACCTGTCCGGAGACGGACGTGCTCGCCGCGGA
>JAWLDJ010000036.1:0-5952 GCA_041686695.1 Nitriliruptoraceae bacterium
GTTGCCGATCGTGGTGACCGTGAGGTCGGCGTCCTGGAGCTGTCCGGCCTCCACTGCCTCCTGGAACTGGCTCCAGGTCAGCTCCTCCGGTGCGGTGGCCGACGCGAACAGGCCGAAACCGATCCACATCGCGGCAGCCAGCGCGATGATCCACGGCAGGGGGCCGCGGAGCAGACGCTGGGTGGGCTTCTCGGTCGCCACGGGACAACCACCTCTCGGGGCCGGTGCGGGTGGACGCTGAGGGGCGCAACGTCAGGGGGAGGCACCCGCGCAAGGGTTCGATGCTACCAGCGGTGGCGGCCTGCTCCCCGGGGAGATCCTGTGTGCGCACAGGTCCCAGGGCATCCCACGGCGGCGCCGAACGGTCAGCCGCCGTAGGCGTCGGGCTTGAGGGTCACGATGTCGTTCAGCCCGCGGTAGTGCTCGGCGAAGTCGAGGCCGTAGCCCACGACGAAGACGTCCGGCACCTCGAATCCGACGTAGCGGATCGGGAGGTCGACCTCACGCCGGGACGGCTTGGTCAACAGCGACAGCACCTCGACCGAGCTGGGCCGGCGGGAACGCAGGTTCTTGAGCAGGTAGTCCAGCGTGAGACCCGAGTCGACGATGTCCTCGATCACCAGCACGTCACGACCTTCGATCTCGGTGTCCAGATCCTTCATGATCCGCACGACGCCCGAGGACGTGGTCGCCGACCCGTAGGAGGACACCGCCATGAAGTCCACCGCTGCTGGGACGCTGAGGCGCCGATGGAGATCGGAGACGACGAAGATCGCGCCCTTGAGCACCCCGACGAGCAGCAGCTCACGGTCGCGGTAGTCCTCGTCGATGCGGGCGGCGAGCTCGTCGAGCTTGGTCGCGATGTCCGCCGCGGGGATCAGCACCTCCTCGATCTGCGGCCGGTACGCCGCGGGGATGCGCGCGTGCTCGAGTGACACGTGGGACATGGTTGCGGATCCCGTCGCTGCGAGGTCGTGGAACCACCGCACACGGTGGCGCCTGCAGACTAGCCGCGTGGGCTGCGCCGACCGGCGGCCCCGCGATCAGTCGGAGGCGGCGTGAGCCGCCGACCCCCGGACCAGGGCGATCGCCAGCTTCGGATCCCGCCTTCCGAGGTCCGCCAACTCGCCGTCGACGGCGAACCCGGGCACCCAGACCACCCGGTCGCCACTGACCACCACGGGCCACCGGGCCCGCAGGGTGCGGGGAAGGTGCGCGTCGCGCAGCACCGCGGCGACCCGGCGGGTCCCCGCGACCGTGCGGATCCGGTCACCGTGCTGCGGGGGACGAGCCCGCAACCCCTGCGGCAACCTCGGCAGGGCGATCTGGACCCGGTCGCGACGCCCACCGGTGGGGACCAGCAGCCGCTCGAACGCGACGGGGTCCGGAGCCCAGACCCTGGGTAGGCCGAGGGGCAGCTGGTCGTCGCCGGTCGGGTGGTCCGGGTCGCTGTCGGCCGTGCGCGTCTCCAGCGCTGCGTCCAACTCCGGCCACGCCGTCCGCCCCGGCGCCGCGAGGTCGCGGCCTGGGGGCACGGGAGCGACGACCGGGGCGAACACGAGCACCGCGCGCGTCACCTCGAGTTGGACCGCTCCGGGCAGCGTGCAACGGGTCCCTGGTTCGGCGGCCAGGACCCGGGCGACGGTGTCGGCAGCGGGTGGGTGGTCGAGGTGGGGAGCCAGGGCATCACGGATACGTCGGCGCGCCAGGGCCCGGTGGGCACGGCGCAGGGCGGGTCGCTGCAGCACGGTGACCGCGCCGAGGGTGGTCATGGGCACCGCGGGACGGGCCGCCGCGTCCAGTGCCTCGGCGTCGTCGTGGGCGAGCACCGCCAGGCGCGTCAGCGCCCCGACCGGGTCGGGAGCCACGTGGGCCAGCGCCGGGAGCACGTGGTGGCGGACGACGCTGCGGCGCACCGCCGGATCGTCGTTCGAGGCGTCGTGGGCGGTGGGCACTCCCTCCGCCGTGACGAAGGCGTGCACGTCGCAGCGGCGCAGCCGAAGGAGGGGACGCAGCAGCCGGCCCTGTCGCGGGCGCATCCCCGCCAGCCCGTCGTTGCCGGTCCCCCGGGCGGTACGCAGCAGCACGGTCTCCGCCTGATCGTCGGCGGTGTGCCCGAGCAGGATCGCCGTGGCACCGAGCGCGTCGGCGACCGCCTCCAGCGCGGCGTAGCGCACCGTTCGGGCGGCGGCTTCGGGCCCGCCGGAGCGCGAGGGCACCCGGACCCTCTCGCTGCGAGACGCAACGCCGAGCCAGCTGCCGTGCTGGGCGACCAGGCGGCGCTCGGCGTCCTCCACCTCGCTGTCCCTGAGGCCATGGGCGACGTGGACCAGGGTCAGGCGCAGGTCCTCGCGGGCCTCGGCGACCAGGAACGCGAGCGCCGTGGAATCCGGGCCGCCGGAGCATGCCACGACCACGGCGGCACCTTCGGGGAGCTGGGCGAGCGTGTGCGCCACCTCGGCGACCAGCGCCGCCCGGGGCTGACCGGCCGGCAGAGCAGCGACCGGGCCCATGGTCACGTCCCGCTCACCCGCTCGAGCCATGCGTCGGGGTCCGTGATCTCCGCGCTGCGGGGCAGATGCTCGGGGGCGGCGAAGGCCTGGTTCAGCCCCGCCGTGCCAGCACGGTCGAGGACGTGGCGGACGAACACCTCGCCCTCCCGGTACTGCCGGCGCTTCAGCTCGAGCCCGGCGATCGCGTTGAGCACCTTGGAAGCCACGTCGCCCTGACGCGAGGCCAGGGCCTCGCGCACACCCTCCGCGTCGTCGACCAGCGCGTCCGTCGCGCCATACATCGTGGCGTTGCCGTGCCCCTCCAGCAGGCTCATCAGGCCCTGGGCCTCATCGATGACCTCGACCTGCTCGTCGGTGAGGATGGTCTCGAGGAGGGGCTTGAGCTCACCGGTCTCCTTGGCCGCGGTGATCGCCGAGGGCAGGCGAGGCAGGAGCTCGGCGAGCTGGTTGCCGTCGATGCGGGTGTGCTGGAGGTACCGCTCGACCAGGCCACGCAGGTGATCGCCGAGCCACGGGTTGGCGTCGAACTGCAGGCGGTGGGTGATCTCGTGGAGGACCACGGTGCGACGGATGTCGTCGGCGACGCGCCCGTGCTCGTCCGCGAGATCCAGGACGTTCGGTCCGACCACCAGCAACTGGCCGGTGCCCGCGCCGGCCAGGGGGAGCACGAACTGACCGAGCACCTTGGTGGACAGCAGGCCGAGCAACGCACCCAACTGCAGACCGAGCACGCGACTGCTGGCCGCCGCGCGCTGCTCCAGACGCTCCCGCAGCGGCTCGAAGGCGCCCGCGACGACGTCGAGGTTGGCCCGGACCCACGCGGTGCGTCCCACCACGCTCACGGTCGTCTCGGGCAGGTCCTGGCCCAGGTCGGTATACCGACGGGCAGCGGCGTCGATGACCGGCAACTCCGCACGGACATCGGCACGCAGCGCGCTGATCCGGGCCGGCTCGGCACGCCTGGCCGGCGCGACCAGACTGGCCGTGCGCAGCGCCAGGCGCCGGTCGATCAGCGGGCGACGACCACCGTCGGCTGCGGCCGACGGGCTCGGGGCAGCGTTGGCGGCGTCGTCAGCGCCGTCGGCGGGCTCCCGGCTCAGGTCGATGCCCGATCCTTGCGCACCGGCTGCACGCGGAAGCGGTAGAACGCCAGGAGCAGCGCCACCCCGATGAAGCCGAGTCCGGCCAGCAGCCACGCGGCCCCCCAGGTGAAGGGGACGTCACGGTCGCCGTAGTCGCCGAGGTCCCGGGCTGGGTTCTCCTCGGCGTCGCGGGGCGCGGGCTCAGGTCCGGCGGGCGCGTCATCGGCCGCCAGGATCGTGACCTCCGCGGCGGCGCCGAGGACGTCGTCGGCGACGGCCAGGCCGGGCAGCAGTGCGAGCACGCCGAGGACGGCCAGCAGCAACGCGGTCACGCGACGCATGGACGGGTACCTCCGGTGGGACCGGTCGGCCGGTGGGGTGAAGGGGAACGAACCGCGACGGAAGCCTAGCCGCTCGCTCCCCGAGCGACGCAGCCGAGGCGGCTCGCCCGGATCCAACCGGCCCCATCGGGATGCCGCCTGGTGGTTGCGGCTACAACTACGAACGGTAGGCTGTGGCCACCGCACCCCCCATCCCGCGTCTCGCGGGGTGGCAGCGACATCGGATCGCTGCCACCCCGCCGCCGCGACAGGAGCCGCCATGCCGGCCGTCACCGTCGATGACCTGCTGACCCTGCCGAGGGTCCTGCCCGCGCCGTGGGACGTGGCGTCCAGCCGGCCCGTGCGGTCCATCACCACGGCCCCACGCGGCTTCGAGGGCGAGGGGTTCCCGGTCCGCCGGGCCTTCGCCGGGGCGGACATCGCCGAGCTCGATCCCTTCATCCACCTCGACCAGATGGGCGAGGTGGAGTACGCCCCGGGCGAGCCGAAGGGCACGCCGTGGCATCCCCACCGCGGTTTCGAGACCGTCACCTACATGCTCGACGGTGTGCTGCAGCACCAGGACTCCCAGGGGGGAGGCGGGCTCATCACCGATGGCGACACCCAGTGGATGACCGCTGGCAGCGGGATGCTCCACATCGAAGCGCCGCCGGAGGAGGTCGTGGTGCGTGGCGGGCTCTTCCACGGGTTCCAGCTGTGGGTGAACCTGCCCAAGGCGCAGAAGTGGAACGCGCCGCGCTACCAGGACCTGCGCGGCTGCGACGTGGCCCTGGCCGCCTCCCACGACGGTGGCGCGCTGCTGCGCGTGATCGCTGGCCAGGTGGCGGACGTCACCGGCCCCGGCTCGACCTACACGCCGATCACGCTGATCCACGCCACCCTGGAGCCCGGCGCCGAGCTGCGGCTGCCCTGGCGGCAGGACTTCAACGCGCTGGCGTACGCCCTCGCTGGGCGCGGTTCGGTCGGGAGGGAACGCCGCACGCTCGAGATGGGCCAGTTGGCCGTGTTCGGTGCCGGCGACGAGCTCGTGGTCACCGCCGCGGCCACCCAGGAGTCCCGCGCGCCGAAGCTCGACGTCCTGCTGCTCGGCGGTCGGCCGATCCGCGAGCAGGTCGCCTGGTACGGGCCCTTCGTGATGAACACCAAGGCGGAGGTCATCCAGGCCTTCGAGGACTTCCAGGCGGGCAAGCTCGGCCGGATCCCGGCGCTGCACGACCACGGCAACGTGGACGTCGCTGATCGCTGAGGCCTCCATGGCGCTGCGCCGGTGCGGTGCCGCGTCCGTGCCGCTGCGGCGCTCGGCCGATCCGCGCCGCCTTCGGTCGGATCGCAGCCGATCGACCCCGACGTGGTCGCATCGTTGCGATCGGCGGCCTCATCGACACCTCGCCGGACCGCTGCGGCGCTCGGCCGATCCGCGCCGCCTTCGGTCGGATCGCAGCCGATCGACCCCGACGTGGTCGCATCGTTGCGATCGGCGGCCTCATCGACACCTCGCCGGACCGCTGAGCCCACCCGCAGCGGACCGGATCAGATCTGCCCGATCGCCCAGGTGACGGTGTCGAACCACCACTGTGTGTTGGGCGGGCAGTAGGTGCTGGCGAACTCCCAATCCACGTCGTCGGTGTCGTACAGCGCGCCGAGACGCTCGGTGTACTGGTCGATCGACTGCTCCCACGAGTCCCAGGCACGCAGACCCCGTGGGCCACCGCCGCCACCCCAACCCCAGGCGTTGTAGGTGCCCTCCGGATGCATCTTCCCAGCGTCCGACTCCGCGATCGCGATCGCGACCACGACACGCGGGTCCACGTCGTGCGCGACGCCCGCGGCCACGAACGTCTCCGCCTGGTCGGCCAGGGGTGCGTTCCGACCATCGAGGAACGCGAAGATGCGTTCCGGGGTGATCACCTGGCCGTCTGCGGCGGTGTAGGCCAGTGGCTCGTCGGCCGGCTCTGCATCATCGGCGGGGGTCGGTGTGGTGTCGTCGGACGCCGCACCGTCGGAGGTCGCGTCGTC
>JAWLDJ010000036.1:6052-11323 GCA_041686695.1 Nitriliruptoraceae bacterium
GTCGTCGGACGCCGCACCGTCGGAGGTCGCGTCGTCCGCATCGAGCGACGGCAGCCGCTGTTGCTGCGAGAGCCGCTCGATCGCAACCGCGGCGCTGTCGCTCGGTGACGACATCGAGGTGGCGGACGCACGCTCGGTGGCCGGGGTGAGTGCGCTGTCGGGGCCGGTTGCTCCGGCCGCCACCACCTCGGCATCGGACGAGCCCGGGGCGGCGTCGACGGCCGCCATCTCACCGGTACCGGACGAGGTCGCGGCGATCGTGGCGGCCCCGACCGCGACGGTCAGAGCGGTGACGAGCCGGGCACGTCGCTGTTCGGGTCGTGGTGGCAGGAGCAGGGAGAGTGTTCGTCGCACGTTGATCCTCGCTGGAGTCGCCCACCGCCGTGCCTGGCCGGGAGCGTGCTGGCACGGTCGTGACGTCCGGTCACGTGCCGACCCTGTGCGTGTGACCGCGTGGGAGGGGTCGGGGGTGGTCCACCGCGTCGGTGGTGACAGCCGTGGCTGCCGCGAAAGCCCGGGGGTCCGCTGTCGCGCGCGACCTACCGGAGCCGAAGGTGCTGGTGGTCAGTATGGACAAGCGTCCAAGCCTGTGCACACCGGCCACTACGGTCGAGTGGACAGGTGCCCAACCACCGGTGGACGTCGGTTGACGCCCTCATGGTCGAGGCCCGCTGGAGCCGGCAGCTCTCACTGGCACCGCGAGCACGCGTCCACTCGGAGGCATTCGACAGCCACGCGACGCCGGATGGCTACAGTCGGCCGGCTTCGATGATCCGCTGAAGGAACCGACGGGTCGAGGGGTGCTGCGGATCGGACAGCAGCTGCTCCGGCGGTGCTTCCTCCAGGATGCGGCCCTCTTCGAGGAAGCAGACCCGGTCGGCCACGTCCCGGGCGAAGCCCATCTCGTGAGTGACGATCATCATCGTCATCCCCTGCGACTTCAGATCCCGGATCACGTCGAGGACCCCACCGATCAACTCGGGGTCCAGTGCAGCGGTGACCTCGTCCAGCAGCAGCACATCGGGGTTCGTCGCGAGCGCGCGCACGATGGCGACCCGTTGCTGCTGCCCACCGGAGAGCTGCTCCGGGTACTTCAGCGCGAAACCGTCCATGTCGAGCAGCCCGAGGAGCTCGTGCGCACGCGCCTCGGCATCACGCTTGCCGACCCCGTGCACCTTGCGCGGCGCCAACGTCACGTTGTCGAGGACGTGCATGTGCGGGAACAGGTTGTAGGCCTGGAACACGATGCCGATGCGCTGGCGCAACCCGGTCTTGCCGAAGCTCGGGTCGTCGATCGCGACCCCGTCCAGGCGGATCTGTCCGTGATCGAAGGGCACGAGCTGGTTGATGCACCGCAACAGCGTGGACTTGCCCGAGCCGGAAGCACCGATCAGGCAGACGACCTCGTGCTCGTCGACGTCGAGGAACACCTCGTCGAGGACGAGCGTCTGCCCGTAGTACTTGGTGAGGTCGTCGATGGCGACACGTGGCGTGCTCACAAGGTCCTCTGCAGTCGCCGCTCCTGATCACGCCGTGTGACCCAGTCGGTCAACCTCGCCATCGGGATGGTGGCCAGCAGGAACAGGACCGTGGCCACGATGTAGGACGAGAAGTTGAAGGTACGGGCGGTGAAGATCTGGGCCTCACGGACCGCCTCGCGGGCACCGATCACCGACAGCAGCGCCACGTCCTTCTGTAGGGCGACGGCGAGGTTGAGCAGAGCCGGGATCACGTTGCGGACCGCCTGTGGCAGGATCGAGTACCTGAGCGTCTGCCACTGGGTCAGTCCCAGCGCCTTCGCGGCCGCGCGCTGGCCGTCGGGCACCGCTTCGATGCCCGAGCGGTAGACCTCGGAGGTGTAGGCGGTATAGCCGAGGACGAGCGCCACCGAGCCCCAGAAGAGGCGGCTGCTGGTGAGGCCAGGAAGCTGGAGCGCGGGGACGCCGAGCCCGAACAGCAGGACCAGCAGGATCGATGGCGTTCCCCGCAGCAGGTCGATGTAGACCACGGCGAAGACCCTGAGCGGTGCCGCCCACGGACCGGTCAGCGACCGGAAGATCGCGATGACGATCCCGAGCACCGCGATCACGACCAGGGACACGACCCACACGGTCATGTTGACCAGGAAGCCGCTGAACACCTGCGGCAGCGACGCCCGCATCGCCTCGAGGTCGAAGAACTGGCGCTGGATCAGGTCCCAGTTCTCCGCCGAGGTGATGACCCGCCAAGCGACCCCGAAGACCACCACCGTCGACACGACGCTGATCGCGAGCGGGAGGTACCGCTCGCGTGGCGTCAGCGTCGCCTTGACCGGCGGGCGTGGACCGGCGCGCCGCGCCGGCTCTGCTGACGCGGCGCGCTCGGAGCTCACCCGGTGATCTCCTCCACGTCCGAGTCACCGATCAGGTACTCGTCGACGAGGTCGTCGACCACCCCGCGTGCGATGACCGCCTCGAGCCCCTGATCGATGCAGTCCACCAGCGGGTTGTCCTGCTCGAAGAGCAGTCCGTGTCCGGTGTCGTTGGGGTCGGCGGGCAGCGAAGCGACGATGTCTGCCTCGGGGATCTGCACGGCGGTGGCGAACAGCGCCGTCGGGAAGGCGACGACGGTGGCGTCGATGTTGCCGCCGAGCAGGGCCTGGAAGGTGGTGGCCTGGTCATCGAACACCGCGACATCACTGGCCCCGACGACGTTCTCGAGGTAGTCGAGATCGGTGGTCCCGAGCGTGGCGCCCCAGTTGGCGTCGACCAGTTCGTCAAGGGTGGTCGCGCCCACCACCGGCGAGTCCGGCAACGCGAGCAGGGCCTTGTCCGGCTGGTAGTAGACCATCGAGAAGTCGACGATCTCCTCACGCTCCTCGGTGACCGAGATCTGCTGGATCGCGAAGTCGTAGGGCTTGGTGCCGGGAGCGATCGCCTCCTCGAAGGTCTGACCGACCCAGACCACGTCCTCGGCATCGAACCCGAGTTCGGCAGCCAACTCGTAGACCAGGCCGTTCTCGAAGCCCTCGCCACCGGCAGGGTCGTCGTCCAGCATCCAGGGCGGGAAGACCGGGTCGCCGGTACCGACCGTGAGCTGGCCGGGCTCGAAGAGCGCGAGTTCGTCGACCGCACACCCGGGGATACCAGCGGCCTGCTCCTCACCGTCCTCCTCGGTGGCGTCGCCAGCGTCGTCGCCGTCAGCGTCGTCGCCGTCAGCGTCGTCGTCGGCGTCGTCGGCGTCGTCCTCGTCGACCTGCTCGGTGTCGTCGACCTCGGGCTCGTCGGCATCACCGTCACCGCAGGCGGCCGCGATGAGGGCGAGCGCGGCGACGGCCGCCACGCTGCGTCGTAGGTTCCTGCGCGCCATCACGCGTCCTCCTGATCTCTCTCCCGCCGCTGTGCGGGTTCCACGAACCGCGCCACCACGCGGAGGGCGGGGAAGGTATCGCGCCCGGTGCCCAACCTGCCAAGGCGCGGGTCGGACACTGCAGCGGGATGGGTGTCGCGGTTGGTGGGACCCGGGACGGCGGTCGGTCCAGGCCGGGCAGCGGTCGGTCCAGGCCGGGCAGCGGTCGGTCCAGGCCGGCAGCGGTCGGCCCAGGCCCGGCAGCGATCAGTCCAGGCCGGGCAGGGTCGGACCAGCTTGGGGTCGCATGCGCTCGGAGAAGTCCCAGCTGGACAGCGAGAGCGCGTCGATCCGCAGTGCCACCTCGTCGTCCGCCTTGGCTCGGAGCGTGTCTGCCAGTGGCGCGTTCACCGGGTCGAGGTAGCGGTCGAGCAGGCGATCGAGCATGTCGGGACCCCGCTCGGCGACGATCTCCGCACGCCCGGTACCTCGAACGCCGCGGTACGGCGGCAGGTCGGGTGCCACCTCGATACCGACACGACGATCCGCACCCAGATGGGCGACGACATCAGCCCCTCGACGGGTGGCGCACCACACCGCCTCACCATCGAAGAAGTACCACAACGAGACGACCAGCGGTCCGCGCGGAGCCAGGACCGCCAGACGCACCGGGATACGGGCCTCCTCGAGCCACCGCGTGACCTGGCCGAGATCCCAAGGACCGGACACGAGCTGCATGGGGTCTCCTCGGTGATGGGCAGAAGCTCGGGCAGCCGAGCGTTCGGGAGGGTCAGCATCCCAGCCGCACGGCGAGGCGACCCGTGAGGTTCTCGGTGAGGTGGCCGGCTGGGGCGGGCGCAGGATCCCCGACGGTGGTCTCCGGCCGGATCCCCTTCCTCCTGCCACGAGCGGCATGGCCCGGTATCGGGTCAGGGCGCTCGCGCAGCGCCTCGTCGGAGCCTCGACGGGCCGTGCAGCATGCCCCGTTGGCCGCCAGGGTCACGTCGACGCCTCTCCCGGCGACGCGCTGGCGCCGCGACGGTGTGGGCTCCCGGTGCGCCATGAGCCCATGATCGGAGCTGGAGAGGGGACTCGAACCCCTGACCTATCGCTTACGAGGCGATTGCTCTACCGAACTGAGCTACTCCAGCAAGGAGGCGGAAGGGTAGCGAGCCGATGGCGGGCGCTCAGAACCTCAGACCGGTACGGCACCGGGGTGGAAGGTCAGACCCGACCGGTTAGCGTGCGGCTGCGGCTGACGGAGGTGAGGGTGAGCGCGATCGAGATCCAGGGCTGCTGGCGGAACACCGCTGGCATCGAGGACGTCTGGGCCGTGCTCACCGATCTGAACTCCTGGTCCCAGTGGTGGCCGGCCATCAGCGAGGTGGAGATCGTCGAGCCGACCGGCAGCGCCTTGGCCGCGGCACGGCTCACCTTCTCGACGCGTGCACCGCTGCGGCCACTGATCGCCACGCTGCAGGTGGTGGACCAGACACCGCCGAGCCGACTCGACGTCAGGATCACGGACGGACCGCTCGCCGGCCACGGCATCTTCACGATCGCCGATGACCCCGAGGGCAGCCGTTCCTGCTACCACGTCTCCCTGACGGTGCGGTCCGTGCTCTTCAGGCCGCTGGAACCGATCCTGCGTAGCGGCACACGTTCGAGCGGTCGGGCGCGCCTCGAGCGCGCTGGCGGGGACCTGGCACGCCTCGCCGGCGGTGAACCCTTGGCGCCGGCGGACTGAGCGCCCACGACACAGCCGGCAACAGCAGCGCGGACGACGCGCACGCGGCCGCCGGGAACACGCCGGGCGCCGTCAGCGGCTGACCGGATGGCCGTCGGGGGGCGGGTCGGCCGCGGGGCGGGTCGGCCGGGGGGCGGGTCGGCCGGGGGGCGGGTCGGCCGGGGGGCGGGTCGGCCGGGGGGCGGGTCGGCCGGGGG
>JAWLDJ010000036.1:11423-19078 GCA_041686695.1 Nitriliruptoraceae bacterium
GGGGCGGGTCGGCCGGGGGGCGGGTCGGCCGGGGGGCGGGTCGGCCGGGGGGCGGGTCGGCCGGGGGGCGGGTCGGCCGGGGGCGACAACTGGACATCTTCGTTCTATCCACAGATCGACAGAGGCGGGCTCCTATCGAACGTACGTTCGTCTACTATCGACGACAACACAGCCAACCACCGCCCCGGCCGCTCGTAGCTACCAGGCAGCGACCCCCCACCACCGCCGAGCCCGAAGGGAGACGCCATGGCCACCCTGCCCGCGACGTCCACTCGGGCGGCGACGACGCAGACCTCGTTCCGTGTCGTCGATGGTCACAGCCGGGCTCGCGTGGTCCGCCAGGAGCGGGGCACCTACAGGCGACCGGGGAGCGGTGCACGGATCTGTCCTGACCTCTCCAGTGAGCGCGCTGGATCATGGTCCGCTCAGCGCGATGCTCCGACGACCCGTCGGGCCGACGAGGAGCTCGTCGCCGAAGGAGCGAGCGAGCTGTCCGACAGCGACGATGGGCGCGACGCACACCACCGCGCTCGAGGTGGAGAAGCGCGCGACCTCGACGGCCTCGACGGCGCGGTCACCCAAGCGATCGGCCTCGACCTGGACCGTCTCTCCGAGGAAGGGCTCGCCGAGCGCTTGGACCGGCTGCACCGGCCGATCGCCCGACTCAGCGCGGAGCGTGCCAGGATCACCGCGGAGCTCGAGCGACGCCGGGTCTCGGCCTCAGGGGAGCCAGCCGGGCGCGCGGCGGCCCGCCGCGAGCTGCGTCGGCAGCTCGCCGAGCGCACGAACAGCACTCCCGGAGCGACGAAGCGTGATGCCGATGCCGGACGGTTCGCGGATCGACATCCGACGACAGGTGCCAGCTTCGCCGACGGTGCCCTCTCGGCCGATCACGTCCGAGTCATCGGCGACACCCTGGCGATGCTGCCGCCGGATCGCCACGATGCGGTCGAGACGGAGCTCCTCGCTGTGGCGCACCGGACCAACCCGACCCTGTTCGGCAAGCATGCCCGTGAGGTCCTGGCGCGTGAGGCACCAAGCGGCTCGGATCGGGTCGCGCGCGGCCAGCACCGCCAACGCAGGGTCCGTAGCTACGACACCTCCGATGGCGGGCTCGCCTTCTCCGGTCTGCTCTACGGCGACATGGCGGAGACCGCACGTGCCGCCCTCGATGCCTTCCGCCGACCAGACACTCCTGACGAGCATCGCTCCCCCGAGCAGCGCTCCGCCGATGCCTTCGAACAGTTGTGCGCCTCAGCGCTCCGCGTCGGAGACGCCCCGACCCGCCACGGCGTCCGTCCCCACGTGATCATCACCGTGACGGCCGATCAACTCGTCCTCGGTGACCGCGGCGTCGCCCAGTTCGGCTCGGGCCAGCCCGCGACGATCCGCCAACTACGCACGCTGTTGGCCGACTGCAGCTGGGGGCGTGTCGTGCTGGGTCCCGACAGCACCCCGATCGAAGCCTCCAAGGCGGTGCGCACGGTGCCGGCGGGGCTCTGGAGGGTCCTCGTCGCGCGCGACGAGGGGTGCACCTGGCGAGGATGCGACGCGCCGCCCGCGTGGTGTGACGTGGCCCACGGCACCGTGGCCTTCACGGATGGCGGCAGGCTGTCGCCCGCCAACGCGGCGCTGCTCTGCCGACGACACCACCGGCGATTCGACCTTGGCAGCTGGCAGATCTCGATCCAGGGTGGCGAGGTCCACTATCACCGTGAGCAGGATGCTTCCGAGCCAGTACCCGGCCTGGCACGACCAACGGTGCCTCAGACTCGGGCACCGAGCCCGGGATCGGCCCGGCAGAGCGAAGGTCCGGCCCGCCGGCAACCGCGGGCCCGCGGGCGACCCCAGCGTGGTCCCGCCAAGGCCCCGCCCACCGAACGACCCGCGGCGACGATGTCGGGAGGCCCAGGCGGCACCGACGTCACGCAGCCGGCGTTACCGATCCCACCCGAGCTGGCCGACCCCTGACCGGTGGGGCCCAACGACGCGATCCCTGACCTCGTCGCTGCATCGCCAGAGTCCCTGGCCGCATGCACGCCTGCCCGAGATCGCTTCCGACGCCTGGCCGCGGGTCAGCCGCCTCGGCCCTGCATCAGGCCGGGTCCAGGGATCGGGCAGCTCAGGCAGGCCAGGCCGCAGCCGCGCAGATCAGGCGGCAGCCTCGGAGACCGGGCCGCAGCGGCGCGGATCAGGGGGCAGCCTCGGAGACCAGGCCGCAGCCGCGCAGGTTGCAGCAGCTCAGGCCGCCGCCGCGTAGATCGGCAACGCCAGCTGAAGCAGCAACCGTTCGAGGTGCAGTTCCGGGCTGCCGTTGCGCTCCAGCGCGGCCCGGCATTCGGCGACCGCAGACAGCGCCCGCACCGCATCCGCCACCGGGAGGCGCTCGGCGTCCCGGTGGAGCTCGGACGCAGCATCGACGTTGACCAGCGCCTCAGGGCCGGCACCCGCGGCGACCGCGATGAGGTCTCGCAGGTAGCTCGCCAGATCGTCGAGCATCGACGAGAGCGCGGCCAGGTGCGCTGAGCGCTCCAAGCGCTCGTGCTTGCGGGTGATCTGCTTCTTCATCCCGGCGGGCCATCCTCGACTGCCACGCTGATCGACGCCGAAGTCCCGTTCGAGCCTCTCCAGTTCGCTGGCGTTGGCTGCCTTGACCGGGGCGACCTGCCCCTTCGCCCAGGTGACCAGTTCCTTGGCGAGAGGCACCACCGCGCCGGGTCCTGCGGTCGCCAGCCGGTCGATCAGCTCCAGGTGGCGTCGGCGCGCTGCGGCCCGGTCGGGCTCGGCCAGAGCGGCGAGACGCTCGGGCGAACCGAGGGCTGCTCGCGTGGCCGCCTCCCGGAGCTCCGCTGGCAGGTCCAGTTCGACCGCGCGCTGCGCCAGGGCCGCGCGGCTCCACGGGACCAGGTCCAGGCGTCGACACCGCGAGACCACGGTGTCGAGCAGCGCGCCCTCGTCCTCGACCTCGAGCAGCCACACGACCGACGGCGGGGGTTCCTCCAGCACCTTGAGGAACGCGTTCTGGGCCGCTTCGTTCATGCCATCGGCCGCCACGATCCGCAACACCCGACGCCGACCTTCGGTCATGGTGCGGCTCGACAGCGGGATCCAGTCCGTCCTGACGTCATCGACGAGGTGGTGCGCGCCCTTCGGTTCGAGGTCGAACACGGCCGGGTGTCGACCGTCCAGGATGCGACGGCACGTATCGCAAGCTCCGCAGCCGGTGTCGGCTGCAGGTGCCTGCGGGCAGTTCAGGGCGGCGCCGAGCGCGCGAGAGAGCTCCTGCTGTCCCACCTTGCGCGGCCCGACCAACAACCAGGCGTGCGCGACCCCATCCCGCGTGAGCGCGGCTCGCAAGGCGGTGACCGCAGCCGGCTGACCGATCACCTGCTCCCAGGGGCGGATCGGATCGATCGTCGAGGCGCCGCTGCCACCCACCGGCACATCATCCCACCCGCCGACCGCCGTAGGTGACGGGCCGGGCTCGCCCCCGGGGGGCACATCATCCCACCCGCCGACCGCCGCAGGTGACGGGCCGGGCTCGCCCCCGGGGGGCACAGCATCCCCCCGAGCTCCAGGCGGGCTCGCGGCGCCGTCGGTCACGGGCGCTCCTCCTCGTGCACCCGTGCCACCTCGACGGCCGAGGCGGCCGGGACACCGAGGAGGCTGATGACACGATCACGGATCCGTGCATGGACCTGCTCGACGGGATCGGTGGCATCCACCACCAGGTAGCGCTGGGGATCCGTTGCGGCACGCCGACGGTAAGCGCTGCGGACGAGACGGTGGAAGTCGAGGCCGGCCGATTCCAGGCGGTCGGGCCCGGCGGCCTTGCTGGCACGGGCCAGCCCGGCGGCAGCGTCCACGTCCAGCAGGATCACCAGGTCCGGCTCGAGCCCTCCCGTGGCCCACCGGTTCAGGTCTGCGATGCGCTCCTCACCGAGCCCTCGAGCGGCACCCTGGTAGACGACCGACGAGTCGATGTAACGGTCGCAGAGCACGACGGAGCCTTGCTGCAGGGCCGGCACGATCACCTCGCGGACGTGCTGGGCCCGGGCGGCGGCGTACAGCAGAGCTTCGCTGCGCTCGTCCATGGCATCGATGGTCGGTGCCAGCAGTAGCTCGCGCACGGCCTCACCCAGACGGGTCCCGCCGGGTTCCCGCGTGATGACGGCGAGATGCCCCGATCGCTCGACGGCGGCACGTAGCAGGCGGATCTGGGTCGACTTCCCGGCGCCATCGCCACCCTCGAACACGATGAAGGCACCCCGCAGCGATCGGGCGTCGACGGCGCTCGGGGCGGACAGGCCGATCCCCGACTCGGCCCGCAGCGCACCCCCGAGGGACCGACCGACGAGGATCGCGCCGAGGACCGCCGCGACCCCGCCGAGCAGGAGGGTGATACGGACCCCTCCGAAGACGTAGGGGTAGAGCAGTTCGGGGGCGCCATCAGGCCCGGGGACGACCTCACGCCGCTCGCGGCCGAGCACCCCGATCAGGATCGGGACCGCGACGGATGACCCGAAGATCGAGACGCGAACTCCGGAGTTGAAGGCGCCGAAGGTGCGGCCGCGGATCGTGTCGTCGACGCGCCGCTGCAGGACCGTGTACCCGCAGATGAAGGAGATACCGGCCCCGAACCCCATCGCGATCGCTGGTGGGATCGCAGCCCAGAGGTTCGGCATGAGGGCCGTCACGATCAACGCTGCCCCGGCCGCACCGATGCCCGGGGCGAACAGCCGCTCAGCCGGGATACGGCGTGTCAACGGCTCGGAAGCGATCAACCCCAACACCAGCCCGACGCCGACCGAGGCCACCAGGATCCCGTAGCCGGTCGGGCCCGCGTTGAGGAGGTTGGCGAAGAACTCCCCGGTGGTGATCACGACACCGGCGACGGCGAACGCGACCATCACCCCGAGGATCAGCGAACGGATCACCGGCTGCGTCGCGACGAAACGGAAGCCCTGCTTCAGCGAGGTCCACGCCCCCACCGGGGGTGCGGTCGCGAGCTCACCGTGCTGGGTGGTGCGGGGCGGGATCCGCAGGAGCAGCATCAGCGGGGCGGCGAGGAAGAACGACAGCGCGTTGAACCAGATCGGCACGGCCAACGGCCGGTCCGCCAGGAAGCTCCCAGCCGGCGCCACGGACACGGTGAGCGCCAGCAGGCCGGAGTACACCGCGGCCCCGAGCGGGAGTGTCCCGTAGGTGGTCAACAGGTTCACCTGGTTCGCGGCGACCAGGTCCGACCTCGGCACGATCGACGGCAGCACCGAGTCCTTGGCGGGAGCGAACAGCGCTGAGAGCACCTCGATGACCAGCGTGGCGAGCACCAGGGTGAGCACCTCGTTGGTGAAGGGGATGAACGCCATCACCAGGCCGCGACCGAGGTGGGTCGTGACCATGACCCGGCGCCGGTCCCAGCGATCCACGAACACCCCGGCGACGGGGCCGAGCAGCAGGCTGGGCACGACCCGGGCGATCATCACACCGGAGACCGCGAACGCGGCCGCCCGGGTCGGCCCCAGGATGTCGGCGGTCAGGGCGATGATCGCCAGGAAGCCGATCCAGTCCCCCATCGAGGAGAGGAACGTGGAGGCGGCCAACGCCCGGAAGGACCGGTTGCGGAACAGCGCGCGGTACGCCGCCGCGGTGGTACCGGGCGGCGAGGTGTCATCCGGCTCGGGTGCCGGCGAGCCGTCCTCGTCCATCGGGCCAGACTACCGCCGGATCAGCACCGGGTTCCGGCAGCTCCCGCGACCGCCGCGCCTTGGCTGACGGGCGCGGTCCCGCTACTTCCCAGCGCCCGTCGTCCTGCCCGTGGCCTTCTTGTCCGTGGCCTTCTTGCCCGTGGCCTTCTTGCCGGTGGCCTTCTTGCCCGTGGCCTTCTTGCCCGTGGCCTTCTTGCGCTTGGCGCTCTTCTTCTTGGCCGTCGGCGCCTGCGTACCGGTGAAGGTCATCGGGATGGGGTCCGGGATCTCCTCGGTCGCCAGAGGCTCGCCGCCGAGCTCCGGATCGAGGGCCTCGACCCCTTCGACCACGGTCCACGTCGCGGCCGATGGCACCTCGAAGTCCTCGAGCGCGAAGACGTGATTGCGCTCGGGATGGGTACAGATCGCGACCGGCTCACGCCGGTTCCGTGGCGGTGGGCGCAGCGGGGCGCCGCACTCGGAGCAGGGCGTGGCGATCGGCAGCGACCACACCGCGAACTCGTCCTTCGGGTAGCCGGTGGAACCGACGAAGGGCTTGCCGTAGCGCGACACCCGACGTTCGAGGTAGCTGCCCGAGGGGTCGGTGGGCGAACGGAACGGCACCACCTCGCCGTCCTCGCTCCGGTACATCAGGCGCTGCTGGACGTTGCGGATGCCCTTGCACTTCGGGTAGTCGACGCACCCGTAGAACGTGCCGTACCTCCCGTCACGAGCCACCATCGGCTTGCCGCACTCGGGGCAGCGCACCCGTTCGTCGGGCTCGGGCTCCGGCTCGGGCTCCCCGACCGACCCGTCCTCCTCGAGCGGCAGCGTCCCCGAACACTCGGGCCAACGGCTACACGAGGCGAACCACTGCTTGGACTTGCCGGAGAACACCCGTTCCATCGGCGCGCCGCACTCCGGGCAGTCAGCCGGGTGGTACAGCGGCAGACGTGGACGCTCTGGCTTGCGCTCCCGCACCCAGGTGTCCACCTCGTCCAGGAACCGTCGCACCGTCACCGACCAGTCCTCGTCCCCGGCCGCGATCTCGTCGAGGGTGTCCTCCATGCGGGAGGTGAAGCCGATGTCGACGATCTCGTGGAAGTGGGCGGTCAGGAAGGAGACGACCACCTCGCCGAGCGGGGTCGCGAAGAACCGTCGGGACTCCTTGCGGACGTACTCACGGCTCTCCAGGGTCGAGATGATCGAGGCGTAGGTGGACGGGCGACCGATGCCCTCCTCCTCGAGCCGCTCGACCAGGGTCCGCTCGGAGTACCTCGGTGGCGGGGAGGTCTCGTGCTGCTCCGGCTCGAGGCTCGCCAGCCACAGCGGCTGCCCCTCGTCCAGCTCCGGCAGGGACTCGGCGACCTCGTCGGCTCCCTCGTCCTCGTCACGCACGGCGCGGTAGGCGCGGAGGAAGCCGTCGAAGCGTTCGACCTGCCCGGTGACCCGGAACGTCAGGGCGTCCTCACCGCTGCCACCGACCACGTCGGCGGAGACCCGATCGAACACGGCTGCGGCCATCTGGGTGGCGACGGTGCGCTTCCAGATCAGTTCGTAGAGCCTGGCCTGCTCGGGTTTGAGATGGCGCCGAACCTTCTCGGGCGTGCGGGCGATCGAGGTCGGGCGGATGGCCTCGTGCGCCTCCTGCGCGCCCTTGGCCTTGGAGGCGAACCGGCGGCTCTTGTCGATCGCATAGCGCTCGCCGTAGGCCGAGCGGACGTGGCCGTGGATCTCCTTGAGGGCCTGGTCGGAGAGGTTGAGCGAGTCGGTCCGCATGTAGGTGATGAGCCCGACCTGCTCGCCGCCGAGGTTGATGCCCTCGTAGAGCTGCTGGGCCACCGCCATCGTCTGGCGGGCGCTGAACCCGTACTTGGACGCCTCGCCCTGCAGGGTGGAGGTCTTGAACGGCGGCTTGGGCTGGCGCTTGGCCTCGGTCCGGCGGACCTCGGCCACCCGGTAGTCGAG
>JAWLDJ010000037.1:0-18464 GCA_041686695.1 Nitriliruptoraceae bacterium
GATGCTCGGATGGTGTCGAAGAACGGGTAGATGAGGAAGACGGTGACCACGAGCAGCGCCGGCCCGAAGAAGATCCACGGCTTGGCGATCTCCTCGAACTTGCCACCGACACGTTCCGCGACCGCGTTCATGGCCCAGAAGAAAAAGAACACCCCGACGACACCCGCCACGATGGCGACGATGCCGTTGATGGCGACGGTTCCCATACTTGCTCCTCTCCCTGGAGCGGCGACGGGGCCGGACCGCCGGCGGCGATCCGGCCCCGTGCGCTACCGCGTACGCATCGGTTCGGACATCAGCCGCTGACCTCGTCATAGAGGGCGTCGATGTTGGCGAGCGCCTCGTCCAGGGACTGGTTGCCCTGGATCCAGTCGGTCATCTCGATCCAGAACGAACCGGACTGCGAGGAGGAGCCGACGTCACCCGGCATGGTGTCGGACCCGTCGAAGCGGAACGCGTCCGACTCGGCCAGGATGTCCGAGGCCCTGCGGGCGGAGTCCGAGGGGTAGATCGAGCTGTCGAACACCGGCGCGAAGGGCGAGAGGTACCCGCCGAGCTCTGCCCACCCCGCGCCGGCCTCCGGGGTGGCGAGGAACTCCATGAAGGTGTTGGCCGCCGGGTTGTCGGTGTACAGCGCCGCGAAGTCGCCGGCGCCGAGCGTCGGACGGCCGTCGTAGCCCTCCTCGAGGATCGGCGGCAGGTAGAAGAAGTCGTAGTCGGTCCCGAACTCCGCGTCCGGCGCGTTCTCCGCGATGAAGCTCTCGATGAAGGTCGCCTGACGGTGCAGACCGCACTCCAACCCGCTGTCCGGCTCACCCAGGATCCCGGTCACCGAGGTCCCGAACGCCTCGCGGGCGATCTGCTCCTGGCCACCGAACACGTACTCGTCGTTGGTCCAGATCGGGACCATGTACTCCTCGATGGCGCCCTGGACCTCGTCGGAGGTGAACTCGAGCTCACCGTCGACCCACTCGTCGTAGTCTTCCGGACCGATCGTGCGCAGCAGGATGTCCTCGACCCAGTCGGTGGCGACCCAGCCGGTGGCGTCACCGGACTCGATCCCGATGCACCACGGCGAGTTGACGACCTCGTCGCCCGCCATGGTCTCGGTCAGGGTCACCATCTCGTCCCAGGTCTCGGGGATCTCGTAGCCGCCGGCCTCGAACGCCTTCGGGTTGTACCAGACCAGCGACTTCAGGCTCAGCCGCATCGGCACCGCGTACAAGGAGTCGTCGAAGGTCACCAGATCCAGCAGACCACCGACCGTCTCCTCCTCCAGCGTGCCCACATCGAGCACGTCATCGAGGGGGGTCACGACCCCCTGGTTGAAGAAGTCCTCCAACAGCCCCGGCTGGGGGTGCAGGATCACATCCGGCGAGTTGCCCGCACCGACCCGGGTCCGCGCCAACGATTCGAAGTCGTTGGAGCCCTCATCGAGGATCTCGATGTCCGGGTACTCCTCGTTGAACGCATCGATGATCGCGTTCAACCCCGCGACATCCTCCTCACCCGTGAACGCGTGCAGCAGCGTCACCTCACCGCTGTCCGCGCTCTCGGCACCATCACCATCATCACCGTCGCCGCACGCAACAGCCACCATGGCCAGCGCCGTCGCCGCAGCGACCATCCGCCATGCCCGGAACCTGACGATCCTCACGATCAACTCCTTGCGGTCGATTCTCTCCGGGCCGGCCACACCGGCCCGAGCCTTGCCCCCTCGCTGCCGCCCTGAGGACGTCGCGAGGTCGACGGGTCGTGGTGCGGGAGCACCACGGCCCTGCTCGTTTCATCGCAACGCGAGACCGTTCTCCGCATCGAACAGGTGCAGGTACTCGGTCTTGACGCCGACGTCGATCCTGGCGCCGACCTTCGGTGGGTCGTCCGGCTCGAAGCGGGCGGTGAAGGTCTGGCCACCAGCAGCGGCCTGCTTCTGCAACTCCTCGAAGGCATCCTCGTCGTCGATCGCGGCGCGCATGTCCTCGGTCACGATCGGGGGCGAGTCGGTCTTGAAGTGCACCAGCATCTCCGAGCCGAGCATCTCCACGAGCTGGACCTCACGGTTCTTCCACACCTGGCCCGGGGCGACCTCGTTCGGTGGCCCGTAGTGCTCCGGCCGGATCCCGATCGCCACCTCGCCGCCGTGCAGTTCGGCCGCCTTCGGGTAGCGGTCGAGCGCCTCCTCCGGCACCTCGAGCTTCGTCTCACCCCGGTCGAGTTCGATGTAGACCTTGCCCTCCTCCTTCAGGATGGTGCCTGAAGCGATGTTCATCGACGGGGACCCGATGAACCCGGCCACGAACAGGTTGTCGGGGCGGTCGTACAGCGTCTGGGGCGCATCGGCCTGCTGCAGCCGGCCGGCCTTGAGCACCGCGAC
This sequence comes from Nitriliruptoraceae bacterium, assembly GCA_041686695.1. Taxonomy (GTDB): domain Bacteria; phylum Actinomycetota; class Nitriliruptoria; order Nitriliruptorales; family Nitriliruptoraceae; genus T1Sed10-7. The sequence continues at coordinate 2,375 of JAWLDJ010000037.1, forward strand.
CCGGTCGCCCATGGTCATGGCCTCGACCTGGTCGTGGGTCACGTACAAGGTGGTGACGCCGAGCCGGTTCTGGAGCGCTGCGATCTCGGCACGCATCGCCACCCGGAGCTTGGCATCGAGGTTGGACAGCGGCTCGTCCATCAGGAACGCCTGGGGGGAACGCACGATCGCCCGGCCCATCGCGACCCGCTGACGCTGACCACCCGAGAGCGCCTTCGGCTTGCGGTGGAGGTACTCGTTGAGACCCAGGATGTCGGACGCCTCCTTCACGCGCCGCTCGATCTCCGACTTGTCGACCTTGGCGAGCTTGAGCGCGAAGCCCATGTTGTCCGCCACGCTCATGTGCGGGTACAGCGCGTAGGACTGGAACACCATGGCGATGTCCCGCTCCTTGGGGGAGAGATCGTTGACGACCGTGTCGCCGATGTACATCTTCCCGCCCGAGATCTCCTCGAGGCCGGCGACCATCCGCAACGCGGTGGACTTCCCGCACCCGGACGGTCCGACGAGGATCACGAACTCCCCGTCCTCGACCTCCAAGCTCAGATCGAAGATCGCCTGGGTGCCGTCCGGGTAGATCTTCTGGATGTCGTCCATCACGACTTTGGCCATCTGGGCTCTCCCTCCATCTCCGACCTCCCACTATGGCGGTCGGAGGCCGTCGCTGCAAGCGTTTTCGTCGGGTTTTCGAAGATAATCCTGGGATCACCTGCTGGGGGAGGCCCCAACAGGAGCAGGTGCTGTGGTCCGCCTGACCACGAGCCTCGTGGGATGCAGCTCGTGGACCTCGTCGGGTTCGTCCTTGGACCGGAGACGTTCGAGCAGCAGCTGCGCGATACGCTCACCCTGCCCGATGACGTCCTGACGGATGGTGGTGAGTCCAACGTAGGCGGAGACGTCGTGGTCGTCGATGCCTATGACGGAGAGATCCTCCGGCACTCGCCACCCCGCATCCCGCGCGACCTGCATGGCTCCGATCGCCATCTCGTCGGAGCCGGCGAACACCGCCGTGGGGGGCGAGGGTGCAGACAGCAGTTGCTGCATCGCCTCGGCACCTCCTTCCGGCGAGAAGTTGCCGGGCACGACCAACGCCGGGTCGAAGCTGAGCCCGGCGGACGCCAGTGCCTGCTGGTAGCCGTTGAACCGGTCGACCGGTACGGAGAACCGGAAGGGATCGTCGGGGCTGCCGCCGATCAGTGCGATGCGGACGTGGCCGAGCGAGGTGAGGTGGCCGACGGCGAGCCGCGCCGCGGCGATGTTGTCCACGGCGATGCCGGAGACCCCCTCGGCGAAGGCGCCGAGGGAGACCATCGGCACGCCGGTCCGCACCACGGTCGCGAACTGCTCCGCGTCGAAGGGGGCGTCGGCCAGGACGAGCCCGTCGACCCGCTTGCGGAAGGGCAGCCGCCGAACGAAACGCTCGGCCCCACCCGGTCCGGACGTGGTGAAGGGCAGGACGTCGTAGCCGGCGACGGTCGCCACGGCCTCCACGCCCGAGAAGAGCTTCGCGTAGTACCACTGCCCGAGCAGCGGCACCACCAGCCCGAGCGCCATCCGGCGCCCCCCCGCCAGTCGAGAGGCCGTGGGGTCGGCGACGTACTCGAGCTCGGCCGCAGCCGCGACCACCCGCGCCCTGGTCGACGGCGCCACGTTCGGGAGCCCGCGCAGGGCACGGGACACCGTCGCGACCGATACCTCGGCCGCTCTCGCCACGTCCTCGATCGTCGCGCTCACCAGCGCCACTTCCGCCACCGACGCCCACCAGACGCCATCGGCACCGTGCCTGCCGCCATCCGACACCCGCCACCGAGGTGGTGGGTGGCGGCCGGACCGGTGACACCTACCGCACCCAACGGCGCAGCAGGGTCGCTTTGCACGCCCGGCGCCACACCTGGCAACGTAGTCGTCATCGGCCGGCATCTGCAAGCGCTTGCAGATCCCGGACCGCATCGGGAGGTCGACACGACGATGGACACCACGGCTGCCAGACACGCCGCCAGCGAGCTGCGCCCGTCCTGGTGGCGCGGCGCGGTCGGCTACGAGGTGTACGTGCGCTCCTTCGCCGATGACGATGGCGACGGGATCGGCGATCTCCCGGGGCTTCGCACGCGGCTCGGCCACCTCGCCGATCTGGGGGTCGACGTCGTGTGGCTCACGCCGGTCACCCCCTCCCCCCAACGTGATCACGGCTACGACGTCTCGGACTACCTCGGGATCGAACCGGCCTACGGCGATCTGGACGACCTGGCCGGCGTGCTCGAGGACGCGCACGAGCTCGGCCTGCGTGTGCTCCTGGACCTGGTGCCCAACCACACCTCCGATCAGCACCCCTGGTTCGTCGACAGCCGCTCGAGCCGCGACGCCGAGCACCGCGACTTCTACGTGTGGCGTGACCCGGCCCCCGATGGTGGCCCACCCAACAACTGGGTGAGCCACTTCGGCGGACCGGCCTGGTCCTTCGACGAAGGCACGGGCCAGTACTACATGCACCTGTTCCTGCCCGAACAACCCGACCTCAACTGGGCGGAGCCGCGCGTGCGAGCGGCCTTCGAGCAGATCCTGACCACGTGGTTCGAGCGGGGGATCGACGGGGTCCGCATCGATGTCGCGCACGCACTTGTCGAGGACCCGGGCTTCCGGGACAACCCGCTGCTCACCGAACCGGTCCGCACGGGCGCCACCTCGTCGGTCTTCGAACGGTTCTCCCACGTCCACGACCTCGATCAGCCCGGCGTGGTCGACATCTACCGGGACTGGCGGCGGATCGCCGACGCGTACGGTGCGCTGCTGCTCGGCGAGGTCTACGTCCTCGATGCCGCCAAGCTGCAGCGCTACCTCACCGACGACGCGCTGCACGCGGCCTTCGCCTTCGCCACCATCGAGCCCGGCTGGGACGCCGCGGAGATCCGTGCGCAGCTGCTGCCGTACGTGGAGACCTTCGAGGACCACGGGACCTTCGAGGACCGCCTCGCCTGGCCGCTGTCCAGCCACGACGCCCCGCACGCCGCGACCCGTTTCGGCGGCGGCGAGGTGGGAGCGCGCCGAGCGCTGGCGTACCTCACCCTGCTCTGCGCCCTCCCGGGCGTGCCGTTCCTCTACCAGGGCGACGAACTCGGACTCGATGACGGGATCCTCCCCGAGGGGGTCGCACAGGATCCGATCGCACTGCGTCTCGACGGCGTGCCCGGCCGGGACCCGGCGCGCACACCGATGCTGTGGGAACCCGGCGAGGGGCACGGCTTCACGACCGGCACCCCATGGCTGCCCTTCGGCGACAACCACGATGATCGCCGCAGCGTCGCCGCGCAGCTCGGCGACCCCACCTCCCCGCTCGAGCGCACCCGTGCGTTGCTGCAGACCAGGCGCGCGCTGCCAGCGCTCCACGGTCCGTCGCCGGCCACCTGGCTCAGCGACGATGGCCCTGTGCTCATCGTGGAGCGTGGCCAGGAGGTGGTGGTCGCCCTGCACGTCGGTGACGGCGAGGGACCAGCCACGTTGGTGCTCCCGGAGACCGCGGGGCTCGCCTACGCGAGCGACGACACCACGGTGTTGCTCGACGGCGAGCTCACCCTGCCCGAGGACGCGGCCGTTATCGTCGTGCTCGACCGGGACATCGAAGGAGAGGGGACGGCGTGATCGTCGTGGCGGGAGAGGCCCTGATCGATCTGGCACCCCGGGACGGTCTGCTCCTGCCGCTGGCTGGCGGGTCGCCCTACAACGTGGCCGTCGGCCTCGGCCGCCTCGGTCGCGCCACGCTCTACCTCGGTGGCCTGTCCACGGACCCCTTCGGTGCGATGATGGCCGACCGGCTCGATGGGGACGGCGTGGACCTCACCCTGGCGCCGAGGTTCGAGCAGCCCTCCACGCTCGCGGTCGTCCACCTCGACGACGCCGGAGGTGCGACCTACGGCTTCTACCTCGAGGGAACCGCAGCCGCCCTGCTCGACGACGCGCACCTGCCGGCGCTGCCCGAGGGTGCGCTGCTCCACGTCTCCCTGGGCGCGATCGGGTTCGCCCAGGCCCCCACGGGGCGGGCCCTGGCCCAGTTGCTGCGTCGCGAGGCCGGGGACCGGCTCATCAGCCTGGATCCGAACATCCGGCCGCTGGTGTTCGACCAGGCCGGTGACGTCGCCACCTACACCCACCTGCTCGATGAGGTGGTCACCGGTCTCGACCTCGTCAAGGTCAGCGACGAGGACCTCGAACAGTTGCATCCCGAGCTGGACGGCTGGCACCCGGTGGCGCGCCGCTGGGCGCGGTCCGGGCCGGCGCTGGTGGTGGTGACCCGCGGCGCGCAGGGCGCGGTCGCCGTGACCGCCGACGGCCGCGAGGTGACGATCCCCGGCGAACAGGTCGAGGTGGTCGACACCGTCGGCGCCGGTGACGCCTTCACCTCGGGGCTGCTGGCATGGCTGGACCGTGGCGGCGTGGCCGACCGGGCGGCGCTCGCGGCGTTGGACGACACGGCGCTGGAGGCGGCGCTGACCTACGCACGACGGGTCGCGGCCATCACCTGCACCCGTGCCGGCTCGGACCCGCCGCGGGCGGACGAGCTGGGTTGATCGCCGACAGCGTCGCGCACCCGCACGTCCGTGCTGACCGGCGCCGCGGGTCGCGGTCGCGGGTCGGCCACCACCGCCCACCGCGGACGACCGCCGGCCACCGCGGACCACCGCGGACCACCGCCGGCCACCGCCGGCCACCGCGGACGACCGCAGGCCACCGCCGGCGAGCTAGTCGCCGCGCAGCCCCTCGAGCCGGAGCTCCCCCGGGTCCTCGTCGGCATAGGACCAGTCGAGCTGCTTGAGGTGGTAACGCTCGTGGTAGGCCACCTCGCCGGTGTCCTCGTCGATGTGCTCGATCAATGGTGTGGGCAGGTCGGCCGGGGTCGGGACGCCGGCCTCGACGGTGCCGACGAACTCGTCGACGAAGGCCTGCACCGTGGAGCCCACCAGCAGCTGCGAGCCGACCGGCAGGTAACAGCGGTTGGAGTCGGTGACCGTCTGGGACCACCGCAGCAACGACTCCAGATCGGTCTGCTGCGCCTCGCCCCGCTGGACCTTCGCGAGCAGCTCCGCCATCGCGCTGTTACCGAGCTTGCAGGCGTTGCACTGCCCGCACGACTCCACGGCCAGGAAGTGCAGCAGCACGCTCAGCACGTCCACGATCGAGCGGGACGTGTCGTAGACGATGAAGCCGCCCGAGCCGAGCCCGCTACCCGCATCGCGCATGGCGTCGAAGCACAGCGGGGTGTCGAGCAGGTCCTCGGTGATCACGGTGTTGGAGACGCCGCTGTAGACCGCCTTGATGTCGGTCGCGCCGGCGATGTCCTCCAGCAACGTGCGCAGCGGGGTTCCGAGCGCCAACTCGTACACCCCGGGGTTGGGGACATCCCCCACCACGGTGAAGACCATCGTCCCCGGCGACGCCGCCGTGCCCGCCGATCGGAACCACTCGGCACCGTTGATGAGGATCGCCGGCACGTGGCTGAGCGTCTCGACGTTGTTGACCACGGTGGGGTTCGCCGTGGCCGTGGTGGCCTGCAGGCCGGCCTCGAAGGGCTTGACGAGGCGGGGCAGCGGCAGGTTGCCCTCGATCACCTCGAGCATCGCCGACTCCTCGCCGAACAGGTAGGCATCGGGGCCGGTCACGATGTCGATGCGATCCGCGTGCGGCCATCCGGCGGACCGGACCTCTCCCAGCGCATCAGCGAGCCGGCGCACCGGCGTGGTGAACTTCTCCTTGATGCCGATGTGCGCGGACGCCGCCCCGGTCGTCTCGAGCGCGATGCAGATGCCCTCGAGCAGCGCGTAGGGCTGCTCGGTGATCAGCGTGCGATCCTTGTAGGTACCCGGCTCCCCCTCGGCGGCGTTGACCACCAGGGTCACCTGCCCGCCACCGGTCCGCGCCGTCTCCGCGACCCCGCGCCACTTCCTCGCCGTCGGGAACCCTGCTCCGCCACGACCGCGCAGTCCCGCAGCCGCCAGGACGTCGCAGACACCGTCGGGGCCGAGCTCGGCCGCTCGCTCGAGCCCGCGGCCGCCACCGGCGTCGAGATGATCGGCCAGCGACCTGACGGGGCTCGCCGGCAGGAGACGGTCGGTGTCGGTGGGCACGTGACGGCTCCGGATCAGTACGGGTTGGCGCGGTCAGCCAGGTTAGGGGCGAGCCGGTCGGCCAGCTCGGCGGGGAACGCGATGGTGTCGGGGTCACCATCGGAGACGAAGGGCGCGTTGTTGCCCCCGGCGTCGATGAGCCCGAACCACCAGGTGGACTCGAACTCCGCCTCCGGATCGACGTTGGAACGGATGCGCGGGATCGCGAGCGGGTCGAACGCCGCGTCGAAGGGCGAGGGCGCCGGGTTCGCTCCGACCAGCAGGACGCCTTCGTGACGGTAACTGCCGCTGCCGGAGGACCCGCTGACGGCCGCGGCGCGGTCATCCGGCCACACGCCGAGCGGCAGGGAGAACGTCGCCACCTCGGCATCCGGAACCAGTTCGGTCACGACGGCGACGTTGGTGGCCAGCTCCTCCTGCACCTCGGCGCTCGACAGACCGCGCAGGTTCGGGTGCGTGTGGGTGTGGTTGCCGAGCTCCATGCCGTGGCCGTGGAGGACCTCGAGCACCTGCTCGCCGGCGGGGGTCCCACCGAACAGCGACGAGGTGATCACGTACACCGAGGCACGTGGCTCGACGTCGTCGTAGCGCGCCGCGATCTCGACCAGGATGCCCAGCGAGGTCGCGGGATCGAGCTCACCATCGTCGGTCAGGGTGGCCTGCGAGGTGGTCGAATCGTCGTAGGTCAGCACCACCGGCTTGGTGCCAGCCGGGGTGTCGATCTCCCCCCGGGCCAGCTGTGAGGTCGTGATCGGCCGGTAGCCGTTGTCGAACAGCCACTCGAGCTCCTGGCGGTACTGCGCCTCGGTCATGTCGTAGACGCTGCCACCCTCCTCACGCAGCTGGTGGTACATCAGCACCGGGACGACGCCGAGCTCGTTGGCACCGACGTCGGCGGGATCGGGAAGGGGCTCGGCGTCGGCCTCCTCCGCGTCGTCGCGTACCACGTCGGCCTGGACCTCGTCGTCGGCTTCCTCGGTCCCATCGTCGTCGGCGGCATCCTCCGCGTCGTCGTCGGCGGCATCCTCCGCGTCGTCGTCGACCTGGTCGCCGGCTGCGCCGGCCGCGTCCTCGGCCACGTCGGCACCGTCACCGTCCTCGACGCTGTCGTCGGCACCGGAGCAGCCGATCAGCACCAGCGCCAACAGAACCAGCACGGTGAAGGGCACCGTGCGGCCCCCGCTCAGGTGGACGTGGATGCGCTTCCTGCCGCCTGCAGCAGGACCGCGGCGAGCTGTGGTTCCCACGTGTTGCGACCCCCCGTGACAGGTCCGTTCTCCGGACGCGGCACGGTACCGTCACCCGCCAGCAACGCCGCGCCCGTGCTCGGCCACCGTCGCCGGTGTCCGACCGTCCCCGGGGGAACGTCACCGTGAACCAGCGCACCCGCATCACGCTGCTCGCCGGGATGGTGAGCGCCGCCGCCCTGCTGCTGACCGCCTGCTCGGACGACGACCCCTTCGCCGGGCGTGAGTTGCGGATCTCGGGCCCCGAGGACGGCGCGCTCTACAACGCCGACCAGCTCGCCGAGTTGAGCCTCGAGGTCCAGGCGCAGCTGGCGGCCGACACCGAGCAGGGGGCGGACACCGACGCCGTGCTCCACCTCGACGACATCCGGGTGCTGCTCGACGCCGAGGACGTCACCGCGACCACCGATCGCTCCGGCGACACCGAGCTCAGCTGGACCCCGGGCGAGCTCGAGGATGGCGCATACCAGCTCGCGGTCGTGCGGGTGCCGCTCCCCGACCCGGAGGCGGCGGACGACCCGGATGCCGAGGTGGTGGACGTGGACCCGGCGAGCGCCCTGGAGGAGGGCACGGACACCGGGGCGGAACTGCTCGAGGCATGGACCTTCGAGGTGGACGCCACCCCGCCCGAGCTCGAGGTCACCGTGCCGGACAGCGGCTTGATCGCCGGCCAGCCCGTGCTGATCTCGGGCAGGAGCGAGGCCGGTTCGATGGTCACGGTCGGCGCGTTCGAGGTCGCTGCTGGTGAGGACGGCGCCTTCGAGGTCGAACTCGACGGGCCGCCGGAGGGTGAGCTGGTCGTCTCGGCCACCGACGCGGCTGGCAACACGGTCTCCGACGAGCGAGGTGGCTTCGTCGTCGTGCCGTCGCGCGCGACCGTCGACGAGGTCCGTACCGTCCACGTGTCCTTCTGCGCTTGGGCGTCATCGAGCCTCAAGGGCGCGGTGCTGGAGGCCATCGACGACGGACGCATCAACGCCGTGCAGCTCGACCTCAAGGACGAGAGCGGCAAGATCGGGTTCGCCACCCAGAACGAGCTCGCCCAACGCGCCGGGGCCGACCAACCGGACTGCAGCATCGACCTCGCCGCCGCCGTGCAGGAGCTGCACGCCCTGGGCGTGCCGGTCATCGGCCGGATCGTCGCCTTCGCCGACCCGGTCCTCGTCCCCTGGGCGTGGGAGAACGGCGAGCGGGACTACGCCATCCAGACCGCCGACGGCAGCACCTTCTACACCGGCCGCTACAACGGCTTCGCCAACTTCGCCAACCCGGACATCAAGGAGTACAACATCTCGGTCGCCGAGGAGGCGGCCGCGCTGGGTGTGGACCACATCCTCTGGGACTACCTGCGCAAGCCCGATGGGCCGGTCGAGAACATGACCATCCCGGGCCTGGAGGGGTCCGTCGAGGACGAGGTCTACGCCTTCACGGCCGCGGCCGACGAGCGCCTGGCACCCTACGGCGTGCAGCACGGCGCCTCGCTGTACGGGGTCTCCGCCGACCGCCCGGGGGAGGTCGGGCAGGACGTGGAGCGCCTGGCGGATGTCCTCGACTACGTCTCACCGATGATCTACCCGTCGCACTGGGGCCCCGGCGAGTACGACGTGGCCAACCCGCTGATGCAGCCCTACGACATCGTGTCCAGCACGCTCGAGGTGTGGCTGGAGGCCACCGAGGGCAAGAGGGCGCGTGTCGCGCCGTGGCTGGAGGACTCGAACTGGCCGATCCGCCTGGGCTATCCGGATCGCGCCGACTACGTCCGCGAACAGATCCGGGCGACCTACGACGCCGGGATCAACGAGTGGCTGCTGTGGGACTCGGCGGTGAAGTACACCGATGCCGCCATGATCCAGCCCTGACCGGCGCACCCTGCCCGGGCGCACTGCAGCAGATACCCGCTGCTCCCCGCCCACCCAACACCAGCACCCACCACCACCGCACGCCGCCCGGGCGCACTGCAGCCGATACCCGCTGCTCCCCGCCGCCCAACACCAGCACCCACCACCACCGCACGCCGCCCGGGCAGGCCCTGCGCTATCCACAGCCCAGCTGACGCGATCCGCCGGCGGAGCCCACAGCGCGCGAAACTCCCTCCATGCAGCCGCCCGATGAGGTCTACCAGCGGTGCGCCGATCAGCTCGGCGTCATCTCCCGGCGTCAGCTGGTGGCCATGGTCGGACGGTTCGATGCCGATCACCTGCTCGCGACGTCGCGTTTCGAGCGTCTCATGCGCGGCGTCTACCGCGTCCGCGGCGGCGCCAACCACACGCACCAGCGGGCCATCGCCGCCACCTTGCGCGTCGGAGCGGCAGCGACGCTGACCGGACCGGCGGCGCTGGGGCTTCTGGAACTCGAGGGCGTGGAACTCGGTGCCTCGTTCGAGGTCCTGTCGCCTGGCCGGCGACGCCTCACCGAGGGGTCGTTCTCCATCCGACGGGACCCTGATCCGGAACGCTCGGTGTGGCTGCTCGGCGAAGCCAGGATCGCTGACCCCGCCGATGCGCTACTCCATGCTGCCGCATACGCGCCTGACGTTCGGCCTCGCGCCCTCCGACTGGCACACGACCGGCTGCGCTGGACGGGGCACCTGAGCAAGGGCCAGCTCACGACCGGAGCCGAGCGCTTGAGGCTCAAGGAGTCGCGTCTGTTGGACGAGTTGCTGCGCATGGACGCCACAGCGGCGACCGGTGACGGCGAGCGTCGGCTCGAGAGGGTCCTCGCGCGGTTCGATCCGCCACCGGAGCCACAGGCCTGGGTGTCGCCGAGGCACTGCCTCGACTTCTACTTCCGCGAAGTCCGCCTGGCGATCGAGTACCAGGGCCGCCCAGACCATGGGACCGAGTCGGGCCGGCGGAGAGACCGGGCCCGCGAGGAGGAGTTGACCCAGTCCGGCATCCGGTCGTTGTACGTCACGGCAGAGGACCTCCGCGATGAGCGCGGACTCCTGGCCCGGATCGCGGGGGCACTGACCGCGCGCGCGGATGAGCTCGGGCTCTGTGCTCCGAGGCTCGTCGTCGACTGACCGCTTCGAGCGGATGTAGCCGGTCATCGTCCGATCGAGCTGATCCGGCCAACCCCGACCCTCGCTCACGGCCGACCGGTCACGAGAAGGTGCCGCGAACCGCTGTAACCCGCCGGGGTGGGGCGGGAGCTCGGCGGCAGGCGCGCCGGCAAGTGGGTCGGGACACGCGGCAGGCAGCAGCAGATACCCGCTGCAACCCGCCAGCCACGCCAAGCCAACGCCAGCGAAACACGATCAGGCGGCAGGCAGCAGCAGCTATCCGCTGTAACCCGCCAGGTGGGGCGGGAGCTCGGCAGCAGGCGCGCCGGGCAGCGGGACGGGCCGGGCAGCGGGCCGCAGCAAGCGGCAGGCGCGCCGGGCAACGGGACGGGCCGGGCAGCGGGCCGCAGCAAGCGGCAGGCGCGCGGGGCAACGGGACGGGCCGGGCAGCGGGCCGAGAGCTACCGCTCGTCGACCGAGCCGAGGGCCTGCTCCATCAGCTGCTCGTGTTCCTGCTCATGCACCACGTGCTGGCCAGCAGCCGGCGAGGCCGATGGCACCCGCGTCGCATGCCGCAGACGGCGGTCACCGCCCAAGGCCTCGAGCAGGTTCCACAGGCGGCCATCGACGAAGCCCCAGGCACCCATGTTCTCCGGCTCCTCCTGGACCCAGCGCACATCGGTAGCCGACGGGTACCCCGACAGCACCTCGCTCAGCTGCTCGGATGGGAACGGGTAGAGCTGCTCGACCCGCACCACGGCCGCTGGCACGCCACGCCGGTCCCGCTCGTGCAGCAGGTCGTAGGCCACCTTGCCCGAGCACAGCAGCACACTCGACACCTCGTCCCGCTCGAGCGTCCCTTCCTCGACCGCCGGATCGTCGACCACCTCGCGGAACCGACCGTCGGTGAACGCCGACAGATCCGAGGTGGCGTCCGGCGACCGCAGCAGCGATTTCGGGGTGAAGATCACCAGTGGCTTGCGGACCTCACGCTGCATCTGCCGCCGCAACACGTGGAAGTACTGCGCCGAGGTGGTCGCGTTGACCACCTGGATGTTGTCCTCCGCGGCGAGCACCAGGAAGCGCTCGATACGGGCGGAGGAGTGTTCCGGTCCCTGGCCCTCGTACCCGTGGGGCAGCAGCAGGACCAGCCCGGACGTCTCCCCCCACTTGTCCTCCGCCGCCACGATGAACTGATCGATCACGATCTGCGCACCGTTGACGAAGTCGCCGAACTGGGCCTCCCAGCAGGTCAGCGCCTCCGGCCGCTGCACCGCGTAGCCGTACTCGAACCCGAGCGCGGCGTACTCGCTGAGCAGGGAGTCGTAGACGAACCAGCGCCCCTGTTCGGCCGACAGGTTGGCCAGCGGCAGGTACTCCTCGCCGGAGTGGTAGTCGACCTGAACGGCGTGGCGATGCGAGAACGTGCCCCGCCGGGAATCCTGTCCAGCCAACCGGACATCGATGCCCTCGAGCAGCAGGGAGCCGAAGGCCAGCGTCTCGCCAAGCGCCCAGTCGATCTGCTCAGCCTCGTAGCGCTCCCGAGCCTTGGCGAAGATCCGGTCGAGCTTGGGGTGTCGGTGGAAACCGTCCGGCACCTCGAACTGCACCGCGGCGATCCGGTCGAGGTGTCCGCGGTCGACGCTGGTGTCGACGGCGGCGAGCACCCCCCGTTCCTCGGGCAGGATGGCCTTGGGCGGCTCGGGTGGCGCCGCCTGCTTGGTCTCCTCGAAGGCCTGCTGCAGCCGGCCCTCGAAGTCCTCGAGGGCCTCCTCGGCCTGCTCGAGGGAGATGTCGCCGCGGCGCACCAGCGACTCGGTGTAGAGCTTGCGGACCGAGCGGTGGTTCTCGATCAGGTCGTACATGCGTGGCTGGGTGTAGGACGGATCATCGGCCTCGTTGTGCCCGTGCCGGCGGTAGCACATGAGATCGATCACGATGTCGCGGTGGTAGGTCTCGCGGTAGGCGAACGCCAGCCGGGCGACCCGCACGACCGCTTCCGGGTCGTCACCGTTGACGTGCAGGATCGGGGCCTGCACCGTCTTGGCCACATCGGTGGCGTAGAAGGAGGACCGGGAGGCCTCCGGCGAGGTGGTGAACCCGACCTGGTTGTTGATCACCACGTGGATCGTGCCGCCGGTGCGGTAGCCCCTCAGCTGTGACAGGTTGAGCGTCTCGACGACCACGCCCTGGCCGGCGAAGGCCGAGTCACCGTGCATCAGCACCGGCAGCGCGGGGTAGATCCCCTCCTCGCCGCGATCGGCCTGGTCCTGCAGGGCCCGGGCGATCCCCTCGACGACCGGGTTGACCGCTTCGAGGTGGGAGGGGTTCGGCGGCAGGTGGAGTTCCACCTCGTTGTCCTGACGGGAGCGGTAGGTGCCGCTGGTTCCGAGGTGGTACTTGACGTCACCGGAGCCCTGGACGGTGTCGGGATCGATGTGCCCCTCGAACTCGCCGAAGATCTGTCGGTGGGACTTGCCCACGATGTTGGACAACACGTTGAGGCGGCCACGGTGGGCCATGCCCATCACGATGTCGGTCACCCCATCGCTGTCCGCGGCTGCTTCGCACACCGCATCGAGCAACGGGATCAGCGATTCGCCGCCCTCCAGCCCGAACCGCTTCTGGCCCACGTACTTGGTGTGGAGGAACGACTCGAAGGCCTCGGCGGCGTTCAACCGCGAGAGGATCCACAGCTGGTCGTCGGCCGAGAGCTCCTCGTCGACGCCCTCGACCTGCTCGCGGATCCAGCGCTTCTGTTCGGGATCGAGCACGTGCCCGTACTCGATGCCCACGGTGCGGCAGTAGGTGTCACGCAGCACACCGAGCGTCTCGCTGAGCTTCACGCGCCGGTCACTGCCACCGACATCGGTCAGGAACTCGCGGTCGAGGTCCCAGATCGACAGCCCGTAGTAGGTCGGGTCGAGCTCGCGGTGCATCGCCACCCGAGATTGGCGCAGCGGGTCGAGATCGGCGATCAGGTGGCCACGGACGCGGTACATGTTGGCGAGCTGCCCGACCTTCATCTGCTTGGTCAACAGGTCCGTCTCGTCGTCGAGATGGGTCCGGTCGGTGCTCCACCTCGCCGGCTCGTAGGGCAGGCCGATGGACGCGAACACCTCGTCGTAGAAGCCGTCCTCTCCGAGCAGCAGCTCGTGCACCCGCTTGAGGTACAGCCCGGACTCGGCGCCCTGGATCACGCGGTGGTCGTAGGTGGAGGTCAGCGTGATCACCTTGCTGACTCCGAGCTTGGCCAGGGTGCGAGGATCGGCCGCCTGGTACGCCGACGGGTGGTCGATCGCCCCCACCCCGAGGATGGCCGACTGCCCGGCCATCAGCCGCGGGATCGAGTGGACGGTGCCGATCGTGCCCGGGTTGGTCAGCGTGATCGTCGTCCCGGCGAACATGGCCGGATCGAGCTTGCGCGTGCGGATCCGGCGGATGATCTCCTCGTAGGCCCGCAGGAACTCCTCGAAGGACAGCGAGGTGGCGTCATCGATCACCGGGACCAGCAGGGAGCGCGAACCATCGTCGTTCTCCACGTCCACGGCCAGGCCGAGCCCGAAACGCTCCTGGCGCATCACGGCGGGCCTGCCGTCCTCGGTCTCGGTGAAGACGTTGCGCATCGCCGGCACGTCCTGCACCGCCTTGACCATGGCGTAGGCGATCAGATGGGTGAAGGACACCTTCCCACCGCGGTGCCGGCGCAGGTAGTTGTTGATGAAGCCCCGGTTGACCTCGAGCAGCTTCGCCGGCACGTCTCGGACGCTGGTGGCCGTCGGGACCCCGAGCGAGGTCTCCATGTTCTCCACGATGCGCGCCCCGACGCCGCGCAGCGGCTGTGGCTCCACGTCCTCAGGCACCGTGCCGATGGCGCGCGGTCGCTGGGCGCGGTGGCCGTTGCCCGAACCGGTCGCCGACCTGGCTTCGGCGGGTGGGGCCCCATCACGCTCGGCGGGAGCAAGCGCGGTCCTGCCCTCGGAGGCGCCCGAGGTGGCCGAGGTGGCCGAGGCGCCCGAGGTGGCCGAGGTGGCCGAGGTGGCCGAGGTGGCCGAGGTGGCCGAGGTGGCCGCTGCCTGCGGTGACGGTTTGGGACCGGGTGCGACCCCCGGTCGGTAGTCCGCGAAGAACTCGCGCCACCCAGAGGACAGCGAGTCGGGGTCCTCCTGGTACTGCTCGTAGAGCTCCTCGACGAGCCACGCGTTGAGCTCCGAGCGTGAGCCCGTGGCGGGAGCAGAGGACGAGGTGCTGGCCATGTGACCCTCGGCGGACGAGCGGGTGCGGTGTTCCCTCGGCACCGCGGTGTGACCGCGGCGGGCGAAGCGGCGGGTCGATGGGTGGACCCGGGTCGCCAAGGGTACGCGTGCCGGGGCACCTGAGGGCTACCGGAGGGCGGTCCTGTTCCGCTGCAGACCGAACGCCGTCACGCCGAGGTGGAACCGCGCGGACCCTACCGCCGTCCGACCGTGTGCAGGTCGCCACCGAGCGCGACCCGCGACCATCGGGATCGAGGGGAGGCGCCACCGTGGCAGGGACAGCGGCGAGGGCAGCACCAGCGGCGAGGACAGCGGGAGGGACAGCGCCGGCGGCAGGAACGGCGGCGAACGGCCAAGAGGCGCATCGCCCGGGCGCGAGGGGCCGACGGGGACATCGCACGGCAACGATGGCCCTGGTGATCGGCCTCCTGGCCGCCACCGCCCTGGTCGGTTGCGCCGGCGACGACAGCGCACAACGGGAGGGGGTCGACAGCAGCGGTGACACGGCGACCGACGAGCAGGGCGCATCGCCGGCACCGGGATCCGCCGACGACGCAACGCGGGTCGAGGGGCAGTTCGCCGAGGAAGAGGCGGCCGCGGACGACGCCGACGAGCGGGTGAGCCCGACGCAGGGCGACACCGACGGCAGGGCCGTGATCCGGACCGGCACGATGCACATCCGCGCGACCGACACCGCCGGGGTTGCCGACGAGGTGGTGACGGTCGTGGAGAACGCCGGCGGGTACGTCTCGGGCACCGACCTCACGCGCGACGCGGACGGGGTGGTGGCCGGGACCTTCACGTTCCGCGTCCCGAGCTCCGAACTGCAGGCCACGATGGACGCCTTCGACGACCTCGCCGATGCCGTCCTGCAACGTCGGCTGGACGAGATCGACGTCACCACCGAACTGACCGACCTCGAGGCGGAGCTGACCAACCTCGAGGCCTACGAGACCGAGCTACGGGAACTGCTCACCGAGGTCCGGGAAGGCGGTGCCGACACCGAGGATCTGCTGCAGGTCTTCGATCGCCTCAACGCCGTGCGCGGCCAGATCGACCAGGTCGAGGCCCGACGCACCCAGCTCACGGACCAGGTGGCCATGTCCACGATCCAGCTGCGGCTCTCCCCCACGGCATCCACCGGGCCCGTCACCGACCCGGGCTGGGACCCGGGTGGCACCGCCCGTGCCGCCCTGGCCACCACCGTGCGGGCGCTCACGGACCTGGCGGACAGCCTCATCCGCATCGGACTGACCGTGCTGCCGGTGACGCTGGTGATCGCGATCCCGGTGCTGCTCGTGGCCCTGCTGCTCAGGCGCTTCTGGCGCCGACACCGCGGGACGCGAACGGACCGCGCCGGGTCCGAGTCGCCGACCGAGGCGACGACCGAGGCGACGACCGAGGCGAACGAGGACCCGCGGACAACGGGGGGCAGCACCGTCGCCGGGGCGAACGAGGCAGGACCGGCGC
>JAWLDJ010000038.1:0-18200 GCA_041686695.1 Nitriliruptoraceae bacterium
CAGGTAGAGGGGGACCGTGAAGAACACGCCCATCAGGATCAGGTTCTGCGCCAGCAGCGACTGCAGGCCGCTGCGTAGCGTCGGGATGCGCAGCAGGTCGAGATGCACCAGCGGGTCCGCTCCGGCGCGTTCACGCCGACGCTGCCAGGCGACGAACAGCCGCAGGATGAGGCCCCCGGCAGCGACGACGAAGGGGGTCAGCGCGAAGCCGAAGGGGGTGATCGGCGAGTTCTTCGGGACGAGCCAACCCCAGGTGCCGGCCTGCAACAGGCCGAGCACGATCAGACCGAGACCGAGGGCGGAAAGGACGACGCCCACCAGATCGAGCCGGGGGCGGGTGCTGTCGCTCGGGGCGTCGCGAAGGAACCGGATGCTGGCGAGCACGCCGATCACGATGACGACCTCGCCGACGAACACCACGCGCCACGTGAGGGTGGTCGTCGCCCAGCCTCCGACGATGGGACCGACCGCGATGCCCGCACCCGCGACCGCACCGATCACGGAGTAGGCGATGGCCCGCTGCCGGCCCTCGTAGTTGCCGGCGATCAGCGCTGCCAGCGCCGGCATGACCAGCGCCGCGCCGAGCCCCTCGAGGATCGACCAACCGATGGCCAGCACGATCACGTTCGGTGCCAGCGCGGTGACCGAGGAGCCGATCGCGTAGACCGCCAGGCCGAGGGCGAAGGCGGGACGGCGCCCGATCAGGTCCCCGATCTTGCCACCGGCGATCATGAACATCGCCATGACCAGCGAGTACAGGGTGATCACCGCTTGGATCGCGGTGACGTTGGTGTCCAGGTCGATGACCAGTTGGCTGATCGAGACGTTCATCACGGCCTGGTCGAGGACCATCACGAACTGTGCCGCCGAGAGGACCGCCAGCGGCAACCACCTCTGCATGGGGTTTCGACTCCGTCGAGCAGGCGCAACCGCGGCGACCGCCGCGCCGGCATCCTAGGCCCAGGACAGATCGGTGTCCCGACGCCCCCGTCCGGTCAGTCGGCCTTGCGCCCATCCGGGTGATCGGTGCCCTTGACCGCTCCCGGTTCGCCGGTGACGAAGTCGTTGGCGAGGTAGCTCACCACCTCGTCGGTCGTGAGCACCTTGGCGACGGTGCCGTTCGCCACGGTCAGTGCGGTGTCGTGGTGGGAGGTGGCGGTCGCCACGGCGTCACCGACGACCACGACGTCGTAGCCCCGGGAGTTGCCCGCGTAGGCGGTGCTGAGCACGCACTCGTCGGTCCACAGCCCGCAGATCACGATGGTGTCGATGTCGAGGGCCTTGAGCTTGCCATCGAGGTAGGACTCGCCGTGCTCATCGAAGGTCCAGAACATGTCCAGGTGCTTGCCGAGGTAGAACCAGCCCTCCGCGCGCTCCTGCTCGGTGGGCGCGATCTCCTCCAGCGGCTCCAGGCCCGCGGCCCCCGTGAAGATGTAGGCAGCGTTCTCCGGCTGGTCCGGCCGCAGTCCCCGCGGGCCGTACCAGCGGTCCATGGCGTTGGAGATGCCGTCATCGAACATCCGACTCCACGCGCTCCAGGCGAGCGCCACGCCGTCGCTGTCCACGCGTCGCGCGCGGAACGCGTGCACCAACCGCTCGAGGTTGGACAGGATGCCGCCTGCGTAGGGGCGGTACTCCTCCTGGCAGTCGTCCAGCAGCAGGGCGATGCGTCGCGGCCGGTCAGCGAGGTCCCACGCGGCCCAGAACCGGATCGGCTGGCCGTTGGGCTCGCCGGGGGTCTCGCTGTAGTTGGGCATCGGTTCCATCGCCAGTTCCATGTCGCGCTGCCTACGAGGCTCCTGCACGGCCTCCACCAGCGTGCGCACGCTGCTCCCTGTGTTCTTCATCGAAGGCTTCCTCTCGGCTGGTCTTGGCGGACGACCGCCAGCCGACCCTACAAGGACGGCGATCGACGCTGTGGAGGCCGTCGCTCCAGCAACCGGGCCACAGCACCGGGCGATCGGTGGTCGTCGGTCGCCCGGCCAGTACCTTCGCCTCTGGCCCTGCCACCCGCACCGGGCCAGACTGGAGGAGCTGAACACGGGGGTGGGGGCTGAACACGGGGGTGGGGAACGTGCCCGCGGGTCCGTGGCGCGACTGGGTGGCGCTCATCTGGGTAGCCATCGTGACCGCCATCGTCATGCTCGCGGTAGTGGTCGGTCTGATCTACCTGCTCTTCGTCTCGAACCTCGGGATCATGACGCGTCCTGGTGGGCCACCGCTGTTGATCGACCTCCTGTTCGTGTCGTTGCTGCTCACCCCTGCCATGGTCGTTGGCCTGGTGGTCGGGGCGGCCGCTGGGCTACGGCGCTGGTGGCTCGCGCTCCCGGCGGTGTCTTCGGCGCTCGGCGCGCTGGCCGCGGGAGCGACCGCCGGGACGCTGGGATTCCTGCCGATCATCGGGGTCGTGCCGGGGTTGGTCGCCGGCTCGTTGCTGGGTGTTGCACTGGCCGGCCATCCGGGTGGCCGCAAGGACGGTGAGGAGGTGTTCCACGGGGTGCGAGGGCCCCGATGACGCGACTCGCCCCGTGCTCCGCTACCGAGGTGGCGTCCTCGTGAGCCGTCAGCCGACGTGCAACTCCGGGTGGTGCTCCTCCTGCAACAGCGCAGCGAGCTCGGCGTTGAAGGCCGCCACCAGGCGCTCGGGATCAGGGATCAACCGGGCGTCCGCGGCGACCCCGACGGTCACCT
This sequence comes from Nitriliruptoraceae bacterium, assembly GCA_041686695.1. Lineage (GTDB taxonomy): Bacteria > Actinomycetota > Nitriliruptoria > Nitriliruptorales > Nitriliruptoraceae > T1Sed10-7. The sequence goes on from JAWLDJ010000038.1 coordinate 2,692, forward strand.
CACCGTCGTAGGTGAAGATGCTCATACCGAGCGCGACCCCGCCCGACGACGGGACCCAGCCCATCATCCCGGCCACCCTGGTACCCGCGAGGTAGACCGGCTGCCTCGGGCCCGGGACGTTGGTCAGGACCAGGCTGCCCTTGCTCGCGAACAGGTCGACGACCACCTTCTCGATCTGCACCGGGGTCATGCCGATGACGCTGAGGATCCCGTAGGCGATCACGCCTTCCGCCGAGTTCTTGATGGCGTCCATCCGCTTCTTGATCTCGGCGAGACGTTCCCGGCGATCGGCGACCCCGACCGGCAGCGGCAGGAACACGATCCCGAACTTGTTGCCGAGATGTCGCGGGAGGGGCTCGTCGAGCGGACGCAGGTTGAACGGCACGAGCGCCCGGATCTCCTCGGTGAGGCTGTCGCGGTGTTCGAGGTAGGTGCGCAGTGCTCCGGTGACCGCGGCACAGACCACGTCGTTCACCGTCGCCCCGTGAGCACGTCCGATGGCCTTCACGGCCGCGAGGTCGAAGGGATCCGACCACATCGCGTGCTTGTTGAGGCCCATCTGGCCCTTGAGCACGGTCCGGTGGTCGGGTGGCAGGAACAGGTCCTTGCCGAGCGCGGTGGTCCCTGCTGAGGCCAGTTCAGCCAGTTGCACGGCCCTGGACGGCTGCGTCAGGACCTCCATGCCCTCGTGTGCGAGGTGTCCCGAGACCTTGACCGCATCCGACACCAGGCCGCGAACGCGCCGTGACAGGGACCGGCCGGGTTCCGGCTCGTCGAAGCCCTGGGGATCGAAGAGCTCCTCATCGGGCTGGTCGTCGGTCAGCGAGAGCAGCAGGCGGATGAGCGCGATGCCATCGGCGATGGAGTGGTGGATGCGGTGGAAGACCGCGGAGCCGCCCCCATAGCCATCGATCAGGTGCGCCTCCCACAGCGGGCGTTCGTGATCCAGCGGACGGCCCATCTGCTGGCCGACGTAGTCGTAGAGGGCCGGTCGGTCGCCGGGGTCCGGCAGGCGCGCCGAGATGAGGTGGCGGTCGAGGTCGAAGGCGGGATCGTCCTCCCAGCGCAGGCGTCCGAGCGACAGCGGTGGCTCGACGACCCGTTGGCGGAACTTCGGGTACGGGCCGAGGAGCCGCTCCTCGAAGACCTGGCGGAGGCGGTCCCAGTCGACGGGCTCGTCGAACCACATGACGCCGTTGACGACCATGTTGTTGGTGGGACGGTCCATGTGGAGCCAGGCCACATCAGCCGTCGACATCCGCGTGCCCGCCATCAGCCTGCTCCCGCTCCGCGCGCGACCCGATCGGCCGCTCCCATGCCTCGCATCGGGCTCCGGTGACGCTACGACACGATGGGCAACCGCACTAGGGGCGTGCGTCCTGGTCGACCGGCCCGTGGCGACCGCGGATCAGGAGCGGTCAGCCCGCCGTCGCGAAGTCGTAGCGTGTTCCCACCGCGTTGGGGATGAAGGCGTCCGGCAACGCGGTGGCGATGCTGTGCATCGCCGACCAACCCGTGCAGTGAGCCGGCACGATGACGTCGGGGGCCAGCCCCTGCAACGCGTCGACGGTCGGCGGGATGAGCGGTGCGAACAACGGTCCGGCCAGGTGGAAGCCGCCGAGCACGGCATGGACGTGGTCGATGCCGGTCAGTCGTCGTGCGTAGCGCACGATGTTCACCACGCCGGCATGGCCGCAACCGGTCAACACGACCAGGCCCCGACCACGGACGTGGGCGACCAACGCCTGGTCGTCGAGGATCAGCGGATCGGGGTACCAGTCCGTGCCGTCGTGGGCCTGGTGGACCGCGAACCCCTGCTCGAACCGGGTGGTGCGATCCACCTCCCCGGTGACGAGCAACGCGCCGTCCAGCAGGAACGATGGCTCGGGTCGCTCGATGATGTCGAAACCCGCGTCGACCAGTCCACGGCGGCTTGTGGTCGGCAACTCGACGGGATCACGTCCAGGCAGTTCGATCCGCCGACGATGCCAGAAGTGCGGGTGGATGAGCACCGGGAGGTTCGTGCGGCCGACCGCCCGGATGAAGCCGTCCAGCCCCGTGGTGTGATCGAAGTGGCCGTGGCTGAGCACGATCACGTCGATGTCGGTGGGGTCGACGTCCAGCCGGCGCATGTTGGTCACCAGGCCGTCAGGGGTCACGCCGGCGTCGAACAGCACCCGGCTCGTTCGACCTCGACGCGTCACCTCGACCAGCGCCGAGAACCCGTGCTCCGCGAGCGGCACGTCGGGGACCTCCCCGCTCTGCTGGACGTGGGTGGGGCGCGTCGGAAGCGCGGCCGACAGCAACGAGGTCCGGCGTGCGGGCCCTTGATCGCCCGCCAGCAGATCCCCCGAGTTGTCCACCAGGCTCGTGATCCGCAGCTCATCGACAGGCTCGAGGCCGAGGACCTCCGGTGGTTCGGTCCCGAGGTCGGGGCGCGGGGCGGCGACGAGAAGATCCGTGGGGTCGACGCACATGCTCTCTCCCGGGGTTGCGGGACGCTCGGTGCGGTAGCAGGGTCGGGACCCTGCCTGATGGACAACCAACCACACCGGTCACCCAACCTCCAACCCTGCCCGAGCGGCGGCACACGCGGTGCCGACCCGGCGACAGGTGACGTCACCGGTGAGCCGGGCCATCGCGGCGGGGTTCAGGGGTTGAGGACCGCGCGACCTGCGATCTCGCCGCGCTCGAGCCGCTCGAAGACCTCGTTGATGTCCTCGAGGGGGTGCTGCTCGACGTGGCCGCTGATCAGCCCGTCCTGCGCCATGGCCACCACCTCGGCCAGTTCGTTGCGGTTCCCCCAGCTGCTCGTGCGGAAGGTCGCCTCGGGGGAGAGCCCCATGAAGGACACGGGGGTCGACCCGCCGGCGAGTCCGACCAGGACGAAGATCCCCTGTTGCCCGATGCTGGCAGCGGCGCTGGCCATCGTCGCATCGGCGCCGACGAAGTCGATCGCGACCGAGGCCTTGTCACCCCCCGTCATCCCTTCCAACTCGGCGACGACGTCGACCTCCCCCGGGTCGAGCGTCACGTCCGCACCGAACTCCTCGGCGAGCCGGCGCTTGTCCTCGGCGGTATCGACGGCGACGACGCGCGCAGCGCTCAGTCGCTTCATGAACTGGACGCCGTACTGCCCGAGCCCACCGATCCCGATCGCCACGACGGTGGAGCCCGGCACCATCCACGGCAGCGCGTGCTTGACGGCGCGGTACGGCGTCAGCGCGGCGTCGGTCAGCGGCGCTGCGGTCGCCGGATCGAGGTCGTCGATGGCGATCAGGTTCCTGGTCGATGGCACGACGAGGTACTCGGCGTACCCGCCGGGCTCACCGATCCCACCCCATCGCATCACATCGCAGACCTGTTCATCGCCAGCGCGACACACCCGGCAGCGGCCACAGCCCCAGCCACCCCAGACCAGTACCGGTGCGCCGATCTCGACGCCCTCGGCTCCAGGTCCCAAGGCATGCACGTGGCCTGCGTTCTCGTGACCGAGGATCCACGGCAACTCCGGCAGGATCGGCATCTCGCCGTTCATCACGTGGAGGTCGGAGTGGCAGGCACCACTCGAAGCGATCCGGATCAGTACCTCTCCAGGCCCCGGTTCCGGGGTCTCCACCTCGTCGATCCGCAGTTGTTCACCGTAAGCGTGCAGGCGTGCAGCTCTCATGGGCTCGGACTTCCCGTCGTAGGTCAACTCGCTCTCCGAGGAGACCACGGAAGCTGGGTTCGCGCATCGTCCGAAGGAGGGTGTGCTGCGACCCATGCCGTGATCAGCGTCCAGCCGGCCTCGACGCGATGCCTCCTCGGGTCGAGGCCCAACCCGAGCACTGCTCGAGCCTTGGCTCCATCCACGAGCGGGTCAGCGGCAGGTCCGCCTCTCCTCGCACACCCAGCACCTGCGTGAGCCCGAGCGTGTTCGACTCGAAACCGACCACCGATCCGGCCATGTAGGCGCGCCACACGCGGTAGGGGATCTCACCGTGTTCGGCCCGTACCGCGTCGGCGTTGGTCTCGAGGTTGTGGATCCAGTGCAGCAAGGTGCGTGCGTAGTGTCGGCGCAGCTGCTGGACGTCGAGCAGTTCGAAGCCAGCCTGCTCCATCAGCCGGACCGCGACGTGCGCGGGGGCGAGCGTGCCGTCGGGGAAGACGTACGTGCCCATGAAGCTGCGCCGCTCCTTGGCCAGGTTCCGGATCTCGTCGCGTCCCCCGGTGGTGATCGCGTGGTTGAGGAAGCGGCCGCCGGGCGTGGTCAGCCGATAGGCCTGGGCGAAGTAGGTCTCGAAGCGCTCCTCACCGACGTGCTCGAACATGCCGATCGACGCGACCGCGTCGAACGAACCGCGGGTCTCGCGGTAGTCCTCGACACGGATCTCGATGCGGTCGGCCAGCCCCGCGGCGGTGATGCGCTCGCGAGCGAGCTCCGCCTGCCGGGTCGAGAGGGTGATACCGAGTGCGCGCACGCCGTAGTGACGGGCGGCGTGCAGCACGAGCGAGCCCCAGCCGCAGCCGATGTCGAGCAGCGACTGCCCCGGTCGCAACCGGAGCTTGCGGCAGACGAGGTCGAGCTTGCGGACCTGGGCGCGGTCGAGCGCGCGCGGATCCTCGGCCGGGTCCTCCGGTGCCTCGTCCTCGAAGTAGGCGCAGGAGTACACCAGGTCCGCATCGAGCAGGTGCGCGTAGAACCCGTTGCCGACGTCGTAGTGGAAACGGACCGCCTGGCGGTCCCGCGCGGGGGAGTGCAGCCGGCCCGCGACGCGACCGCGCACCGACGACGCTCGCTGTGGCGGTCGTGGGAGCGCCAGCACGTTGCGGACCAGCCGGATCCGCTCGAACCAGCCGAGATCCTGCGTGCCGGGCAGGCGCGAGACCACCCGCAGGGCCGCCGTGACCGAGCCCTCGACGTCGATGTCCTCGAAGACGTAGGCCTCGCCAGCGGACAGATCGTCCAACGGGAGGAGCGAGCGCACGGACCAGGGGTGCTGCAGGACCAGCTGGAAGCCGGCATCGTCGGGTCCGAGCTGCGTCCCGTCCCAGAGACGGACGGGGAGCGCTACGGCGTGCCGTGCCAGCAGCGCGTGGACCCGACGCACGGCCTCCGTCGGTTCGCGCCCCCTCGGCCGACGCGCGCTGCTCGACCCGAGGATCGCCACGAGCACTCCCTGCGACATCGCCTGCGACCAACGCCCTGCGACCGGTCTCCGACCCTTTGGCGACCCGCCGTGCGACCCGCCGTGCGACGACCGTCCCCCGTACGTATCACGCTGCGCAGGGCAGCGCGATCCCCTCGATGTGGTCGGGCGGCCCCGGTCATGGATCGGCGTGGGGATCGAGCGGAGCTCGGGTCAGCGTTTGCGATGACTGGTCGTCCGACCGGGATGGACGCACCCCGGCGGGCATACGTTGTTGCATGACCCCGAGCCAAGGATCTCCATGGCCACCAAGAAGCTGCTCGGCCTCGCTGCCGCGAGCAAGTTCGCGGACGTCGTTCCACGGCGTCGTCCATGGTGGGAACGGGCCATGGACCCGGAGAACGTGCTGAGGGTCGTCGTCTACGGCGCGGGCATCGGGCTGGCTGGCGTCGCCCTGAAGAAGCTCTACGACCGCTTGCGACGTCCCATCGAGGAGAGCATCGAGCGCAGCCGCGAGCTCAGTACGGCCGTGACCGAGATCGCCGAGGCCGCGAAGGCGACCACGGAGGCAACAGCGGAGGCGGAGTCCAACGCGGGCAAGACGATCGCCGCCATCGAGGAGCTCGGCCGGCAGCTCGAGGACGGGGGGCCAGAGGGCAACGAGGAGTCCCCTGAGGACACAACCGCCGAGGAAGCGCCGGAGCAGGCCACCGAGGAGAAGGCGGAGCAGGCCACCGAGGAGAAGGCGGAGCAGGGCCCGGAGGAGACCGCACGGCAGGGCTGAACCTGCTCGGTCGATCGAGTCACGGTCGCTCGGGCGGATCCCCGACTCCCAGCCTCGCGCCGGTCCGTTCGCTGGCTGCACCCCGTCCCGGTGCGGACGGGGTGTGGCGCTGCCATGCGCCGATAGGGCAGTAGTATCCGTCACCGGCCCACTGGGGTAGCGACGTTGGCCGACGGAGAGGGTGACCGTGTCCGACGCTTCGGCGGGCGGCAGGGGGGTGGTCCGCGACCGTGTGCCGCTGACCAAGGTCGCGCCGCCGGAACTGCCCGCCATGGACGTGGCCGACACCCGGGCGTCGCGGATGCTCGCCGGCCCCCCCGCACCGGTCACCGTGCTCGTCGCCCCGCCCGGCGCCGGCAAGACGCTCACACTCACCAGGTGGATGCGGAGCACCCCGACGGTCGCTGATCGCGTGGCCTGGGCGACCGTGGACCGCAACGACAACGACGTCACGAGCCTTTGGACGACGCTGCTCGCTGCGCTGCGCGCCAACCCGGCGCTCGCCTTCGATCCTGGGATCGCCGAGCTGTCGTCAGCTCCGGCCGTGGCGGGCGTGGACGAGTCGCTGATCAGGCAGCTCGGCGCGCTCATCGGGCCGCAGGATCCGCCCTTCGTGCTGGTGGTGGACGACCTGCACGAGATCACCGATCCCGATGCGCTGCAGAGCGTGGAGTCGTTGCTCCGCCTGCGACCGCCCGGCTTGGCCTTGGTCCTCAGTGCGCGACACCAGCCTGGCGTCGCACTGCACCGACTACGGCTCGAGGCGTCCGTGCGTGAGATCGGGCCCGAGGACTTCGCGCTCGGCCGGGAGGAGGCGGGCGCACTGCTGGCCTCCCTCGGACACGACCTCGAGACCGAGCACGTCGACGTACTGTGGCGGCGGACCGAGGGGTGGGTCGCCGCGCTGCGCCTCGCGGCGTCCGAGCTGCGACGCGGCGGCGAGCCGAGCAACATCGCGCGGTCCTTCGGCGGCGCATCCCCGATGGTCGCCGAGCTCCTGGTCGCCGAGGTGCTCGACCATCTTCCCAGCGACGCCCGGCAGTTCCTCGCGGCAACCGGCGCGTGCCACGAGCTCACACCGACGCTGGCCGAGCGACTCACTGGACGCAAGGACGCGGGTGCCGTGCTCGAGGATCTGCACCAGCGCAACGCGCTGACCCATCGGCTCGTCCAACCGGAGGGTTCCGAGCCCGCCTACCGCTATCACCCGCTCCTGCGGGATTTCCTGGGCGCCGAGCTGCAGCGGACCGACCTCCCCCGATGGCGTCAGCTCCAGGGTGAGCTCGCGACCTGGTACGCGGCTCGCCGGCAGTGGCGGCTGGCGCTCGAGCACGCGGTGGGCTCCGCCGATCAGGGCCGGGTCCACGCCGTACTTCGTGACGCTGGTGTCGGCATGATCCTGGATGGCGACGGTCCGCTGATCGAGCGTCTCCTGGCCGACGTACCTGCGGCGTGGCGGGAGGACACGGTCATCGGCGTCCTGCTCGCCGCAGCGGCGCTGGCCCGTTTCGATCCCGTGACCGCTGACCGCTACCTGGCCGCGCTCGAGGCCGTACCGCCGTCGAGCAGCGATCCCTCGGCTGACCCCTGGCTGTCGGCGCTCCGAGCAACGGTGGCCCTGCATCGTGCACGGTTCGGCCCCGAGGTGAGCGCCGCGCTGGGCGTTGCGGACGTGGCGGGGGTCGGCGACACCGGCGATGTGGACCTGGATCTGCTCGGGCTCATCCAGACCGGGGTGGCACGGGTCCGGATGGGCTCGCCAGCGGGGGCGCGGCGGGACCTCGAGCAGGCCCTGTACCTGGCGACCTCCACCTCACGCGACTTCTCACGGGTGATGTGCCTCGGCAACCTCGCGTCGCTCGCGACGATCGCCGGCCGGATCCCGGAGTGTGATGCGTACCTGGAAGCTGCTCTGGAGATCGTACGGCTGCGCGGTTGGGACGGCAGCCAGCTCAGTACCCAACTCCACGTGCTCACCGCATGGTGGGCGCTGGTCCGCGGCGACCAGTCCACCGCGCGCCGCGAGCTCGCGATGGTTCCGGAGCCGGGCACCCTCGGCAACCCCGACATGCGCGTCGCCGCGGTGACCCTGTCGGCCGTTGCCGATCACGTCGAGGGCGCTCCAGCGAGGTCGACCGCGATCCGCCTGCGTGCCGCCTGGGAGCACCTCGGCGATGCCGAGACCACCCCGGAGATGGCCTGCATGCTGATCCCGCGGGAGGTCAAGCTGTGGCTCGCCGCGGACGATCCCGTCGCCGCCGAGGAGGCGTCCCGCCGACGTGAGTCGGATCTGGAGGGGACGGCGGAAGAGCTGCTCGTGCGGGTACTCCTAGCACGTGCCAAGGGATTCCCTGCTGCCAAGGCCCGCCGTTGGCTGGCACCGGCCTACACAGGCGAGGTACCCGTGAGGTTCATGGTCAACCGCATCTGGGTGTGGCTCCTGGAGGCGCAGCTCGCTGCAGAGGCGGATGCGACCCAGGCGTCCCACGAGGCGCTCACGCAGGCGGTCCGGGCCGCGGCACCGGACCACCTCGTCGGCCTCATCGATGCCTTCGGCCCAGCGACGGGCGAGCTGCTCGCTGCCAACCGTGGCCGCTTCGGTCGTCACGAGGCCTTCGTCACCGAACTCCTCGAGCGGCACTCCACCGAGGCGGCCTCAGCTGCCGCCACAGCTCTCACCCCGGCGGAGGAGGCGATCCTGCGGGAGCTGCCGGCCCACCGGACGATGTCGGATATCGCCGAGCTCCGGGGCGTCTCCGTCAACACCGTCAAGACCCACCTCAAGAGCATCTACCGCAAGCTGGGTGTGCAGGGCCGCCGGGAAGCGGTGGAGGCGGCCAGGAAGCAGCGCCTGGTGTAGCACCCGAGCACGACCGCAGACGGGTGGGCCGCTTCACCCACGATGGGTGAGGAGGCGCCCGAGGCACGTTCGTACGGTGATGGTCCACCGGCCGTGGATCCACCGCACAGGATGTGTCATGCCCGAGGTCAGTGCCGCACGCCTTCCGGTCCCGCACCTGTTCATGGTGGTCTCGATCGGGTTCTTCGCCCTGATGATGGTGTCCGCGTTCGCGCCCGCTCAGGCCGACGGCGGCGCGACGCCGGTGACCGACGGTGGGTCCGCGGCCGCTGAGACGGCTGGATGGTCCAGCGGCTGCGTGGGTGGAGATGCGTCCTGCGCGATGGGGGTGACCGCGGCCACCGCCGCGGACCCGGCTGTTGCGGTCGTCACGGCCACCGCCGCGGACCCCGCCGTGGCAGGCGTCGACGGGCTGACGGTCGGATCGCTCATCGCTCTGTTGGCCCTGCTCTCCGTGACCGTCGGCGCGGGTCGGGCGGGCGCTCACGGGTCAGGTCGACCGATCGTGGGCTTGGTGGCGGGCCTCCTCGCTGGTCTCGCCGCCGCGACGAGCCTGTTCAGCGTCGGTGCCATCACCCTCAGTAGCCCGACCTGGGTCTACGTCCCCTTGGTGCTCTCGACGTTGGGCACCGCGCTCGGGACCACCGCACCGCTCCAGCGCCGGTAGGTGGCAGCGCCAGCGGCGGGTGCCTGAGCGGCTGGCGGCCAGCGGCGCAGCAACGGCATCGGGTGGGAGCGTGCCTGGCTCAGTCGGACTTGCCGCGCCGGGTCAGCAGCGCGCCGATCAGGATGCCGACCGTGATCAGGGCGAGGGTGAACAACCACAGGGGCGCGGTCACGCTGACCCCGAAGACGGTCAGCGTCGTATCAGCGCGGTTCTGGAAGATGAAGATCATGGCCGCGACCGCGAGCACCAGCGCTGCGATACGTCCGGGCGTGAGGGACCAGGACGCGGCACCACTGTCGCCCGAGCGGGTTCGGTTCGCCATCGTGAAGCTCCTTCGTTCGTTGACCCGCGGGTCGGGGGGCGTCACCGTGCCCCGTCGGGCCGCTGGTCGGGTCGTGGGTGCTGTTGCGCGAGCCCGCGACGGGCGCTTCGCGCACGCTCCCGCCGCTCACCGAGGCGCAGATCCAACTGCCGTGCCTCGTCTCGATCGGTGGTGCCGAGACGTGCGACGATCGTCGCGGCGAGATCGTTGGTCGCTTCCCGGAGCTCCAGCGCCGCGTGACGGAGCTGACCTTCCGAGAGCGTGCTGAGACGGCCCAGGTCGTCGTGCAGCCGGTCGCTGCGGGACCGGACCGCGGGAACACGCTCGTGCTGGTCGATCGAGCCTGGCGGCTCACCGCTGACGGCCAGGAGCCAGTCAGCGTCGGTGAGGACCTGATCGATCAGCGTCTCCTGTCCTTTGCGGACCTGCGAGGCACGCAGCTTGGCGACCGCGGCCGCGATGACCGCGCCAGCTGCCGCGAGCCCCAACAGCGGCCACAGCCACCAGGGCACGCCGCTCGTCGTCTCGGTGTCGGGTTCCGGCTCAGGTTCCGGCTCTGGCTCCGGTTCCGGCTCCGGCTCGGGCTCCGGCTCGGGTTCGGGTTCCGGCTCTGGTTCCGGTTCGGCTTCCGGTTCGGTGACCGCTTGCTCGTCGTCGTCCGTCAGCTGATCGCGGATGGCATCGCGGTCCTCAGCTGTGCACGCGGCTCCAAGGAGCGTCGCCAGCAGCAGGATCCCGGCGATCGCGCTACCCCGACGCGCCGACCGTGTCCGCTCATGCTCACCTGCCACCCGCTGCCCTTCCCGACCTTTGGAGGTCTCCGTCGCTGGCCCGCCGACGCTGCCTCGGGTGCTCGGTCAGCCGAGGCAGCTCGCCAGCGGGGCGAAGCCTAGTTGCGAGGTGTCGTCGGGCCTCGCAGGAGCTGCTGCTGGACGGCCTGTGGGCGTTCGCAGACAGCTCGCCAGCGCCGTCCGCGTTCACTGCCCGGTGCACGGGGCGCCGTCCCGGCCTTCGGTGGCCGGACGGTGTCCCCGCGCGCGCCTGGTTGGCAGTGCGGGGCGCGGTCCCGGCCTTCGGTGGCCGGATGGTGTCCCCGCGCGCCACGACGTGCGCCACGCCCTGCGGGGCGAGGATCGCCACCGGATCGTCGCGGTGATCGGCCGGCGGGCAGGCTGCGTGGGAGCGGCGAGCGACCTGCCGGCGGGGGCCGAGGCCGCGTCGGTCGAACTCGTCCTGGCTGGACCGCGGCGTCGTGGGCTCGATGAAGGGGTTCGCTGCGGTCGCAGCCCCCGCCCTGACGGCAGCCCACGAGAGGGTGATGGCAGCCTGCCCGACGACCGGACGTGGTCAGCGGGGGCCGGCGACCCGCGCGAGGTGTCCAGCGAAGTCGGTGAGGACCGCGGCCTGGTCGCCGGTGGCGAACAGCACCAACCCGTCCGACCGGGCCTCGAGCTGGATCGAGCCCGGCGGGATCTCGCACTCCGGATCGCCGCAGTCGTGGACGTCCCCCATGGCCTGCCATGCCCCGCCGGCGCGTGAGATGCGGACCTCGACCGCCGGGGTGCCGTGTTGGTCCCACGACAGCACGGCGACGTCCGTGACAGCGGTGAGGGGAAGGGACGTGACGGCGCACTGCAACCCGAGCTCGTGCTCATCCGTCACGTGCTGCGCGTCACCGACGACGACGTGGACCAGGCGCGTGGGCGTCAGCAGCCCGAGGGTCACGTCGGTGTGGACGTGGCCATCGTCGCAGACGTCCTTGATCGTGGTCGCCGTGGTGTGCTCCACCGTCTCGCCGGCCAACAGCTGCTCGACCCGTTCGCGGGAGGTCCAGGACTGCGGGCCCTGGTCGAGTTGCTCGAGGTAGTGCTGCCAGGCGGTCATGACGACTCCGGTCGGATCAGCCGCGCGGGGGGTGGGCCTCTCACCCGGCGCGAGGTGTGTGCACCGTACGCGTCATCCGCCCGCAGCGTCCGTGTCGGCCTCCGTGCCGAGCAGCGCGAGGCGTCGTTCGGCCTCGTTGGGCGTCGTGCGTGTCGATGTGCATCCGATGGGCCATGCTCGTGCCTCCCGGCTCGGGCGTGCGCCGGCTCAGGCGTCGCGGTCGTCGACGTGCACGGCGACGGGCGTACCGGCCTCGATCGTCCGACTGACCGTGCACGTGCGGTCGTGGGAGTGCTGCACGGCCCGTGGCAGACGGTCGCGGGCCTTGTCGCCGTCCGCGCCGTCGGGGAAGCGCACCCGGAAGGTCACCTCGATGTCGCGCAGCAGGTTGCCGCCGTCCGCCTCGACCTTGTCTGCACCGATCTCGACCTCGAACCGCTCCGGCGTCGCGCGGCGGGAGGTCATCAGGTCCACGTCGACCGCGGTGCAGCCGCCGATCGCTGCGAGCAGCAGCTCCACCGGGCTGAAGCCGTCCTCCAGCAGGCTCCCGAAGGTGAGCTCCGCACCGGCCGGGTTGGTCGCGCGGTACACACCGGTCTCGACGCGCTCGAGGGTGACGTGTCGGTGATCGCTGTCGGACATCCTGTCGCCTCTCGTCGGTCGAACCGGGGTCGGTGCTCGGGGTCGTGAGGCCGGCCCGGCGTGGCGTGGCGACGGGAGCCGGGCTGCGCTGCGTCGCCGACGTGACGCTACCGGTGTGCTCAGCGGGTCGGCATCCTGACCCGGTCGGCCTCGGTGATCTCGCGCAGCACCCGGGCGGGGGAGCCGACCGCGACCACGCCGGCGGGCAGGTCGCGGGTCACGACCGCGCCCGCGCCGACCACGGTGTCAGCGCCGATGGTCACCCCCGGCAGGACGATGGCGCCCCCGCCGAGCCAGACGTTGTCGCCGAGCTCGATCGGGGCGCCGGACTCCCATCCGGCGCGGCGCACGACCGGGTCGACGGGGTGGGTGGCGGTCAGCAGCTGCACACGGGTCGCGATCTGGCAGTCCTCACCGATCGTGATGGGCGCCACGTCGAGCAGGACGCCGTCGTAGTTGACGAAGGTGCCGGCGCCGATCCGGACGTTGAAGCCGTAGTCGAGGCGGAGCGACGGCTGGACGACCACACCCTCGCCGACGGCGCCGAGGAGCTCGTCGAGCAGCTCGCTGCGGCGTGCCCATTCGTCCGGTCCCGTGGCGTTGAAGGCCGCCAGCACCTGTTGCGCCCGGGCGTAACGGGCCTGCAACTGAGGATCGTCGGCGTGGTACAGCTCGCCGGCCAGCATGCGTTCCAGCATCGACATCGTCGGGTCTCCGTCGGGATCCTGCGGCGTCAGCCCTCGTCCGGCAGCAGGGTGAGCTGGTCGACCGCGGCTGCCTCGACCGCGGCGGGCGTGAAGTGGATCGGCAGGGTGTCGCCGCGCGCCCAGGCCTCGGCCTGGTCGGCGTAGTGCTGGTGGAAGGGCCGACCCGACTGGCCCGTGAGGTGGATCCACCGTCCCGCATCGAGGTCGCCGAGGTCGACCAGGTAGCGCATCGAGGGCACCCAGTTGACCTCGTAGCCCTCGTTGGCCGACCACCCGGTGGCGTTGACGATGTCCGAGCCCCCCGCCAGTTGCAGTGGGCCGCGGTTGAACAGCGCCTCCAGGGGAGCGATCCCCGAGGACCCGAAGGTGGCGTGGGTCAGGGTCAGGGTGTGCATCGCCCCCCACCGCCAATCGGTCGGGTCGGGGGAGAAGCGGTCGGCGAGCTCCGCGTGGGCGTCGGCCATCGCTTGGCGCAGGACGTCGTCGCGGGTCTCGCGCTCGGGGGTGGTGAGATCGTCCCACCAGGCCGCGTCGGGCTCGGTGACCAGGCCGCGCACGATCTCCCACCAGCGGGCGCTGCCCGTCGGCCAGGCCCACTCGGGCAGCTCGTCGTGGAAGGTGGCGGCGAGCAGGTGCCGCCAGGTGGCGTTGAACGCCGCGGCGCCGGCGCTGTCCGCGGCGTCCTGCAGGTCCCACGTCGCCAGTACCTCCTGCACCACCTCGACGTCGGCGCTGGCACCGCTGTCGTCGCCGCCGTCGGCCGGCACGGCCAGCAGCGTCGGCACGAGGTTGGCGGCGTTGCCGTTGTGGGCGTCGAGCTGGATCGCGAGCAGGTCGTCGAGCGAGAGGTCGTCGCGACCGTCGAGCAACTCGGTGATGCGGGCGGCCCGGTAGCCGAGGTTGAAGTCGCGGGAGAGGAAGGGCTCGCTGCCCGGCGCCAACACGGGCTGGTTCGCGGTCGCCAGCATGCCCTCGGCCGGATCGAACGTCCACGGCAGCTCCTCGAAGTCGAGGAAGCGCTCCCAGGTGGCCTCGCCGGTCCAGCCCGGTTGGGGCAGGGTGCCGTCGCCGCTGCGACGGACCGGGATCCGACCCGGGGCCTGGTAGCCGATGTGGCCGTCGACGTCGGCGTAGACCAGGCTCTGCGAGGGCACCTCGAACCGGCTGGCCGCAGCCCGGAAGCTGTCCCAGTCCCGTGCCTGCATGAACAGTGGCACGGCGTCAGCGGTCGCGACGGGGTCCAGAGCGACCCATCGCAGGGCGACCGCATGCTCCACCTCGGCGTCCGGGCCACCGTCCTGCGCGCCGGTCTCCTCACCACCCGCGGCATCGTCGGCTCCGGCCAGGGGTCCGGCGGCCACCTCGGCACCGGCGTCGGAGACGTCGGAGAACAGCGGGCCGTTGGGGCCGATGCGGATCGTGAGCTCGACGTCGTCACCGCCGGCGACACCGACCGTCTCGGTGAGGACCTCGAGCGGCTCCCAGCCGTCCTCGGTCTGCACCCGGTCGCCATCGATGCGCTCGATGGCCAGGTCGGCGACGTCCGGGCCGAGGTTGGTGAACCCCCATGCGATCCGGTCGGTCTGGCCGATCACGATGCCGGGCATGCCGGCGAAGGAGTAGCCGAGGACGTGGTAGGGGCACGCGTCGCCGACCGGTTCGCAACGCAGGCCCACCTGGTACCACAGCGACGGCTGGGCGGGGCCCAGGTGGGGGTCGTTGGCCAACAGGGCCGAGCCGGTCGCTGAGCGCTCCGGCGCGACCACCCACGAGTTGGACCCGATGCCGTCCTCGCGGCCGTCGCCGAGCAGCATCGGTGCGTCCGCCAGCGCCTGCTGCGCCGCGGCCAGCGCCGCGTCGACGGCCGGGTCGGTCACGTCGAGGGCGCGGTCCAGCGCCATCGCCGGGCTCGCCACCGGCGCCTCCTCGGGGTCGTCCAGCCCGGTGCCGGGGACGAAGCGACCGTCGATCACCTCGCCGCCCTCGGGCAGGATCGGGGGATGGCGATCGGCGGGGAAGGTCGGGAACAGCTCCTGCCAGCCTCGGCCCTCGCCGAGGTCGACGCCGAGCAGGCGGGCACGCAGCAGTTCGTCCTCGAGGTTGGACCGCAGGTCCCACGCCATCGCTTTCAGCCACGCCACCGAGTCCGCGGGGGTCCAGGGTTCGGGGACGTAGCCGCTCGGGCCAGACAGCGGGAGCAGGGCGTGCTCGAGGGACAGCTGCGAACCGGTACGGCCCTCGGTCCAGGCGTTGACCCCCTCGGCGTAGGCCTCCAGCATCCGGGTCGTCTCCGGGGCGAGCAGCTCCAGCTCCGCCTCGGCGACCCGTCGCCAGCCCAGCGTGCGCACGAAGCGGTCGGTGTCGAGCTGGCTCTCGCCGAACAGCTCGGAGAGGCGGCCGGCCGTGACATGGCGGCGGAAGTCCATCTCCCAGAACCGGTCCTGGGCATGGACGAAGCCCTGGGCGCGGAAGAGGTCGTCGCTCGAGCTCGCGACGATCGTGGGGATGCCG
>JAWLDJ010000039.1:0-18047 GCA_041686695.1 Nitriliruptoraceae bacterium
TTGATCCAGCCGATCGCGATGGATGAGGGCTTGAAGTTCGCGATCCGTGAGGGTGGCCGCACCGTGGGTGCGGGCCGGGTCACCAACATCCTCGCCTGACCTCGACCCCGCTGCGGCCGGCGGTGGGCACGCAGCCCCCGACGCCTCGCCGCCAGGCCGCGCCGGCCCGTCCGGCCCCAGTACCCCCGAACGGCGGTTCTCGCCGTCTCGGACCCCCATGACACCACGCTCCCGGCTGACCGCTGACGGCGGCGCCGGGCAGCGAGAGGGAAGACCATGCCGAAGAACGACAACCGACCCAAGGTGACGCTGGCTTGCACGGAGTGCAAGGAGCGCAACTACATCACCACCAAGCATCGGGTGAACCAGCGCGAGCGCATCGAGCTGCGCAAGTACTGCTCGCGTTGTCGGACCCACCAGGTCCACCGCGAGACCCGCTGAGCGTCCTTCGGCGACACGGGCCCGCCGGCGCTGACCGGCGGGCCGTCGTCGTGTCCGAGCGGCGCGCTCTGGCAGCGCCTCGCGCCGTGTGTGTCGCGCGCTGACCGTCGGCTCGGGCCGACCGGTTAGGATGCCGGCCGCCCACGGAGCAGGAGGGTCGCTGTGGCGTTGCAACGTGACAAGGTCGGGACGACCTACCCGCCCTACACCTACGAGGTCTCGCGCGAGAAGATCCGCGAATACGCGACCGCGCTCGGCGAGACCGATCCGCGCTACTTCAGTGACGGCGACGACTGCGTCGCGCCACCGACCTTCGCCGCCTGCTTCACGGTCACCAAGGGCGGTGCGGCCCCGTTCGCCGACCCGGAGCTCGGCACCCACCCGGCGGTGGTGCACGGCTCGCAACGCTACACGTTCGCCGAACGTGCTCTGCGTCCCGGTGACGTGCTCACGTGCACGCCGCGGATCGCCGACATCTCGGCACGCGGTGCCAACGAGTATCTCGTGATCGAGGTGAACTGTGAGGACGCGGACGGTCATCACGTGGTGACCTCGCAGGCCACCATCGTGCTGCTGGGCTCGGCGCCGGCGACCGCCACGGACACCCCGACGGCTCCCGGTCAGGAGGTGGCCTCGTGAGCACCTCGAGATCGGTCGAGGTCGGCGACGAGTTGGCGCCGGTCACCGCCGAGTCCAACCTGGTCGCCTCCGTGCTGTACGCCGGCGCCTCGGGCGACATGAACCCGTTGCACTACGACCCCTCCTTCGCCGAGAACGTCAGCCCGACCGGTGGGATCATCGCCCACGGGATGTACTCCATGGGGCTGGCCTCTCGGATGCTGACGGCCTTCGCCGGCGGTCCCGAACAGGTGCTCGAGGTGGACGTTCGGTTCACCCGTCCCTGGCCGCTCGGCACCTCCTCGACGTTCACCGGCACGGTGACCGCCATCGAGGACGGGGTCGCGACGGTGTCGCTGGTCGGCACGAACGAGTCGGGGGATCGCATCCTGCGGGGAACGGGACGCGTCCGTCTCTGAGCGGCAGTACCGACGCCGCGTCGAGCGGTTGTCGTCCGGGTCAGCAGCGCGGTAGCCTTACGGCAAGCTGCCTCCCGGTGAGGCAGCGTTCCCGTGTCAGGGGTCGCTGTGGTGACCCGATCGCCGCGGGGACGGACGGGAGTAGCTCAACTGGCAGAGCACCGGTCTCCAAAACCGGCGGTTGGGGGTTCAAGTCCCTCCTCCCGTGCGAGGTGGCGCCCCCGCCCGCACCGTGCAACGGACCCTGCACCTCGCAGGGCACCGATGGGCGGAAGGTGTCCGTCGTACCAACCGGGCGGGGTCCCGACCCAACGGTCGAAAGCCCGCCGTCCCCGACCGCTCGGCCGGGTGCTCGCTCCACCTCGGTGCCCACGCCACCGGCGCCGGACCCGCACCACGGACCCGGCGCCGCGGGCCCGGTCGATCGCACCACACACCCGGCTTCGGAGTCTGACATGAACCGCGAGGACAAGCGCCGCGGAGGCCGCGAGGAGCGGCGGACCGAGGGGATGAAGAGCGCCGGTTCCGAGCCGACGCGTAGCACCCGCACCTCCCCGAAGCAGTTCCTGCGCGAGGTGCGCAGCGAGCTCCGGAAGGTCGCGTGGCCCAACCGCAAGGAGGTGACGTCGTACACCATCGTCGTCCTCATCACGACCCTCGTGCTCGTCGGGATCGTGTGGGGATTGGACGAGGTGTTCCGGCGCGCCGTCATCAACACCCTGGGGTGAACAGCGTGTCCGACGAGACCACCACCGATCGCGTGTCCGACCCAGCAGCCGATCCGGACACCGCACCGCCCGAGCCCGCCACCGACGAGGTGCCCGAGCCCGAGGGCGACGACCTCGACGACCTGCTCGGTATGGCCGGCGCAGGTTCCGACGCCGCGCCCGATGCCGTGGCGCCGTCCGAGGCCGAGGCGCCGACCGAGACGCCGCCCGCCGAGGCGCAGGAGGCGCCACCGGCACGGACCCGGCGGCCGCGTTCCCTCGAGGACGTGCGGGATCAGAAGGACCTCGCCCGCCTGCTCGGCGACTGGTACGTCGTCCACACCTACTCGGGCTACGAGCAACGGGTCAAGGACAACCTCGCCAACCGGGTCGAGGCCCTCGAGGCGGAGGACCGGGTCTTCGAGGTGGTGATCCCCACCGAGGAGGTCACCGAGTACAAGAAGGGCAAGAAGACCGTCTCGCAGAAGAAGTTCCTGCCCGGGTACGTCCTGGTGCGCGCCATCATGGACGACGAGGTGTGGGGGATCGTGCGTCACACCCCGGCAGTGACCGGTTTCGTCGGCTCGCCGGGAACCCGACCCGTCCCGCTGCCCCTCAAGGAGGTCGCGGAGACCCTGAAGATCCCCGTCGAGGTCGTCGAGGAGGTCGAGACCGAGGAGGGCGCGGAGGCCGTACCCTCCAAGGTCGTCGCCGAGATCGACCTCGAGGTGGGCGAGACCGTCCGGGTCACCGGCGGTCCGTTCGCGGACTTCACGGGCACCATCTCGGAGATCAACCTCGACCAGGCCAAGCTCAAGGTGCTCGTCAGCGTGTTCGGTCGTGAGACCCCGCTCGAGCTGCCCTTCGACAACGTGGCCAAGCTGTAGCACCGAGGCGACACCGCACCGATCGCTCCAGCGCCGCGCGCTACGGGGCGCCACGCACCACCCATCGATCGTGGGAGGCCGGGACCGCACCGGCCGCCAGCACCACGCGAGGAGAGACGAACAACCATGGCGAAGAAGGTCGCAGGCTTCATCAAGCTGCAGATCCCGGCCGGTCAGGCCAACCCGGCCCCACCGGTCGGTCCAGCGCTCGGCCAGCACTCCGTGAACATCATGGAGTTCTGCAAGGCGTTCAACGAGAAGACCGCCCAGATGCAGGGCGACATCGTGCCGGTGGAGATCACGGTCTACGAGGATCGCTCCTTCACCTTCATCATGAAGACCCCACCCGCGGCGCAGCTGCTCATGAAGGCAGCGGGTGTCGGTGGGGGGTCGGGAGTGCCCCACATCACCAAGGTGGGCTCGGTGACCCGTGAGCAGGTCCAGGAGATCGCCGAGAAGAAGATGCCCGATCTCAACGCGATCGACCTCGAAGGCGCGATGAAGATCATCGAGGGCACGGCGCGCTCCATGGGCATCACCGTCAAGGAATGAGCGCAGAGAGCTGACCGACCGTGTCGGGGCATCGGCCCCGGCACGGCACACGTCCTAGGTGGGAGACGGCCCGGTGCCGTCGTCGGGACCACGAGGAGCGAGTTGGAATGGCCAAGAGGAGCAAGAAGTACCGGGCGGCACTCGAACGGATCGAGACGGACCGCCTCTACGGTCCCAAGGCGGGCTTCACCCTGCTGAAGGACATCGACGCCGCGGGCTACGACGCCACCGTGGAGTGCGCGTTCCGGCTGGGCATCGACCCGCGCAAGGCCGACCAGATGGTCCGGGGGGCGGTCGCCCTGCCGCACGGCACCGGCAGCGAGGTGACCGTCGCCGTGGTCGCTGCGGGGGAGAAGGCCACCGATGCCACCGCCGCGGGTGCCGACCACGTCGGGTCGGACGACCTCGTCGAGCGGCTCGCCGCTGGTGAGCTGATCGACGAGCTGGACTCGATCATCGCGACACCGGACATGATGGGCAAGCTCGGGCGGCTCGGGAAGACGCTCGGCCCGCGCGGGTTGATGCCCAACCCGAAGTCCGGCACCGTCACGATGGACGTCGGCAAGGCGGTCAGCGAGATCAAGGCCGGACGCGTCGAGTACCGCTCGGACCGCAACGGCAACGTCCACGTGGTCCTCGGCAAGGCGTCCTTCACCGTCGAGCAGCTGATCGACAACTACGGCGCGCTGCTGGACGAGCTGCTGCGGCAGCGTCCGTCGGCCGCCAAGGGCCGCTACCTGCAGACCGTGGCGGTCTCCACCTCGATGTCGCCGTCGGTGCCGCTGGACCCGTCGCGCTCCCGGGGGCTGCTCGAGGACGACGACGCCTGATCAGGCACGGGTCCGCGCGAGCGGCGCGCGGACCAGCCCTGCGGTCGTCACCCGACGAGCGGGGCGCTACCATCCCCCACCAACGAACCGAAGACCGCCGGATGCCCCCTGGGGGGCCGAAGGACGTGACCGGTCCGGAGCGCGAGTTCGTGCTCCCCGCCACGCATCCTGCGCAGGATCGAACAGCACGGCCACCTCACCATGAGGCGCCTCCCGCGTTCGTCCCCCTGCGCTGCTGCGCGAGGGGACGTCGTCGTCTCCGGCCCGGCGTCGTCACCGCCGGATCTCGGGACAGCACGTCGACGGAGGTCACACGTGGTACGGCCGGAAAAGCTCGCCAAGGTCGAGGAGGTCCGAGCGGACCTCACCGGCTCAGCGGCGACGCTCCTCACCCACTACCGGGGCCTGACGGTCACCGAGCTCGCCGAGCTGCGTGCGCGGCTGCGCGACTCGAACGCCGAGATGAAGGTCGTCAAGAACACGCTCACCAAGCGCGCCGCTGAGGCCGCCGGGATCGGTGGGCTCGACGAGCTGCTCGAAGGGCCGACCAGCCTGGTGCTGTGCGCCGAGGACCCGGTGGGGCCTGCCAAGGCCCTCAAGGCCTTCGCCAAGGACCACCCGGATCTCGTCATCCGTGGCGGCTACCTCGACGGCGAGGTGCTCGACGGCGAGGCGGCGCTCAAGCTCGCGGACCTCGAGAGCCGCGAGGAGCTGCTCGCCAAGCTCGCTGGTCTGATGCAGGGCGCCCTGTCCGGGACCGCCCGACTGCTGCAGGCGGCCACCGAGAAGCAGGCACGCCTGCTGCAGGCGCTGCTCGAGGCCGGTGGACCTGAGGCCAAGGGCTTCACCGGCGCCCCGGCGGCCCCGGCTGCCGAGGCGGCCGAGCCGAGCCCCGAAGCCGCCGGCGACGACTCCGCCGCGACGCCCCCCGAGCCCGAGGCCGCCGCTGCCGAGGCGCCGGCCGCTGAAGAGACCCCGACCGAGGCCTGAGCCGAGGTCCCCTACGACATCGGGCCGCGCGGGCACACGCCCGCAGGCCCCCTCGACCACCCGGCGCGCGAGGCGTGCCCCCAGGAGGAACCACGATGGCGAAGCTGACCACCGACGAGCTCATCGAGCAGTTCAAGGAGCTCACGCTCATGGAGCTGAGCGAGCTCGTCAAGAAGTTCGAGGAGACCTTCGAGGTCACCGCTGCCGCTCCGGTCGCCGTCGCGGCTGCCGGCCCGGCCGGCGGTGAGGCCGAGGAGGCCGAGGAGCAGACCGAGTTCGACGTCATGCTCACCGGCGCCGGCGAGAAGAAGATCGGCGTCATCAAGGAGGTCCGTGGCCTCACCAGCCTCGGGCTCAAGGAAGCCAAGGAGCTCGTCGAGAGCGCACCCGCGGCCGTCCTCGAGAGCGTCTCCAAGGACGCTGCCGACGAGGCCAAGGAGAAGCTCGAAGCCGCCGGCGCGACCGTCGAGCTCAAGTGATCCCCCCTCCCTCGGGATGCCGAGGGAGCCGCACGTCGCGCGCCACCGCCTCCGGATCTCCGGGGGCGGTTGACGCGCTCAGCGCACGGTGGGTACGCTCAAGCGCCGCCGTGTGCTCCGCCGTCGTCCCGCTGCTCCCACGTCTCAGCGGAACGCGTCCCATCGAGCGAGGTCGTCGTCATCCGAGCTCTGCTGTGAACGTCTGCGTTCGCACACGGAGCGTTGGGCCGTCGATCACGATCGAGACCAGCGCGTGTCCGCCCCTGACGTGGCACGTCGTGACGAGTGCGTGTCGCGGCCGCACCACCCCGTGGGTCGGCCGAGCCGCCCACGTCGCGTCGCGCACTGGGTGACGACGCATCGCCCTGCGAGTCACAGCGTCGCTGGACTCGTCGAGACCACCATCTGTACCAGGGGAGGTCCCCGTTGGTCGGCACCGCCGTCAACCCGCACCTGAAGTTGGATCAGCGCCTGAGCTTCGCCAGGATCCACGAGGCGCTACCCGTCGAGGAACTGGACCTGGTCGCCATCCAGAGCCACTCCTTCAACTGGCTGATCGAACAGGGTCTTGGCGAGATCTTCGACGAGATCTCCCCGATCGAGGACAGCCAGGGCAAGATGGCGCTCAGTTTCCTCGACCACCGCTTCGATGAGCCGAAGTACTCCGTCGCGGAGTGCAAGGAGAAGGACCTCACCTACGCCGCTCCGTTGTTCGTGACCGCCGAGTTCCTGAACAAGGAGGACGGCACGATCAAGTCCCAGACGGTCTTCATGGGGGACTTCCCCGTGATGAGCGACAAGGGGACCTTCATCATCAACGGGACCGAGCGGGTGGTCGTCTCCCAGCTCGTGCGCTCTCCGGGTGTGTACTTCGACACCTCGGTCGACAAGACCACGGGCCGCGACGTGTACGGCTGCAAGGTCATCCCGGCGCGCGGCGCGTGGCTCGAGTTCGAGGTCGACAAGCGGGACCTGGTCGCGGTGCGCGTCGACCGCAAGCGCAAGCAGCCGATCAGCGTCTTCTACCGGGCTCTGAAGGCCTTCACCTTCAACGACGCCACCGGCCAGTACGAGCTGGCACCTGCGGAGGTCCTGCAGACCGAGGTGCCCGACGAGGAGATCCTCGAGTTCTTCGGCAGCGCGGAGTCGATCGCGCTCACGCTGGAGAAGGACAACACCGGCCGCACGCCGGCCCAGGCGCTCGAGGAGATCTACCGCAAGCTCCGTCCGGGTGAGCCGCCGAACGTCGATCAGGCGGGCCAGCTCCTGCTCGGCATGTTCTTCGCCGGCAAGAAGTACGACCTCGCCAGGGTCGGTCGGTACAAGATCTCCGGTCTCGAGGACGACGGGCAGGGCCACGTCAAGCACGGCAAGCTGACCGACGAGTTCGATTCGCTCGGTTTCCAGCGGCGTGAGCAGCACGTGCTCACCAGCGAGGACGTCCTGGCGACGATGTCCTACCTCGTCAAGCTGCATGCCGGCGAGGAGGGGTACGACACCGATGACATCGACCACTTCGGCAACCGCCGGCTGCGCTCGGTCGGTGAGCTGATCCAGAACCAGGTGCGCATCGGCCTGTCCCGCATGGAGCGCGTGGTCCGCGAACGCATGACCACCCAGGACCTGGAGGCGATCACGCCGCAGACCCTGATCAACATCCGGCCGGTGGTCTCCGCGATCCGGGAGTTCTTCGGGACCTCCCAGTTGTCGCAGTTCATGGACCAGACCAACCCGCTGGCCGGCCTCACCCACAAGCGCCGTCTCTCGGCCCTCGGCCCGGGCGGCCTGTCACGTGAACGGGCCGGGTTCGAGGTCAGGGACGTGCACCCCTCGCACTACGGCCGGATGTGTCCCATCGAGACCCCTGAGGGTCCGAACATCGGCCTGATCGGCTCCCTGGCGACCTATGCCCGGATCAACGAGTACGGCTTCGTCGAGACGCCCTACCGCCGGGTCGTGGACGGCAAGGTCACCGACGACTTCGAGTACCTCACGGCGGACGAGGAGGACCGCTACGTCGTCGCACAGGCCAACGCGCCGGTGGACGAGTCCTCGGGCGACTTCGAGAACGCCATGGTCCTGGTCCGCGCCAAGGGTGGCGAGGTCCGTGAGGTCCCACCGGCCAACGTGGACTACATGGACGTCTCACCACGTCAGACCGTGTCCATCTCCGCGGCCCTGATCCCCTTCCTCGAGCACGACGACGCCAACCGGGCCCTCATGGGTGCCAACATGCAGCGGCAGGCCGTCCCGCTCCTACGCGCCGAGTCACCGTTCATCGGGACCGGTATCGAGGCCAAGGCCGCTCGCGACGCCGGCGACGTGATCACGGCGACCAACGCCGGTGTCGTCGTCGAGGTGGCGGCGGACCACGTGGTCGTGCGGACCGACGACGACGAGATCGACCGGTACTACCTCACCAAGTTCCAGCGCTCGAACCAGGGCAGCTGCATCAACCAGCGGCCCCTGGTCACCGAGGGCGACCGACTCGAGGTCGGCGACCCCATCGCCGACGGTCCCTCCACCCACGACGGAGAGCTCGCGCTCGGGCGGAACCTGCTGGTCGGGTTCATGTCCTGGGAGGGCTTCAACTTCGAGGACGCGATCATCCTCTCCGAGCGTCTGGTCCGAGAGGACGTGCTCACCTCGATCCACATCGAGAAGCTCGAGGTCGATGCCCGCGAGACCAAGCTCGGCCCGGAGGAGATCACCCGCGACATCCCCAACGTGTCCGAGGAGGTGCTCGCCAACCTCGACGAGGAGGGCATCATCCGGATCGGCGCCGAGGTCCAGCCCGGCGACATCCTGGTGGGCAAGGTCACCCCCAAGGGTGAGACGGAGCTGACCCCGGAGGAGCGGCTGCTGCGCGCGATCTTCGGTGAGAAGGCTCGTGAGGTCCGCGACACCTCGCTGAAGGTCCCACACGGCGATCGCGGCATCGTCATCGGTGTCCAGCGGTTCAGCCGTGCCGACGGCGACGAGCTGTCCCCGGGCGTCAACGACATGGTGCGGATCTACATCGCCAAGAAGTCGAAGATCTCCGAGGGTGACAAGCTCGCCGGACGCCACGGCAACAAGGGCGTCATCTCCAAGATCCTGCCGGTGGAGGACATGCCCTTCCTCGAGGATGGCACGCCGCTGGACATCGTGCTCAACCCACTGGGTGTGCCGTCGCGGATGAACGTCGGTCAGGTGCTCGAGACCCACCTCGGGTGGGCCGCGGCCAACGGCTGGCACTTCGAGACCGCGCCCGAGTGGTTCTCCGAGATCGGCTGGACCGACGAGCACGCGGACATGGAGGGTCCGGTCCGCTTCGCGACGCCGGTGTTCGACGGCGCCAGCGAGGCCGAACTCGTCGACCTGCTGGACAACTCCCGTCCCACCGACGACGGCATCCGTCTGGTCGGCACCGACGGGAAGGCGACCCTCTTCGAGGGCCGGACCGGCCAGCCCCTCGATGCGCAGGTCACGGTCGGGTACATGTACATCCTCAAGCTCCACCACCTCGTCGACGACAAGATCCACGCCCGCTCGACCGGCCCCTACTCGATGATCACCCAGCAGCCGCTGGGCGGGAAGGCGCAGTTCGGTGGTCAGCGCTTCGGTGAGATGGAGGTCTGGGCCCTGGAGGCGTACGGCGCGGCCTACGCCCTCCAGGAGCTGTTGACGATCAAGTCCGACGACACGCTCGGCCGCGTCAAGGTGTACGAGGCGATCGTCAAGGGTGACAACATCCCCGAGCCCGGGATCCCCGAGTCCTTCAAGGTGCTGGTCAAGGAGATGCAGGCACTCAGCCTCAACGTCGAGGTGCTCGGCTCGAGCGGTGAGCACATCGAACTGCGCGAGTCCGAGGACGATGCCTTCCGTGCCGCCGAGGCGCTCGGCATCGACCTGTCACGGCCAGAGCGTCCGACCGCTGACGGGTAGTGGTTGGACCGCTGGTGGCTGCAGGTTCCCGCCGGGCTCCGAAGAGAGAGTCGCTCCGGACGGCAACCTCCAGCCACCAGCTCCGCTCCTGCCGGGTCCGTCGGGCCGGGGGAGTGGGTTTTTCCGAATCTTGTAGCGCGGCCGATCGGTCGCACCCCCGCACAGACGGCGAGCCGCCGGGCGGGACGATGAAGTAGGGAGGACGTCCCACATGCTGGACGTGAACCACTTCGATCAGCTGAAGATCACGCTCGCGGAGGCCTACCAGATCCGCATGTGGTCCAACGGCGAGGTCAAGAAGCCCGAGACCATCAACTACCGCACGCTCAAGCCCGAGAAGGATGGGTTGTTCTGCGAGAAGATCTTCGGTCCGACCCGGGACTGGGAGTGCTACTGCGGCAAGTACAAGCGGGTGCGCTTCAAGGGCATCATCTGTGAGCGCTGCGGTGTCGAGGTGACCCGCGCGAAGGTCCGTCGCGAGCGGATGGGCCACATCGAGCTCGCCGCTCCGGTCACCCACATCTGGTACCTCAAGGGTGTGCCGTCCCGGCTCGGCTACCTGCTCGACATGAGCCCGAAGGACCTCGAGAAGGTCATCTACTTCGCGGCCTACGTGATCACCTCCGTCGACGAGGACGCGCGTCACAACGCGCTCCCCGAGCTCGAGCAGGAGATCAGCGCCGAGAAGCAGGAGATCGAGGCCCAGCTCGAGATGGACCGCCAGGAGCTGCTGGCCCAGCTCGAGGCGACGCTGGCTGAGCTGGAGGCCGAGGGTGCCAAGCCCGAGGTGGTCAAGAAGGAACGCAAGGAGATCGAGAAGCAGCTCAAGACCGTCTCGGTGCGCGCCAACAACGAGCTGGAGCATCTGGACAAGGTGCTGGCGACCTTCAAGAAGCTCGCTCCCAAGCAGCTGATCCAGGAGGAGTTGGTCTACCGCGACATGCGCGATCGCTTCGGCGAGCACTTCTCCGGTGGGATGGGTGCGGAAGCGGTGCGTGACCTGCTCGACGGCCTCGACCTCGAAGCGGAGTCCGCGGAGTTGCGCCTGGCGATCACCGACGCCAAGGGGCAGAAGAAGCAGCGTGCCACCAAGCGTCTGAAGGTCGTCGAGGCGCTGCGCACCACCAACAACCGTCCGGGCGCGATGGTGTTGGAAGCCATCCCCGTGATCCCACCGGACCTGCGTCCGATGGTGCAGCTCGACGGTGGGCGCTTCGCCACCTCCGATCTCAACGACCTGTACCGCCGCGTGATCAACCGCAACAACCGGCTCAAGCGCCTGCTGGATCTCGGTGCGCCGGAGATCATCGTCAACAACGAGAAGCGGATGCTCCAGGAGGCTGTCGACGCGCTGTTCGACAACGGCCGTCGGGGCCGTCCGGTCACGGGTCCGGGCAACCGGCCGTTGAAGTCGCTCTCCGACATGCTCAAGGGCAAGCAGGGCCGGTTCCGTCAGAACCTGCTCGGCAAGCGGGTCGACTACTCGGGCCGGTCGGTGATCGTCGTGGGTCCACAGCTCAGGATGCATCAGTGCGGTCTGCCCAAGCAGATGGCCCTGGAGCTGTTCAAGCCCTTCGTCATGAAGCGGCTCGTCGACCTCAACTACGCCCAGAACATCAAGTCCGCCAAGCGGATGGTCGAGCGCCAGCGCTCGCAGGTCTGGGACGTCCTCGAGGAGGTCATCCAGGACCACCCGGTGATGCTCAACCGTGCTCCGACGCTGCACCGCCTGGGCATCCAGGCCTTCATGCCGACCCTGGTCGAGGGCAAGGCGATCCAGCTGCACCCCCTGGTGTGCACCGCCTTCAACGCCGACTTCGACGGCGACCAGATGGCCGTGCACCTGCCGTTGTCCGCTGAGGCGCAGGCCGAGGCTCGCCTGCTGATGCTGGCGCCGCACAACATCCTGTCACCGGCGACGGGGCGTCCGATCGCCTCGCCGACCCAGGACATGGTCCTCGGGATCTACTGGCTGACCTACACCGGTGAGGACACCGCGCAGGAGCGGGACCCGACCGGACTGCGCATCTTCGCCTCCATCGGCGAGCTCGAGCGCGCGATCGACGCCGGTCACCTCCATGTCCAGGACCCGGTGGTGCTGCGACTGTCCGCCGGCAAACAGCTCGATCCGGCGGAACGGCCGGCCGAGTGGCGTGACCAGGACGACGAGGCGTGGGAGGAGTACCGCGCCACGGGTGTCCGTCACCGCGTCGTGACCACGGCCGGCCGCGCGATCTTCAACGAGGCGCTGCCGCTGGACTTCCCCTTCGTCAACGAGGTGGTGACCAAGAAGGCTGCCGGCGACATCGTGAACCGCTGCGCCGACCTGTTCCCGCGGTGGCAGGTCATCGAGGTCCTCGACGCGATCAAGGACCTCGGCTACGCCAACGCCACCCGGGCCGGCATCACCGTGGCCATCTCGGACGTGGAGACGCCGGACCTCAAGGCCGAGGTGCTCACGAGTTCAGAGGCCCGGGCGGAGAAGATCGAGAAGCAGTTCACCCGTGGTGTCATCACGGACTCGGAACGGCGCCAGGAGCTGATCGAGATCTGGACCGAGGCGACCTCGAAGGTCGCTGACGCGATGGAGGAGAACTTCTCCACCACCAACCCGTTCTTCGTCATGGCCAACTCCGGTGCCCGGGGGAACATGACCCAGTTGCGGCAGATCGCCGCCATGCGTGGGCTCGTGGCCAACCCGAAGGGCGAGATCATCCCGCGTCCGATCAAGTCCAACTTCCGAGAAGGGCTGTCGGTCCTCGAGTACTTCATCTCCACCCACGGCGCCCGCAAGGGCCTGGCCGACACCGCGCTGCGGACGGCCGACTCCGGCTACCTGACGCGGCGACTGGTCGACGTCAGCCAGGACCTCATCATCCGCGAGGACGACTGCGGGACCACCCGCGGGGTCGAGGCCACGGTCGGCGAGCACGACTCCCAGACCCTCTACGGCCGTGTGATGGCGCAGGACGTGCTCTACCCGGGCTCCAGCGACGTGCTGGTGGCCGCGGGGACGCTGATCGTGGACACCGAGATCCGGCGTCTACGGTCCGCTCTGCTCCACGGCGTCCACCCGGAGACGGGTGAGCCCCTCGCAACGGTCGCCTCCGACGCGGACCGCCGCGTGCGGGTCCGCTCGGTCCTGGCCTGCGAGACCGAGATCGGTGTCTGCCGAGCGTGTTACGGCGAGCTGCTGGCCAACGGCGCCATGGTCGACATGGGTGAGGCCGTCGGCATCGTGGCCGCGCAGTCCATCGGTGAGCCGGGCACGCAGCTGACCATGCGGACCTTCCACACCGGTGGTGTCGCGTCCGCCGACGACATCACCCAGGGTCTGCCCCGTGTCGTCGAGCTGTTCGAGGCCCGCAGTCCTCGGGGCAAGGCGGAGATCGCGCAGATCGCCGGTCGGGTCTCGATCGAGGACCACGACGGCGGTGGTCGGACGCTGACCATCCACGGCGCTCGTGACCAGGTCGACGAACACGAGCTGCCACGCGGTGCCCGCCTCTTCCGATCCGACGATGGCACGGTGGACATCGGTGACGGTGTCCAGGTGGAGGTCGGGCAGCAGCTGACCGTCGGGGCCATCGATCCCCACGAGCTGCTCGAGGTGCTCGGGGTCCGCACGGCGCAGCTGCACCTGGTCAAGGAGGTCCAGGACGTCTACCGGTCGCAGGGTGTCCCGATCCACGACAAGCACGTGGAGTTGATCGTGCGGCAGATGTTCCGCCGGGTCAACGTCGTGGACGCTGGCGACACGAGCTTCCTGCCGGGTGACACGATCGATCGTGTGCGCTTCAACCGTGCCAACGATGCGGCCCTCGCCGAGGGCGGCCAGCCGGCCGCGGCTCGCCCACTGCTCATGGGCATCACCAAGGCCTCCCTGGCCACGGACTCGTGGCTGTCGGCGGCCTCCTTCCAGGAGACCACCCGTGTCCTGACCGAAGCGGCGCTGGAGTCCGCCTCGGACCCACTGGTGGGGCTGAAGGAGAACGTCATCATCGGCAAGCTCATCCCGGCCGGGACGGGGATCGAGCGGTACCGCTCGGTCGAGGTCGGTCACACCGAGGTGCCGGAGCAGGCGCTGCCGGCCGACATCGCCGAGTTCCTGGCGTCGACGGAGTCCTACGAGGGCGACGGGTCCTGGGGCTTCGACGGCGGTTGGGGCTACGACGACTTCCCGGGTGACGCCGGCGGTCGGTGAGTCCCGGACGACGCTCACGCCACGCATGACAGCGGGCCCTGCCGACCGGCAGGGCCCGCTGTCGTGGTCGCCGATGCCCGTGATGCGGGCTCGGCGTCCGTCGTTGCGCTCAGAGGTCCTCGTCCTCGAGCAGGTCGTCCTCGACCACGTCGTCCTCGATGGGATCGTCGACCCCGTTGTCCTCGACCTCGCAGGCCGCGGCACCGAGCGCGAGTGCGGCCGCACCTGAGAGCAGGGTCATCTTGGCAGTGAGTGTGCGCTTCATGGCTGGACTCCTGAGGGGACTGAGCATCTTGGGTAGGTCACCGGCGCAGTGTCGGCGGTGACCCGCGTCCACCGTCCCTGTCCGTTCGGCCATCTGCCGGATCGGCCGGCCACCGTCCGAGGGGGCACGTCGTCGACGGACCCTCACCTCGCGAGGAGGTGGTCGCCATGGTCGCTCGCCCGGTCGCCATCGCCCGGTCGCCCAGCGCACGCACCAGGTCCCCTCGACGCCTCGGTTGACACCCCTCGCGCCAGGTCGGTATCGTTCCATCTCACGCCGCGGCCCGGTGGGTCGCGGTGTGCCACGTCCGGGCGCTTTGCGATGAGCCCGACACCCCCCAAGGGTGCAGGCGGCTTGACCGGACCCCGACGTCAGAAGCGGAACGCCCGACCCCGTGGGTCGGACCGTCCCTCTGCTCACCCCACCCACCTCGAGCGACCGCGCACCGATGCCCCTGTGGCGCAGGCAGCGCGATGACCGAGTTCGGTGGTGACCCACCCCGACCCCACGTTCGACCGCGAGCTCATCTCGCGCACGGTCGCCGCTCTCCACGCGACGACCCTGCCAACAGACGGAGAACCCCAGGCATGCCCACCATCCAGCAGCTGGTGCGCAAGGGTCGCCAGGACAAGGCGAAGAAGAACAAGACCCTCGCGCTCAAGGGATCCCCGCAGCGTCGTGGGGTCTGCACACGCGTCTACACGACCACACCGAAGAAGCCGAACTCGGCGCTGCGGAAGGTCTGCCGTGTGCGCCTGACCTCGGGTATCGAGGTCACCGCCTACATCCCAGGCGAGGGCCACAACCTGCAGGAGCACTCCATCGTGCTCGTGCGCGGCGGGCGTGTGAAGGACCTCCCCGGTGTCCGTTACAAGGTCGTCCGTGGAGCGCTGGATGCCGCTCCCGTTCGCGACCGCAAGCAGTCACGGTCCCGCTACGGCGTGAAGAAGGAGGGCTGAGATGCCGCGCAAGGGCTCCCCAGGACGTCGTCGCACCCCGGCCGACGCCAAGTACGGCTCGACGCTCGTCACGCAGCTGACCAACCGGGTCATGGTGGACGGCAAGCGATCGACCGCCGAGGCGATCGTGTACGACGCGCTCGCGAACATCGGCTCCCGCACCCAGGGCGGCGACCCGATCAGCGTGCTCAAGCGCGCGGTCGACAACGTCAAGCCACAGCTCGAGGTCAAGTCCCGGCGCGTCGGTGGCGCGACCTACCAGGTGCCGATCGAGGTCCGTCCGTCCCGCTCGACCACCCTGGCGCTGCGGTGGATCGTGGGCTACGCCCGCATCCGCCGCGAGCACACGATGGGGGAGCGACTGGCCGGCGAACTGCTCGATGCCTCCAACGGTGTCGGCGCCGCGGTCAAGCGGCGTGAGGACACGCACAAGATGGCCGAGGCCAACCGAGCGTTCGCGCACTACCGCTGGTGAGGGCGGGGCGCGCGGCTGCTGCTCTGATCGCCGCCGCCGAGCCACCGCAGCACCACCACCGAGCCACCACCGCCGGCGAACCTGCCGGGTGGCGGCAGTCCCCCACCCGGTGACGCACGCCCGTGGGGCACCACGACCACCGCAGCGCCCGAACGGGCGATGCACTCGACCAGGAAGCGACGACGATGGCCCTCAAGCGGACCGTGCCGCTGGACAAGCTCCGCAACATCGGGATCATGGCCCACATCGACGCGGGCAAGACCACGACGACGGAGCGGATCCTCTACTACACCGGGCGCACCTACAAGATCGGCGAGGTGCACGACGGTGCTGCCACCATGGACTGGATGGAGCAGGAGCAGGAGCGCGGCATCACCATCACGTCGGCTGCCACCACGACCAAGTGGGGCGACCACACCGTCAACATCATCGACACCCCCGGTCACGTGGACTTCACCATCGAGGTGGAGCGGTCGCTGCGGGTGCTCGATGGTGCGGTGACGGTCTTCGACGGGGTCGCGGGTGTGGAGCCCCAGTCGGAGACGGTGTGGCGGCAGGCCGACAAGTACGGCGTGCCGCGTATCTGCTTCGTGAACAAGCTGGACCGCACCGGTGCCTCCTTCGACTACTCCTTCGACTCGATCCGTGAGCGGCTGACGCCCAACGCTGTTCGGTTGCAGCTGCCGATCGGGCTCGAGGCATCGCTCGAGGGCGTCGTCGACCTGGTCGAGATGAAGGCCGTGGTGTGGAAGGGTGACGACCTCGGTGCCTCCTTCGAGGTGGTCGAGGTCCCCGAGCACCTCAAGAGCGACGCCGAGGTCTACCGCGCTGAGCTGATGGAGAAGGTCGCCGAGACCGACGAGGACCTCCTGGAGCTGTTCTTCGATGAGGGCGAGCTCCCCGTCGACAAGTTGAAGGCCGGCCTGCGTCAGGCCACGATCTCCAACCAACTCGTGCCGGTGTTCTGCGGCTCCGCCTTCAAGAACAAGGGTGTCCAGTCCCTCCTCGATGCGGTCGTCGACTACCTGCCGTCGCCGCTCGAGGTGCCGCCGATGAACGGCAAGGACCCCAAGACCGGCGAACCGGCCAGCCGTGCGCCGCGTGATGACGAGCCGTTCTCCGGGTTGGCCTTCAAGGTCATGACCGACCCCTACGTCGGGACCCTGACCTTCACCCGCATCTACTCGGGGACCCTGGAAGCCGGCTCCCACGTGGTCAACGTCACCAAGGACGCCAAGCAGCGCGTCGGTCGCATCCTGCAGATGCACGCCAACTCGCGTGAGGAGATGGCCGGCTGCATGACCGGCGACATCGTCGCCCTGGTCGGCCTGAAGGACACCTCGACCGGTGACACCATCACCACCCAGGAAGCACCGATCCTGCTGGAGTCGATGGAGTTCCCGGCGCCGGTGATCCAGATCGCCATCGAACCCAAGACCAAGACCGACCAGGAGAAGCTGTCCACCGCCCTACAGAAGCTGGCGGAGGAGGACCCGTCCTTCCGCGTCCACACCGACGAGGAGACGGGGCAGACGCTGATCGGTGGCCAGGGGGAGCTCCACCTCGAGATCATCGTCGACCGCCTCCTGCGGGAGTTCAAGGTCGATGCCAACGTCGGACGGCCCCAGGTCGCCTACCGCGAGATGGTCAAGCGCAAGATCGAGAAGTTCGACAAGAAGTTCGCCCGCCAGACCGGTGGGCGCGGTCAGTACGGCCACGTCGTCATCGACGTCGAGCCGCTGACCAACGAGCTCAAGGCCGAGCTCGAACTCGAGGCGGACGACCACTACTACTTCGACAACAAGATCGTCGGAGGGTCCATCCCGAAGGAGTACATCCCCTCGGTGGACCAGGGCATCCGCGAGGCCATGGAATCCGGCGTGCTCGCTGGGTACCCGATGGTCGACATCAAGGTGACCCTGACCGACGGCAGCTACCACGAGGTCGACTCCTCGGAGATGGCGTTCAAGATCGCCGGTTCGATGGCGATCAAGGAGGCCGCCGCCAAGGCCGGCATCCAGCTGCTCGAGCCCGTGATGGACGTCGAGGTGGTCACCCCGGACGACTACATGGGGGACGTCATGGGCGACCTCTCCGGTCGCCGCGGTCTGATCCAGGGATCCGAGCCCCGTGGCAACGCCACCGTCATCCAGGCGCGCGTGCCGCTGTCGGAGATGTTCGGATACTCCACCGACCTGCGCTCCGCCACCCAGGGGCGCGCCAGCTACACCATGCAGTTCGGCTCCTACGAGCCGGCTCCCGCCTCCATCCAGGAGGAGATCGTCGCCAAGTCG
>JAWLDJ010000040.1:0-17777 GCA_041686695.1 Nitriliruptoraceae bacterium
CGCGAGCGTCCCTTCGTTGACGTGCACTCGAGCTGCGAGCCTCGCCAGCTTGGTGGCGTGCTCCGGGTCGAGCGTGATGTTGATGCGTTGGGATGCCATGACGCCAGACTACACGTTGCGTGTCGGTCCGTGTATCCCTGATCAGGTGCGGTTCTGCGCGCCTGCCAGCTATCGACGACCCGCTCGCAATCACGGCTTGCGCACGTCGGTTCAGCCGGCGTGAGCGGTCACCTCGCGGTCGAGGCGGTCGCCGAGGCGGTCGGCTTCGATGTCGAGGTCGTACTGGGCCTGGAGGTTGAGCCAGAACCGTGGGGTGGTCCCGAAGCAACGGGCCAGGCGCAGAGCCGTGTCAGCGGTGACGGCCCGCTTGCCGTGGACGATCTCGTTGATGCATCGCGGTGGGACGCTGATGTCCTTCGCGAGCCGGTACTGCGACAGCCCCATCGGCTCGAGGAACTCCTCGAGCAGCACCTCGCCTGGGTGGACAGGTGGGAGCTTCGCCTCCATCGCCGCCTCCTAGTGGTCGTCCACGATCTCGACGTCGTAGGCCAGCGCAAGCAGATGCGCCATTGGTAGACCGGGGGAGGGCCAGCCCGGCCACGACAACGTAGGGCGTGTCCTTGCCTTCCTCGGCGATGGATGGTTGCGTCGTGATCTCACCCGCTCGGGACGAACCGCTTCGGGGCAGGGGACGTGATCGCGAGTGAGAGCGGAGGTGCCGATGCGATTGGGTGTGGCCATCCCTCTACTGGTGGCCCCGGGAGGGCGCTGGCCGGTTCCGCGTTGGGCGGACATCCGTGCACGGGCAGTGACTGCTGAAGCGGTCGGCTTCGATCTGGTCGTGGTCGAGGACACGATGTCCTGGCCGCTCGAGGACATCACCGGCGGCGCGTGGGAATCAGTGTCCCTGCTCGGTGGGCTGGCGGAGGCGACCTCCACGATACGCATCGGCCACTCCATGCTGAACGCCCCCTACCGGGCACCCGGGCTGGTCGCCAAGACCGCGGAGACACTGGACGAGATGTCGGGTGGCCGGTACGTGCTCGGGATCGGCGCCGGCAACAGCCCCGATGCCGACTACGCCGCCTTCGGTCTCCCGGCCGACCCTCGGTTCTCGCGCTTCGTCGAGGGGCTGGAGATCATCGCCATGCTGCTGCGGGAGGGACGCGCGACGGTCGATGGTCGCTTCCACCAGGTGTCCGACGCCCAGTTGGTGCTACGCGGTCCGCGGCAGCAGGGTCCGCCCATCGTGGTGGGCGCCGGTGGCCCACGGATGAAGCAGGCGGCCGCGCGATGGGCCGACGAGTGGAACTGGTGGACCCCGCCCAACGACCTGCGTGAGGTCGCTGGCCACCTCGCGGACCTCGATCGCGCCTGCGAGGACGTCGGACGCGACCCGGCGTCGATCCGACGCTCCCTGGACGTCTACTTCCCGGTCACCGACGGTGAGCCGACCGACGGCGCGATCACCGAACGGCTGCTGTCGCTGGCTGAGCTCGGGATCGACGAGGTGCGCTGCTACCTCGAGAAGCAACCCACCCAGCGGGACTGGATCGCCGCGATCGAGCGCATGGCCGGCGTCGTCAGTGAGGTCCACCGCGCGTGAGCGCCCCGTCCCGGCCGCGGTGCGGGACCGAGCGGCTCCCATCGGAGGTGTCACGCCGCCGTCCGCGCCGGGAGGTGGTCGCAGCGGACGGTCGCAACAGCAGGCCGTTCATCCCCCACCCAGGCGCCGGGCCGCCAGACGACGGGCCAGGGTCGGCGCCAGCCGGCTCGCCGCGTCGGCGAGGTAAGCGGTGCGGCCCACCAGCATCCGGGTCGGGACATGAGCACCGCGCCGACGTCTGGCCGCGACCCTGACGATCGCCCGGGCCAGGTCATCCGCGTCGAGCGTTGCGCCGGTGGTGGTCCGCGGCGGTGCCGATCCGACGTCGGTGACGGTGGTGGCCAGGAACGGTGCGTGCACCACGGTGACGCTGATCCCGTCCTGTGCCAGCTCGTCGGCCAGCGCGAGGAACGTGCCGGTGACGGCATGCTTCGCGCCGACGTAGGCCGGGCGGCCGGCGATCGGCAGGAACCCCGCGACCGAGGACACGACGACGAGGTGGCCCCGCGCCGCCCGCAGGGGTGGCAGTGCGGCGCGCGCCGTCCTGAGGGCCCCGTGGTAGTTGACGTCCATCACCCGCTGGAACACCGCATCGTCGCCGGGGTCCAGCTTCCCGAGCGCGGTGACCCCCGCCGCGGCGACGACGAGGTCCAACGTCGGCACCTCGCGCAGCCCCTCGGTCAGTACGTCCTGGCTCGCGGCGTCGGTCAGGTCGACGTCCAGCCAGGCCTCGCTCGCGCCCGGATGGTCGGCCGCGGCTGCCGTGCCGGGGCGGTCCACCCCGATCCGGGTATAGCCGGCGGCGCCGAGCAGGCGCAGCAGCGCCTGACCGACGTGCCCCGCGGCGCCCGTGACCAGCGCGTGATGGGGCGCGGTGGCTACCGGTGGTGGTCGCGGCGTGAGGTCAGGCATGCTGCGCCCTCCGGAACCGGGCGTAGCACTCGGCGGTGGTCGATCGCGGCAGTCCCGGGAACGCCTCCCGGAGCCGGTCGTTGGCGAGCACCGGCCGGTAGCGCAGGAAGTCGACCTGCTCGGGCCCGTAGGGCAGCAGCCGCAGAGGGTGGGCGACCGCCAGGACGGCCGCGATCAGACCCGGCGGGACCGGCAGGTAGGGCTTGCCCTCGATCGCTGCGATCTCGCGCAGCGTGAGGACCCCGTCACCGGCGAGGTTGAACACCCCGGCGACGCGTTCGGCGACGGCGCGGGCGATCACCTCGGCCACGTCCCGGTCGTGGACGAAGACGAACGGCACGTCGGTGTCGCTCAGTCCGAGGATCGCCCGTCCGGTGAAGCGGCGGGTGATCTGGTTGTCGGTGCCCTCGCCCAGGATCGTCCCGGGGCGCAGCACCAGCTGGGCGAGCTCGGGGTGGCGCTGCCGGGCCGCTGCCAGCAGAGCTTCGACCTCCGCCTTGTGCTTGCTGTAGGCGAACCGCGGGTGGCCGGGCACCGGGTCGGTCTCCACCAGCGGCCGGGCGCGATTGGCGGGGGTGTAGCCGTACGCGGCCCCCGAGGAGGTCACCGTCAGGTGCGTGACCCCGGCGGCCAGGCAGGCTTCCAGGACCCGGCGGGTGCCACCCACCTCGATGTCGTGCAGTGTGGCGGCGTCCATGCCGGGCGGCGGGTCCACGATCGCCGCGAGGTGGACGACCGTGTCGATGTCGTGCTCATGGAGCAGCGCCACCAGGTCGACCTCGCGCAGATCGGCGGTGACGTCGGTGATGCCGTCGCGCTCGGTCCCCGGAGGTCGGCGGTCCAGGGACACCAGCTGCTCGTGGCCGGCAGCCGACAGCGCCTCGAGCGTGAGGGAGCCGAGGTAGCCGCTGCCGCCGGTGACCAGGATCCGGCTCATGCCTCGGCCGCGAGTTCGGTCGCGGAGCGCTGCGGTGGCCGGCGCGACCAGACGCCGGCGATGGCCAGCCCCGCGATGAGGTGCCAGATCCCCCACCATGCCGCGACCAGCGCCATCCCGCCGAGCCCACCGAAGAAGCCGAAGATCAGCACCAGCGCCAGGGCCGAGTTCTGGATACCGACCTCGATGCTCACCGCCCGCCGGTCCCGTTCCGTCAGCCGCGCCGCCGCGGCAGCGCCGTAGCCCAGCCCCAACGCCAAGGCGTTGTGCAGGAACACGGCACCGAGCACCGTGCCGAGCAGCGCGGTGAAGTGCTCGATGTTGGTGATGAACGCCACGGCGATGAACAGCACGAAGAACACGATCGAGATGATGCGCACGGGGCGGTACATGCGCGTGGCGAGCTGCGGACGTCGCTGCCGCAGGACCACACCCGCGGTCACCGGCACGGCCAGGAGCAGGCCGATCGTGATCGCGAGATCGACGGGGTCGAGCGCGACCGAGCGCAGGACCTCACGGGTGCCCGGGTCCAGCGAGCCCCAGAAGGCGAAGTTCAGGGGCGTCAGCACCGCCGCCAGCAGGGTCGAGACCCCGGTCATCCCGATGGACAGTCCGGTGTTGCCCTTGGCCAGGTGGGTGACGATGTTGGAGATGTTGCCGCCGGGACAGCAGCCGACCAGGATCATCCCCAGCGCGATGGACGGCTGTGGCGCGAGCACCTGGGTCAGGCCGAAGGTGAAGGCGGGCAGGAACAGGAACTGGGAGACGAGGCCGATCATGGGGGCCCTCGGCGTCGCGAACACCGCTCGCAGGTCCGAGAGGCGCACGTCCAATGCCACGCCGAACATGATGATGCCGATGGCGATGTTGAGCACCAGCAGGCTGCCCGGGTCGAAGTTGAGCTGGACGTCGTCGACGGCCTGGGCGAGCACGAGACCGTCCACCGGCAGCGCGGCCAACGCGGACGTCGCCGTCACCGCCGCGCTCATCCCGCGGGTTCCTCGTGCATGGCCTTGAAGGTCCTCAGGGCCGGCGGCCACAGGTGCGCGCCGCTGTCGACATCGACGTGGACGACCGATGGGCCGTCCGCGTCGCGACAGCGCTCGAGCGCCGGGCGCAGTTCGTCGGGCCGGGAGACACGCTCGCCGTGGGCTCCCATCGAGCGCGCCAGATCGTCGTAGCGGATCTCCGTGAGGTCGGCGTACACGGTGTCGCCGTCGGGCAGGGGCTTGTCCAGGAGCATCCGCCGCGCCACGGTCTTGAGCGGCTTGGCGGCGATCGACTGGCTCATCTTCACCATGCCCCAGGCCCGATCGGCGAACACGATCCAGGTCACGTCCAGCCCGTGGCGGACCGCGGTCTCGACCTCCTGGGGATGCATGCCGAAGGCACCATCGCCGATCAGGCAGCAGACCGGCCGATCGGGCGCGGCGACCTTGGCGCCCAGCGGCTGTGCCATGCCCGCGCCGAGCATGCCGAACTTGTAGGTCGACAGGTGGGACCGGGTCGCGCGAGCCTGGAGGTAGAACTGCGACCACACCGCGGTGTTGCCGCCGTCGATCACCCAGATCGTGTCCTCATCGAAGACCTCCTGTGCGGTGACGGGGACCCGAGCCGGATGGACGGGGCCCTTGCGGTCGCTCGCCTCGAGCGCACGGTCCAGCTTCGCGCGGTTGGCCACCCGTGCTTCGCCGAGCTCGTCCAGCCACGCTCGCCGCTCGGCGGTGTGCGGGGACGCGTCCTGCGCTTCGACGGCCTCGATCAGTGCCGCCAGGCTCGTGCGGACGTCGGCACGGATCGCCTGCTTGAGCGGGCGGTTGGCGCCCAGGATCGCAGGATCGATGTCGATCTGGACGGTGGCGGCGGCATCGGCGCGGGCCCAGTTCGGGGCCTTGCCCCACCAGTCGGTCTCGCCGAGCCGGGACCCGAGCACGACGATGAGATCGGTCTCGTTGCGCACCCGGTCCACCAGATCGACATGGACCATCGGCACCGCCGGGCGCGTGCGTTCGTCGACCACGCAGCGTGCCCCCCAGCTGGTGGTCACCGCGGCGTCGAGCAACTCGGCGAGTCGTGCCAGTTCGGCCTCCGCACCGGCGTGCAGGACCCCCGAGCCGGCATGCAACAGGGGGCGGCGTGCCTCGTGGAGCAGGCTCGCCACGGTGGCCACCTGATCGGGATCCGGCGCCAGGGGGGTGAGCGAGCGGTAGGTCGACGGCGCCCACAGCACCTGGCCCTCGAGCTCGTGGACCCCGTTGATGAGGTCCTCTGGCACGTCGAGGTGGACGACACCGGGTCGGGCCGACCACGCGGCGCGCAGCGCGTGTCGCAGCAGCTCCGGGATGCGCTCGGCCGACGGTGCATGCCCGGACCACCGGGTCATCGGGGCGGTGACCGCGGTCTGGTCGAAGTACTGGTAGGTCCCGCCGCGGTCGGGATGGCCGATCCCGGTCCGGCGCG
This sequence comes from Nitriliruptoraceae bacterium, assembly GCA_041686695.1. Taxonomy (GTDB): domain Bacteria; phylum Actinomycetota; class Nitriliruptoria; order Nitriliruptorales; family Nitriliruptoraceae; genus T1Sed10-7. Next base: position 5,916 of record JAWLDJ010000040.1, read on the forward strand.
CGGAGGTCAGGAGCAGGACCCGGTTGCCCTCGGCCTCTTCCACGGCCACCCCGGGGAGCACGTTGGCCACCCCGGGACCGTTGCTGGCCATCACCACCCCGAGTCGGCCGGTCGTGCGGGCATACGCCCCGGCCATGTGCGCGGCCGAGGTCTCGTGGCGCGGCGAGATCAACTCGATGCCGGCCTCGGCGAAGCTCGCGTACAGGCCGTAGTAGGTCCCGTCGATGATGCCGAAGACCCGGTCGACGCCCTCGGCGGCGAGCATCCTCGCCATGATCGCGCCACCCGACAGTGCCACCATGATCGCTCCCTCGTTCTCCCGGTCGAGCGTGGCGGTGGCCGGACCCGCATCCGTCCACCTGCGTGCGGTGGGTCGGGCGTGCCGGTCGGCTCCCCGACGACTCGACCCCGGCACCGTAGAGCTTCGCGGGCCGCAACGGAACTTCCGGCGACGACGGGCCCCGACGCAGCGGCGGTAGGGTCGCGCCCCGAGGCCCCGGAGGCTGCGCACGAGCTCCGGTGGCACGCGCGAGGACGGTGACGGGTGGACACAGCGCACGGCCACGGGTCGGCACCGGTACGTCGCGCGGACCCGCAGGGGCTGGCAGCGGCGGTGGCCGCGCTGGATGCCGGCCACCTGATCGGGCTGCCCACCGAGACCGTCTACGGCCTGGCCGGCGATGCCCTCTCGTCCGAGGTGGTGGCCGCCATCTTCGCCGCGAAGTCCCGCCCCGCCGACAACCCGCTCATCGTGCATGTCGCCGCCGCCGAGGAGCTCGCTCGTCTGACCCCGAACGTGACCCCGCTGGCGCGTGACCTGGCGGCCACACACTGGCCCGGTCCGCTGACGCTGGTGGTCACCGCCGCGACGTCGGTGCCGGCGATCACCCGCGCCGGGCTGTCGAGCGTGGCGGTGCGGGTCCCCGATCACCCGGTGGCGAGCGCGGTCCTCGAACGCTGCCGGTCGCCGCTGGCCGCTCCTTCGGCGAACCGCTCCGGCCGCCCGTCACCCACCACGGCCGAGCACGTGGCGCAGGAGTTCGGCGGCGAGGTGACGCTCGTGCTCGATGGCGGCCCCTGCGTGATCGGCGTCGAGTCCACGGTCGTGGATGCCCGCGGAGCGCGCCCCGTGGTCCTGCGTGAGGGCGCCGTGACCCGCGAGCAGCTCGGCATCACCGCCGATGGCACCGCCGCCGAGACGCAGCGGTCACCGGGCACGCGCCACCGCCACTACGCACCACGGTGCCGGCTCAGCCTCGTCCCGGGTGCCGAGGTCGGGGTGGTCCTGGCCGCCGTCGGCGCCGGGGAGGGCCAGCACGGGGCGATCGTGCGTCGCGGCCACGAGCACGAGGTCCCCGACACCGTGCGCCTCGTCGCCACGTTCGCCGACGCCGCCGATCTCGCACGGCAGCTGTACGCCGCCTTCCGCGCGGCCGAGGAGGGCGGCGTGGATCGACTCCTGGTCGAGACCGTCGACGAGGAGGGCGTGGGACGGGCGGTCATGGATCGGCTCCGGCGAGCCGCCGGAGCGACCTGAGGTGTCCGGCATCCCCGAGGAGGTGCGCATGTACGAGGTACGACCCTCGCCCCGCGCCGGGCGCGGCCTGTTCGCGACCGCCCCGATCGCGGCGGAGACCCTGCTGATGGAGGCGCCCCTGCTCCTGGTCCCTGCCGACCAGCGACGCGCGCTGCAGGCCACGATCGTCGACGACTACGTCTACGAGTGGGACGAGCACGGCACCGCGGCCCTGGTGCTCGGGGTCTCGTCGATGTGCAACCACGACGACGATCCGAACGCCTTCCTCTGGCTGGTCCCCGATGGGCTCATGGGGCAGCTGTTCGCCGTGCGTGACATCGCCGAGGGCGAGGAGATCACCGTCTCCTATCGCGCCGAGGAGGGCAGCGAGGACGCGCCACTGTGGTTCGAGGTCGCGCCCGGACGGTGACGCGCCGCCTGCTCACGGCCCCCGCGGGCGGCCAGCACCGAGGCCGCCCGCAGCGGAGGTCGGCACGCTGCGACGTGGCGCGGTAGCGTCGCGGGTATGGCCACCGAGACGAACCTGCCGACCAGGGCTCCGACCCGGGCGCCCGCGCCCGCGCAGCCCGACGCTCGACCCACGCCCGATGACGGCGACGGCGATCACGACCGGTTCGCGCACTACGTGAGCAAGCGCGATCTGGAGCGCTACCGCCGCAAGGGCACCCCCGTGACCGCGCTCTGCGGGAAGCGGTGGAAGCCCGACGGGGACCCGTCGCGCTACCCGATGTGTCCGACGTGTGCCGAACTGGTGGCGGACCGCATCGCCGGCTCGTTCGGGAGCTGACGGCCGCTCCGGCGGCACGCTCGTCGCACTAGGGTCGAGCGCAGCCCGGCCCGCCACGATCGGAGCTCTGCCGCCATGCCAGAAGCCCCGCAACGTGCCGTCATCTTCGCTCCCGACGGGGTCCTGACCGAGACCGCCGGGCACCACGATCCGGGGTCGCGGCGGCTCGCGGACGAGGACGGTCCGGGCTTCGACGGTGCGGCCAACGAGGCGCGGCGCGGGGTGGCCCGGGAGGGGTCGCCGCCGGACATGCGCCCGACGGACCTGCTCCCGGGTGCGATCTCGCTGGTGGTGGACGCCAGACGTCGTGGGATGCTGGTGGCCATCGCATCGTCATCCAACAACGCGCGCCGCGTCCTCGACCAGCTCGCGATCACCGACCTGTTCGACGCCATCGCCGACGGCGACACGGTCGACCGGGCCAAGCCGGCGCCCGAGCTGTTCCTGGCCGCAGCGCAGCTGCTCGGGGTGGCGCCCGCAGACTGCGTGGTGATCGCGGATGCCGGCGCGGGGATCGACGCGGCGTTGGCCGCTGGCATGGTCGCGGTCGGCACCGGTCCCGAGCACCGTGTCGGCCACGCGGAGCACCGTTTCGCGACGCCCCGGGACGTCGACCTGACCGTGGTCTGCCCGCCGCAGGAGGCGCGGGTCGGGAAGGGACCGACGGTCGCGGACGGCTGGGTGGTGATCGACGACCATCACGACCCCGAGCAGGTGAGCAACGTGGCGACCAGCCACCTGACGGGCAACGGCTACCTCGGTTTCCGGGGGACGCTGCCGGAGTGGCGGGCGACGGCCACGGTCGGCTGCACGGTCTCCGACACCTGGGACAACGCCGACGGCAAGTGGACCGAGCTGTGCAACGTGCCGAACGCGCTGTTCGCCCGGTTCGAGCACCTCGGGCAACCGATCGGCGTGGATGCGGACCAGGCGCTGTCCGACCGCGATCTGCTGGAGCGACGCCTGGACGTGCGCTACGGACGTCAGCATCGGATCTACGGCCCCTCGAACGGACCGGTGCACCGTCTGGTCGACGAGCGCTTCGCCTCCATGGACCAGCGGCATCTGCTGGCGCAGCGGCAACGGGTCTTCGCCCCCTCGGGGACCCGGGTGACGTTGACCACGGGGATCGACGGGCAGGTCTGGAGCCTGAACGGGGACCACTTCGCCACCGTCGAACCACACGTGCACGAGGACGTGCTCGCGCTGCGGCTGACCACCACCGAGCGCGGTCTCCCGATCGCCGTGGCCCACGCCGTCGGTGTCCACGGCGGCACCGTCCACGCCGAACGGCTCGAGCAGCACGAACGCGAGGTGTACCGGGTGCTGGACCTCGAGGTGGGTGCGGACGGGCTGCTCGTCATCGAGCAGATCATGACCGTGCACACGGGCAACGACGTCGAGCACCCGCTGGCCTCGGCGCTGGAGCTCGCGCGGGCCGGCGTCGCCGACGGCTACGAGCTCCTGCTCGCACGGCATGCGCTGGCCTGGGAGGCCCGCTGGGAGCGGATCGATGTGCGCATCACCGGCGATCCGGTCACCCAGGCGGTGCTGCGCTACAACCTCTACCACAACGTCATCGCCACCCCGATGCACGCCGATCACCTCCCGGTCGGAGCTCGGGGCCTGTCCTGCCAGGCCTACCAGGGCGCGGCGTTCTGGGACCAGGAGGTGTTCAACCTGCCGATGTGGCTCCACACCTTCCCGGAGGTGGCACGCAACCTGCTGGTCTACCGCCACAAGACGCTGGCGGGCGCGCGCCGCAAGGCCGAACGCCTGGGCTACCAGGGGGCGTTCTACGCCTGGATCTCCGGCGACACCGGCGATGAGCTGTGCCCCGATTTCTTCTTCGTCGACGTCCTGACCGGACGACCGATCCGCAACCACTTCAACGACTGGCAGATGCACATCTCGCCCGACATCGCCGCGGCGATCGACGGCTACCTCCAGGCCACCGGCGACGACAGCTTCCTCGCCGAGCACGGCGCCGAGATCGTGTTCGAGGTCGCACGTTTCCTGGTGTCCTTCGTGCACTTCCGCCCGGCTGACGGTCACTACCACCTGCTGCGACTGCTCGGTCCCGACGAGTACCACGAGAACGTCGACGACAACGTCTTCTCCCTGGAACAGTCCCGGGTGGCGCTCGCCGAGGCCTGCCGCCTGTGGGACCGGCTGGCCGAGGAGCATCCCGAGGTCCTGACTCGCCGGCAGCAGGAGCTCGGCCTCGACGCGCAGGAGCGGGCGCTGTGGGGCGACGTCCTCGAACGGCTGCTGGTCATCGCGCCCGACCCCGACACCCTCCTGCTCGAACAGTTCCAGGGCTACTTCGATCTCGAGGACATCGCGCCGGACGACCTCCGCGAGCGGCTCCAGCACCCCGACGAGTACTGGGGCTGGCCCAACGGGATCGCCGTGCACACCCAGGTCACCAAGCAGCCCGACGTCGTGCAGCTGTTCGTCAACCAGCCGGAGCGCTACGACCGAGCCACGGTGGCGGCCAACTACGACTACTACCTGCCCAGGACCCAGCACGGCTCGTCGCTGTCGCGGCCCATGTACGCCCTGGTCGCCGCGCGCCTGGGTCGCGTCACCGAGGCGGAGCAGCTGTTCCAGCGTGGGGCCACGGTCGATCTGCTGGCCGATTCCCACCCGGCTCCCGGCGGGACCTTCATCGGCGGCATGCACATCGCCGCCTGCGGCGCGACCTGGCAGGTGGCGGTGCTCGGCTTCGGTGGGGTCCACGTGCGCGAGAGGTACGTCGAGGTGGCGCCGCGCCTGCCTGAGGGTTGGGAGCGTCTCCAGTTCGGGCTCGCGGTGCGGGGCTGCTGGCTCGAGGTGGACGCCTCGAACGCGGACGTGGTCCTCACCGCGCATGCCGACAACCCCGCCGAGGTGGAGGTCGACGTCCACGGACGACGGGTCACGGTGGCGGCGGGCAGCACGCAGGAGGTCGTCTTCGACCTCCGCGGGGAGCTGATCACCGGGTGAGGTCGTCGGGACGTGGCCCGGATCACCGGCCGTTGGTGCTGCTGCCGCCCTCGAAGGCCAAGGCCGAGGGTGGCGACGGACCGGCCTACCAGGAGACCATCGATCCGGGCCACCCGCTGGCCGCAGCGCGTGCGCAGGTCCTGCGGGTCGTCAGCAGCGCCGTACCACCGCTGGAGGACCGCTCGGTGCAGCGCATCACCGGTGTGCGCTCCTCGCAGGTCGAGGACGCCCGGGAGCGTTGCGCACGGCTCGCGGTGCTCCCGACCCTGCCGGCTCACCGTCGCTATACCGGCGTCGTCCACCGCAACGCCGCCCTGGCGGAACTGGCGCCGAGTGAGCTCGCCGTGGAGATCCTGCTCGTCTCGGGGCTGCTCGGGCTGGTCGGGCTGGACGAGGCGGTGCCTGCCTACCGCCTGGAGTTCGCGGCGACGGTGCCTGGCATGACAGCGTTGGCCACCTTCTGGCGTGAGGCTGCGGGTCCGCAGCTGAGCTCGCATGCCCGCGACCGGGTCGTGTGGGACCTGCTCCCAGGCGAGCACGAGCGCATCTGGCCCCGGGACGCCCGCGCTCGGCTCGATCACCGTCCCGTGACCTTCCGACGGCCGGACGGTTCGGCGGCCAACGCGGCGCGGACGAAGGTCGCCAAGGGTCGCCTGGCTGCCTGGCTCGTCGCCAACCCCTCGGCCGCGCTCGAGACCGGCACCGTCGCCGCGCACGCACCGCTCGGCTCCGGCTGGACCCTGTCGCCCGACGGGCCGGGGCTCCGCGCGGTCTACGCCGCTGGGTGATCGCCGGCGCACCACTCCCAGGCGCCTGTGACGGGCACTGAAGGGACAGAACGCGCGCTGAGCGCTCATAGTGGCCCCGTCATACAACCCAGAGCGTCCTTGTGACCGCTCAACGTGCACACTCGGGCCGAGTGTGACACGGCGTTCCGGCTGGGCGGTGACCGAGCGGAGCCTGCACCCGCTCGAGCCCGGGCCGTACTTGGCGCCGAGCGCGTGCCCCAGCGACGCAGGAGGATGCGATGCAGCAGGAGCAGAGCTCGATCGCCGCGCAACTGGGGGGAGCGCTCGTCACCGCGGCCGGCGCCGACGTCGGTGCCAGCCGTGAGCGGGTCCGACGGGTCCGGCTGCGCAACCTGGCGATCGTGCTCGGGATCCCCACCATCTTCCTGTGGTACCGCATCCTGGATGGTCGCCCCATCAACCTGGTCCAGGCGCCGCCGATGCCCGAGGACCCGGTGCTGTGGATCATCCCAGCGGTGTTCGTCCTCGCGATCGTGATCCTCGTTGCCATGCCGCTGATGAGCGGCCGGTCACCACATCTGCTGTACCGCCCGGAGCAGATCGACGTCACCCTCGACGACGTCAAGGGACTCGACGGGGTGGTGGCCGAGGTCGTGCGCACCCTCAACACCTTCCTCGGCTACGCCCGGTTCCGGGAGCAGCTCGGTGGCACCCCGCGCCGTGGGCTGCTGTTCGAGGGGCCACCCGGTACCGGCAAGACCCACCTGGCCAAGGCGCTGGCCCGGGAGGCGGGCGTGCCCTTCCTGTTCGTGTCCGCGACGAGCTTCCAGTCGATGTGGTACGGCGCCACGGCCCGCAAGATCCGCGCCTACTTCCGGGCGTTGCGCAAGGCGGCACGCCGCGAGGGTGGCGCGATCGGCTTCATCGAGGAGATCGACGCCATCGCCACCACCCGGGGCGGCATGGACGCGAGCCCGATGCCCGGGTTCCTCCGGGCGGCGGGCTGCAGCTACGCCGACCCCGGTGTCGGTGTGGCCGGCAGCGGCGCCCTGCACAGCCCTGCGCCGGCAGGCAGCGGTGCACAGCGACCCGCCGCCGCGGTCGGCGAGCGGGGCAGCCGCCTCGCCGGGCTGCGGATCGACCGGGCGATGAGCGAGGGGACCGGCGGGGTCGTCAACGAGCTGCTGATCCAGATGCAGTCCTTCGACCAGCCACCGCTGGGCCAGCGCCTGGGCAACGCCGTGGCGGACCGGATCAACGCCTACCTCCCCGCCCACCGCCAGATCAAGCGGCGGCCCTCCGACTACAACAACATCCTGCTGATCGCCGCCACGAACCGGGCCGACCGGTTGGATCCAGCCCTCCTGCGCCCCGGCCGCTTCGACCGTCGCCTGAGCTTCGAACCGCCGGCCAAGGCCTCCCGCCGCGAGCTGATCGACCACTTCCTGGGCCGCAAGCGCCACGCGCCCGAGCTCGACGACGACGAGCTGCGCGACGCCATCGCCGGCCAGACGCTCGGCTACACCCCGGTCATGATCGAGCACCTGCTCGACGAGGCCCTGCTGAACGGGCTCCGGCAGGGACGCGACCACCTCGACTTCTCCGACATCCAGGCGGCGCGGCTCACCGAGGAGATCGGGCTGAAGAACCCGGTCGTCTACACCCGGCGCGACCGCCAGGTGGTCGCCACCCACGAGGCCGGGCACGCGACGGTGGCCTTCCTCACCGAGCAACGCACCCTCGAGGTGCTGTCGATCGTCAAGCGCTCGGGCTCGCTCGGCCTCCTGGCGCACGGGGACCTCGACGAGGTCTACCAACGCTCGCGCAGCGAACTGCACGCCCTGATCGACATCGCGATGGGCGGCATGGTCGCCGAGGAGCTGTGGTTCGGAGAGTCGGGCACGGGGCCCTCCGGCGACCTGCTGGCGGCCACCCGGATCGCCGCCGAGATCGTCGGTGCTGCCGGGATGGCCGGCAGCCTCGTGTCGCTGGCGGCGGTGCAGAGCGGCCCGTTCTCCGACACCAACCTGGTGGGACGGGTCCTCTCCGACGCGCAGGCCCGGCCGGAGGTCGACCGGATCCTCGCCATCTCCAAGGCCCGCGTGCGGGCGCTGCTCGGCGCCAACGGGCACATCGTCGAGGCGCTGCGTGACGCGCTCGTGGAGCGCGATGAGCTGATCGGGGAGGAGATCCTCGAGGTGGCGCGCGCCGCCGGCCCTCCGGTCCGTGAGGGGCTGACGGTCGAGCGCCGCGGTGGCGACCGCCGCCGACGCGATCACCTGGTCGACACCGAGCTCGCCACCGCCTACGCCGAGGTGGCGACGCCGTCGCACGCGGTCGCGACGGCGGAGCCCGAGGCGCAGGCCGCCCAGGGATCGCAGGTCCCAGAGGAGCCCGGGAGGCCGTCGCCGGCCTGAGGTCAGGGTCGTGCCTCGTCGGCCTCGGTGACGAAGTCCAGCAGCCGCTCGACCGCGCCGATCAGGCTCGGCTCGAGGTCCCGCCAGCTCGAGACACGTGCCTGCAGCGCTGCCCACAGGTCCCGGTGCTCCGCGTAGCCGAGCCGCCGGGCGAGCCCGGCCTTGTACTCCTCGCCGCGGGGCACCTCGGGCCACGAGGTCAGCCCGAGGACCTGGGGGCGGATGGCGGTCCACACGTCCACGAAGGGGTGCCCGGTGACCAGGACGTCGGGGTGACGCACGGACGCGGCCAGCCGCTGCTCCTTGGACCCGTCGACGAGGTGGTCGAGCAGGATCCCCAGTCGGCGCTGCGGGGAGGGGCCGAAGGCCTCGACCACCGCGGCCAGGTCGTCGGCGCCGTCCAGTACCTCGACCACGATCCCCTCCGCGCGGAGGTCGTCGCCCCAGACGCGCTCGAGCAGGACCGCGTCGTGGACGCCTTCGACCAGGATCCGGCTGGCCCGCGCCACCTTGGCCCGGGTGTCCGACGATGGGACCGATCCGCTCGCGGTCACGCCGAGGGGGTCCGGCGCGGCCGCCGGCTCCTCGGCCACGGGCACGAGTTCGACGGCGACGTCGTCGACCAGGAACGCGCCGGGCCCGAGCGTGAAGCTGCGCCGGCGACCCCGACGGTCCTCCAGCACGACCCGTTCGGCATCACAGCTGACGACCGCGCCGACGAAGCTGCCGCTGGCCACCTCGACGAGCAAGCCGGGGCTGGCGGCGCGACGCGGGATCGTCCGTCGGCCGCTGGCACCCGCCAGCACGCCTCGCTCGTCCCGCAGTTCGAACCCTTCGCGCGCCGCCACGTCAGCTGGCCACCGGCCGGACGTCGGCCAGGTGGTCGGCCGCCGCGACCTCGGCGAGCTGGCGGGTGCGCTCGTCCAGTCGCCACTCGGTGACCTCGAAGCGTCGGGCGAACGCCTCGGCGATCGCGGCCCGGACCTCGTCGAAACCGACGTCCACCTCGTCACGCAGCGCACCGGTCGCTGCCGGGTCGAAGGGCACGTCCATGGCGGTGTACACCGGCAGGAGCGCCCGGTTGATCAGCGCGGCGTCGTCGACGACGACGACACCGCCGGTGTGGGCGGCCCGGCGCAACAGCCGTTGACCGACACCGGCGACCTTGCGACGGCCGCCGAGGTTGACCGAGTAGGCCCCGGGGCAGTACTCACCGACCACCTCGCCGACCTGCGCGCGCGCCCCGAGGCCCGTGAACGCCTCGAGCAGACACCCCGACAGGGTCTCGAAGCGCTCCGCGATCCCCGCGGCGGGGTGGTCGCTCGGGACCGACCAGGCGAAGGCGATGGTCGACTCGGTGAACACCGCGGCCCGCCCACCCGCCAGCCGAACGACCGGGCTGAACCCCGCCCGGGTGGTGGCCGCGACGGCCTCGGCATAGCCCGGCGCCCGGGCGTCGCGCGAGGAGAACGCCACGATCCTCGACGGTCGTGACAGGCGCAAGGTCGCCGGGAGCTCGCCGCGGTCGACGCGCTCCAACAGGATGCGCGAGATCGCGGTGTCCAGGGCGGGATGTCCGACCGTGTCGTCCAGCGTGAGCTGGAGGCGCGGGCCGGCGGCGCTCATACCACGCCCTGGTCGCGGTCGGTCGCGCGCGCCCGCAGGGTCCGCACCACCGTGTCGCGCTGCTCGAGCAGCACCCGCCGCAGGGGTCGGGGGAGCTCGGCCCGGCCAGCGAGGCGTTCGTCCACGCGCTCCAGCAGCGCGTCGGAGGCGGCCCAGTGGGGGAACAGTGCCGTCGAGAACTCGATCGACCAGTCGAGGGAACGGGTGGACCAGACCGTGTCGAGGGCCGCGAAGTAGCGGTCGGTGAAGGGCGCGAGCACCTCCGACTGCTCCAGTCGCGCGAACCCGCCCCACAGTTGCCGGGACATGGTGTGCGACAGGGACTGGTCGCCGAGCAGCCGCTCCCAGGCGGCCTCCTTGGCGGCCGGATCGGGCTGCGAGGCACGGGCCGTCGCGGCGGCGCGCTCACCGATGTCGGTGGGATCGCGTTCCAGCTCGGCGCCGATGGTCTCCTCGCCCCGCGCCCCGGCCCGGGACAGACAGGTCACCAGGTGCCAACGCAGGTCGGTGTCCACGGTCAGGCCCGGGAACCGCAGATCGCCGTCGAGCAGCCGGCCGACGTCCTCGAGCTGCTCGCGGTCACCACGGGCGCTGACCGCCCAGTGCCGGGCCCACGCGAGCTGGTGGTCGCTGGCGGCGGTCGCGGCGTCGAGCTGGCCGCGGGCATGCGTGGCGACCTGGGGCAGGACCGTGGCTCGCGCGGCCGGGTCGAGGTAGCGCTCGACCGCCCCCGACGTGCGTTGCAGCAGCCGCTGGAGCGCCCCGATCTGCCCTTCGGTCCCGGCGTTGCCCAGCACCAGGGCCACGAACCGGCGCGCGGCGAGCTGGCCGTCGCGCACCATCTCCCAGCTCGTCCCCCACAGCAACGAACGCGTCAGGGGATCGCTGACGGCCGCCAGACGCTCGGTGGCCGTGACCGTCGAGGTGGCGTCCAGCACCGTCTTGGCGTAGGTGAGATCGCCGTCGTTGACCACGAGCAGGGGCGCAGCGGGCACTCCGAGGAGCCCGGGAACCGGCGTGCGGCCACCGGTCACGTCCAGCTCGAACCGCTGGTCACGCACCAGCGTCCCGTCGTCGTCGCGGTAGGCGCCGACCGCGACCCGGTGCGGCCGCAGGACCGGTTCGTGCTCCGGCATGCCGGCCAGACCGGCCCAGCTCGGCTGCGGTGAGCGTTGCAGCACGGCCACCTCGGTGTAGGTGCCGTCGTCGCCGACCGTGACCTCCAGCTCCAGCTCGTTGAGGCCGGTGGTCAGCAGCCAGGCATCGCGCCAGCTGTCCAGCTCCCGCCCCGAGGCCCGTTCGAGCGCCGCGAGGAAGTCGGTGAGGGTGGTGTTGCCCCAGGCGTGCCGGTCGAAGTAGTCGCGGCAGCCGGCCAGGAAGCGCTCCTGGCCGACCCAGGCGACGAGTTGGCGCAGGACCGAGGCCCCCTTGGCGTAGGTGATGCCGTCGAAGTTCTGGTGGACGCTCTCCACGTCCGGCATCTGGTCGGCGACCGGGTGGGTGGAGGGCAGCTGGTCCTGGAACCGCGCCCAGGCCTTCTCCGCGTCGTGGAAGGTGACCCATGCCTCGGGCCAGCGCGTCGCCGTCGACTGGACCAGGACCGACATGAAGGTGGCGAAGGACTCGTTGAGCCACAGATCGTCCCACCAGCGCATCGTCACCAGGTCACCGAACCACATGTGCGCCATCTCGTGGATGATCGTCTCCGCCCGGCGCTCGTGCGTGGCGTCGGTGACCTTGGAGCGGAAGACGTAGGCC
>JAWLDJ010000041.1:0-17351 GCA_041686695.1 Nitriliruptoraceae bacterium
CCAGGCAGCAGCGACTATCCGCTGCTGCTCGCCAACTCGGGCCGCCGGCTGCGGGAGCGGCGGCGCTACCGTTGCGGCTGCGTTGCCCGTCGGCTGGCGCGCACGGCCCCGACCGGCCCCGACCGGCCCCGGCCGTCCCCGATCGGCTCCAGCCGGCCCCGACCGGTGCCGACCGCTCCCGTACCGTTGCCGGCACCGACCACTCGGGCACCATCTGCACCCCGCATCCTGCACCCCGTACCTCCTGTCAAGCGAGGCCCCCGTGACCCGCGTGTTCTCCGGTATGCAACCCTCGGGCGACGCCCACCTCGGCAACCTGTTGGGCGCCTGGGTCAACTGGGTGACGATGCAGGAGGACCGTGACTGCGTGTACTGCGTGGTCGACCTGCACGCGATCACCTCGCCGACCGAGCATGACCCGGCAACGCTGCGTGACCGCACCATCGAGCTGGCCACGGGGATGCTGGCGGTGGGCGTGGACCCGGAACGCTCGATCCTGTTCGTGCAGTCCCACCTCCACGAGCACGCGGAGTGCACCTGGCTGTTCAACTGCGTCACCGGCTTCGGCGAGCTCCGCAAGATGCCCCAGTTCAAGGAGAAGTCCTCGGGTCAGGGCGAGTCCGTCAGCGTCGGGCTGTTCGACTACCCCGTCCTGCAGGCCGCCGACATCCTGCTGTACCACGCGGATGAGGTCCCGGTCGGTGAGGACCAGCGCCATCACATCGAGCTGGCCCGTGACATCGGCCAGCGGTTCAACCACCGCTTCGCGCCCGCCGACGATCCGGTGTTCACCCTGCCGAAGGCCATCCACCCTCCAGCGGCGGCCAGGGTCATGGACCTGCAGGATCCGACGGTCAAGATGTCGAAGTCGGCCGCCACCGACAAGGGCATCATCTACGTCCTCGACGACCCCAAGCGCATCGAGAAGAAGATCAAGAGCGCGGTCACCGACTCGGCCGAGGACATCCGTCACGACCGGGACGCCAAGCCCGGCGTGTCCAACCTGCTCGAGATCCTCGCGGCGGCGACCTCAGGCGATGTGGAGGCGCTCGCCGCCGAGTACGACGGCGGCGGCTACGGCGCCTTCAAGGGGGCCGTGGCCGAGGCCGTCATCGAGCTGCTGCGGCCGATCCAACAGCGTCACGTGGAGCTCTCGGCCGACCCGGGCCAGGTGCACCGGGTGCTGGCCGACGGGGCTGAGCGCGCACGTGAGGTCGCCGTGCCGACCCTGGAACGTGCCAAACGGGCCATGGGTCTGCTGCCGCCCCGCTGAGGGGGTCGAAGGGGGCCGCTGCTATCCTCGCCGGCCAGGGTCCGAACGTCCGAGCACAGCCGGGTGGGCCCGTGGAGACGGTGCCGGGCACCGCCACCTCGGACCACCTCGAGGAAGTGGGAGTCCAGATGGCAGCATCCGCGCCGGAGCGATCCAAGCGCAGCCCCTTCATCGTGGAGCTCTACCGATCCGCGTTGGGCAAGAAGTACGTGATGGCGATCACGGGGATCGTCGGCCTCGGGTACGTCCTGGCACACATGATCGGGAACCTGAAGCTGTACCAGAGCGCCGCGTCCTTCAACCTCTACGCCGAGACGCTGCGCGAGCTGCTCTACCCCATCGCCCCGGAGCAGGCGGTCCTCAACCTGCTGCGCGTGGTGCTCGTCCTCGCACTGATCGGGCACGTGTTCACCGCCTGGCAACTCACGGTGATGAACCGGCGTGCTCGCCCGGAGCGGTACCGCTCGAAGCGGGACTACGTGGCGGCGGACTTCGCGGCCCGCACGATGCGCTGGACCGGCGTGATCGTGCTGCTGTTCCTCTTCTACCACCTCGCCGACCTGACCTGGGGTTGGGTCAACCCCGCACCGGCGGGAGCCACGCCCTACGAGAAGGTCATCGCCAGCTTCTCGGTGCCGGCGGTCGCCGGCTTCTACCTCGTGGCGAACCTCGCGCTCGGGTTGCACCTCTACCACGGCACGTGGAGCCTGTTCCAGTCCATGGGATGGAACAACCGGCGGTTCAACCACTGGCGGCGCACGCTGGCGATCGCCTTCACCGTGGTCGTGGTCGGCGGCAACCTGTCCTTCCCGATAGCGGTACTGACCGGCGTGATCAGTTGAGCGAGCTTGGTCCGCGGGCGGCACCCGTCGTCGGGTGCGCTCGTGGACGTCCAGGATCGCGGCACCTCCGAACCCAGCACACCCCTCGACGGAGCACACGATGACGGTTCTCGACTCCCGGGTCCCCGACGGGCCTCTCGCGTCGAAGTGGGAAGACCACAAGTTCGACATGAAGCTGGTCAACCCCAACAACAAGCGAAGGTTCGAGGTCATCGTCGTCGGGACCGGGCTGGCCGGCGCCTCGGCAGCGGCGACGATGGGCGAGCTGGGCTACCGCGTCAAGGCCTTCACCTACCACGACTCCGCGCGGCGGGCCCACTCGATCGCCGCCCAGGGCGGGATCAACGCGGCCAAGAACTACCACGGTGACGGGGACTCCGTGCACCGTCTGTTCTACGACACGATCAAGGGTGGCGACTACCGCTCCCGTGAAGCCAACGTCCACCGCCTCGCCGAGGTGTCGAACAACATCATCGATCAGTGCGTCGCCCAGGGGGTGCCCTTCGCCCGGGAGTACGGCGGACTGCTCGACAACCGATCCTTCGGTGGAGCCCAGGTCTCGCGGACCTTCTACGCCCGCGGACAGACCGGCCAGCAGCTGCTGCTCGGCGCCTACCAGGCGTTGTCACGGCAGGTGAAGGCCGGCACCGTCGAGTTGCACACCAACCAGGAGATGCTGGAACTGGTCGTCGTCGACGGCAAGGCCGTGGGCATCGTCACCCGGGATCTGATCACCGGTGAGCTCACCCGTCACTCCGCGCACGCGGTCGTGCTCGGCACGGGTGGCTACTCCAACGCCTTCTACCTGTCCACCATGGCGATGAGCTGTAACGCGACGGCCATCTGGCGAGCCCACCGCAAGGGCGCCTTCTTCGCCAACCCCTCCTACACCCAGATCCACCCCACGGCCATCCCCTCCTCGGACGAGTTCCAGTCCAAGCTGACCCTGATGTCCGAGTCGCTGCGAAACGATGGGCGCATCTGGGTGCCGAAGGACCCGGACGAGTCCCGGCCCCCGGGCGACATCCCCGAGGAGGACCGCGACTACTACCTCGAGCGCAAGTACCCGTCCTTCGGCAACCTCGCGCCCCGGGACATCTCCTCCCGCGCCGCCAAGGTCGTCGTCGACGAGGGTCGCGGTGTGGGTCCCCTCAAGAACGGGGTCTACCTCGACTTCGCCGATGCCATCGCCCGGCTCGGCCGCCAGGCGGTCGCCGACAAGTACGGCAACCTGTTCGAGATGTACGAGCGCATCACCGGGGAGAACCCCTACGAGGTGCCGATGCGCATCTACCCGGCGCCGCACTACACCATGGGCGGGCTGTGGGTGGACTACCACCTGCAGACCACGATCCCCGGGCTGTTCGCCATCGGCGAGGCCAACTTCTCCGATCACGGCGCCAACCGCCTCGGGGCCTCCGCTCTCATGCAGGGCCTCGCGGACGGCTACTTCGTCCTGCCCTACACGATCGGCGACTACCTCGCCCCCCAGCTGGGGCAGGAGAAGGTCGATACCTCGGCGCCTGCGTTCGACCAGGCCGAGGCCGACGTCCGCGGGCGGATCGACCACTACCTCGGCATCAAGGGCACCCGCTCGGTCGACTGGTTCCACCGCGAGCTCGGCAAGATCCTCTGGGACTACTGCGGGATGGAACGGAGTCAGGCCGGCCTCGAGAAGGCGCTGAGCGAGATCCCGGCGCTGCGCGAGGAGTTCGAGTCGGACGTGCGCGTGCTCGGCGGGCCCGACTCCCTCAACAGCTCGCTGGAGAAGGTCGGCCGTGTCGCCGACAACTTCGAGCTCGCCGAGCTGATGTGCCGCGACGCACTGACACGTGAGGAGTCCTGCGGGGGGCACTTCCGCGTCGAGCACCAGACCGCGGACGGCGAGGCCAAGCGCGACGACGAGAACTTCGCCCACGTGACCGCCTGGGAGTGGACCGGAGACTCGGCCAACCCCGAAGAGCATCGCGAGCCGCTGGTCTACGAGGAGGTCCAGCTGTCCACCCGCAGCTACAAGTGACCACGTCCGAGCACGTCGCGCCGTGCTCTGGCCCCGCCGCTGCACCACGCGCCCGCCGCGGCTGATGCCCCCCGCAAGCCCACGCACCAATGGAGTCCGACACCGTGAACCTGACCCTTCGAGTGTGGCGGCAGTCCGGACCGGATGCCCCCGGCCGGTTCGAGACCTACGAGGCGACCGACGTCAGCCCCGACTCCTCGTTCCTGGAGATGCTGGACCTGGTCAACGAGGAGCTGATCGCGGCGGGCGAGGTGCCGATCGAGTTCATGCACGACTGCCGCGAGGGCATCTGCGGGACCTGCGGCATGATGATCAACGGCAAGGCCCACGGCCCCCAGGCGCTGACGGCCACCTGCCAGCTGCACATGCGCAGCTTCAGTGACGGCGATGAGATCGTGCTGGAGCCCTGGCGGGTGTCCGGGTTCCCGATCATCAAGGACCTGGTGGTCGATCGCTCCGCCTTCGACCGGATCATCGAGGCCGGTGGCTACATCACGGTCGACACCGGATCCGCGCCGGACGCGAACCTGATCCAGATCCCCAAGGACACCTCCGACCTGGCCATGGACGCTGCGGCCTGCATCGGGTGCGGAGCATGCGTCGCCGCCTGCCCGAACGGGGCGGCCCAGCTGTTCACCTCGGCCAAGGTGGCGCAGCTCAACATGCTGCCCCAGGGGCAGGCGGAGCGCTACGACCGCGCGGAGCACATGGTCGAGGTGATGGAGGAGCACTTCGGCTCCTGCACCAACATGGGGGAGTGTGAGGCTGCCTGCCCGAAGGGCATCTCGATCGACTTCATCGCGATGATGAACAAGGACTACCGCAAGGCGAAGTTCCAGAACCGTCGCTCCGCCTGAGTCGGTCGCCCGGTCCGTTGCGTCCCCGCTGGTCCGGCGGGGTGGCGCTCGCTCCGGTGGCCTGCGATGGGCGGGGAGCAGCGGCTATCTGCTGTTGTGGGGCGGCGTCGCGGGGTGGCGCTCGCTCCGGTGGCCTGCGATGGGCGGGGAGCAGCGGCTATCTGCTGTTCTACGCCCGCCGGTTGGGAGGCGCGGTGGGGATGTGCATGGCCGGCTGTTCTAGAGTTCGAGCACCATCGGCGTAGGGAGCAGGCGTGAACGACGATCCGACCAGCATCAGCGGCTTCCCGATCGAGGCCGTGTACGGCCCCGCCCACCTCGATGCCTTCGACGCCGAGGTGCAGCTCGGCGAGCCGGGGAGCTACCCCTTCACCCGGGGGATCTACCCCAGCATGTACCGGGGTCGCCCGTGGACGATGCGGCAGTACGCCGGGATGTCCACCGCTGCGGAGTCCAACCGGCGCTACAAGTACCTGCTCGAGCAGGGGACCACGGGGCTGTCGGTGGCCTTCGATCTGCCGACGCAGATGGGGTACGACTCCGGTGCGGAGCTCGCGGCCGGCGAGGTCGGCAAGGTCGGCGTCGCCATCGACACCGTCGAGGACATGATCGCCCTGTTCGACGGCATCCCGCTCGGCGACGTCTCCACGTCGATGACGATCAACGCCCCCGCCAGTCTCCTGCTGCTGATGTACGAGATCGCGGCGGAGGAGCAGGGGGTCGCGGCGGACCGGCTCCGAGGCACGATCCAGAACGACGTGCTCAAGGAGTACATCGCCCGCGGGACCTACATCTATCCACCGGCACCGAGCCTCAGGCTGATCGCCGACACCTTCGCCTACTGCGCCGACCGCCTGCCGCGCTTCAACACCATCTCGATCTCCGGGTACCACATGGGCGAGGCGGGAGCGACGCCGGTCCAGGAGATCGCCTTCACGCTCGCGGATGCGATCGCCTACGTGGAGGCGGCACTGACGGCCGGGCTCGACGTGGACGCGTTCGCGCCCCGGTTGAGCTTCTTCTTCGTCGCCCGGTCGACGCTGTTGGAGGAGATCGCGAAGTTCCGGGCCGCTCGGCGGCTGTGGGCCGCCATCATGCGGGACCGGTTCGGCGCCACCGACCCCAAGAGCCAGATGCTGCGCTTCCACACCCAGACCGCCGGCGTCCAGCTCACGGCCCAGCAGCCCGAGGTGAACCTGGTCCGGGTCACGATCCAGGCGTTGGCCGCCACGCTCGGTGGTACCCAGAGCCTGCACACCAACAGCTTCGACGAAGCCCTCGCCCTGCCGACCGAGAAGAGCGCCCGGCTGGCACTGAGGACCCAGCAGGTGCTCGCGCACGAGACCGACATCACCGCGACCGTGGATCCCTTCGCCGGGTCCTACGCGATCGAGTCGATGACGGATCGCATCGAGGCGGAGGTCCAGGCCTACCTCGACCGGATCGATGAGATGGGCGGTGCCGTCGCGGCCATCGAGGAGGGCTACCAGAAGTCCGAGATCGAGCGGTCCGCCTACGACCTCGCCAAGGAGATCGATGCCGGCGAACGCATCGTCGTCGGGGTGAACCGCTACCAGCAGGGTCCCGACCCGCAGCCGGACCTGCTGCGCATCGACGAGCAGATCCGCGTCGACCAGATCGCCCGCACCGACGCGGTCAAGGCGGCCCGGGATCAGGCCGCGGTGGAGGCGGCGTTGGCGGCGGTCAGAGACGCTGCCAAGGGCACCGCCAACCTGCTCCCGCCCATGCGCTCGGCGCTCAAGGCGCGCGCCACGCTGCAGGAGGTGTGTGACGTGCTGCGCGACGAGTACGGCAGTTACATCCCCCGCGACGTGTTCTGACCGGGCGGGCTCGGTCGTCTTCCGATGCGAGCGTGCGGTCGGCACCGGGCGGGCTCGATCGTCTTCCGACGCGAGCGCGCGGTCGGCACCGGGCGGGCTCGGTCGTCGCTTGGCGGGCTCAGTCCTGGCTGGCGGGGTTCGGGAAGGGGTCCTGCTCCAGCCGGGCTCCCATGGCCTGTGCGGTCGCCATCAGGCCGGACAGCGGCCGGATCAGCACGCGCAGCCGCGTGATGCGGCCGTCGTCGTCGAGGGTGAGGTGATCGAGCCCTTCGACGTCCTTGTCACCGACACGCGCGGTGAACAGCAGGGCGACCGTGCCCTCGCCGTGGAGCTCGTCGATGTAGGTGAGCCCCGCCAGCGTGGCCTTCGCATGGTGCAGCAGGTGCGCCACCTCGGCGCGGCCGTGGTAGGGCCGGTGGACCGCCGGTGAGCGGAACTCCACCTCCTCGTGCAGCAGCGCGGTGACCGCTGCCTCGTCGTCCGCTTCGACGGCGAGGCGGAAGGGGTGGCGGTCCATGGTCGGCCTCCTGGGACCCGAGGTGCCGGACAGCTCGCCCCAGCGGTGCGGCGGCGTGCACGAGGCCCTGGGGGAGGACCGTAGCGCCACGCTGCCGGAGGTACGGTGACCCGGCAGACCCATCCACCAGGAGCTTCAGCCTCATGTCGCAGCGGATCGTGATCCTCGGGGGCGGACCGGCGGGCTACGAAGCCGCGCTGGTCGCCGACGAACTCGGTGCCGAGGTCACCATCGTGGCGGACGAGGGGTTGGGCGGGAACAGCGTGCTGTGGGACTGCGTGCCCTCGAAGGCGCTGATCGTCGCCTCCGAGGCGATGGACTGGGTGCGCACGGCCGATGATCTCGGCGTCCACATCGAGGGTCTGGACGGGATCGACCGGACCGTGGTGGACTTCCGCAAGGTCGGGACCGGCGTGCTCGAGCTCGGCGCCAACCAGTCCCGCGACATCGAGCGGCGTGTGCTCGCCGGCCGGGTCGAGGTGGTCCGCGGCCGCGGCCGTATCTCCGGTTCCCACGAGGTCACCGTGACGGTCGACGGCGGCAGCGAGGTCGTGTTGCCGGCCGACTACGTCTTGGTCTCCACCGGCTCGACGGCCCGCGTGCTGCCCTTCTTCGAGCCTGATGGTGAACGGGTGCTCGTCAGCCAGCAGGCGTACGGGTTGCCGGAGGTGCCCGAGCACCTCATCGTCGTCGGCTCCGGTGCCACCGGGGCGGAGTTCGCCCACGCCTTCCGGCGCTTCGGGGCCGAGGTCACCCTGGTGTCCTCCCGTGACCTGATCCTGCCGACCGAGGATCCGGACGCCGCCGCGGTCATCGAGAAGGTCTTCGAGCGCCGGGGTATGCGGATCCTGCGCAACGCCCGCGCGATCAGCTGCGAGCGTCGGGGCGAGGAGGTGGTCGTCGGCCTCAAGGACGGCAGCGAGGTGGTGGGCAGCCACGTGCTGTTCACCGTGGGC
This sequence comes from Nitriliruptoraceae bacterium, assembly GCA_041686695.1. Classification (GTDB taxonomy): domain Bacteria; phylum Actinomycetota; class Nitriliruptoria; order Nitriliruptorales; family Nitriliruptoraceae; genus T1Sed10-7. The sequence goes on from JAWLDJ010000041.1 coordinate 8,307, forward strand.
CAGATCCCCACCGTGGCCGACATCGGTCTGGAGGCGTGCGGGATCGAGCCCGGCCGTGGTGGTGGCATCGAGGTGGACGCCGTCGGGCGCACCAGCGCCCGCTGGGTGTACGCGGCCGGTGACGTGATCGGCGGGGTGATGCTGGCTTCGATGGCCGCGATGCAGGGACGCACGGCGATGTGGCACGCGCTCGGCGAAGCCGTCCAGCCGATCCGCCGCGATGCGGTGGTGGCGACGATCTTCACCGACCCCGAGGTGGCGACGGTCGGGATGTCCCCCGAGGAGGCCACGGCCGCGGGCTACCCGGTCGAGACGGCCCGGCTGGATTTCCGGTCCAACCCTCGGGCCAAGATGATCCACGGCACGGACGGCTTCGTGAAGGTCCATGCCATGGTCGGCTCGGGCACGGTGGTCGGCGGCGTGGTCGTGTCCGCACGGGCCAGCGATCTGGTCCAGCCGTTGGCGGTGGCGGTGCAGAACCGGCTCACGGTCTCCCAGCTGGCCCAGACCATGACGGTCTACCCGTCGATGGCGGGCTCGGTCGCCGAGTGCGCCCGCATGCTGATGGTCCGCCTCGATCCCGCGCGGCGGTGAGGATCGAACGTCGGGGGAAGGAGCCGAGGTCGCCGCTGGTTCCCCGACCGAGACGAGGAGCAACCGTGTCCGATGTCGAGTTGTACGTCGACCCCGTCTGTCCCTACTGCTGGCAGACCTCGAAGTGGTTGCGCCAGGTCCAGCGTCTCGAGGGGCTCGACGTCGGCTGGCGGTTCATCTCCCTGAAGATGGTCAACGAGGACGCTGGCTACGACGGGATGCCCGAGGACTACCCGGCCGTCCACGCCCAGGGCACACGGATGCTCCGCGTGCTGGCGGCTGCTCGCGAACAGGCCGGCAACGAGGCGGTCGGTGCGCTCTACGCCGCCATCGGGGAGGAGATCTGGGAGCGGCCCGCGCCGCCCCCCGGTGACTTCGACGCGGTGCTGTCGGCGCACGCGGGCGAGGTCGACGTGCGGCCGGCGTTGGTGCGCGTCGGGCTGCCCGAGGTCCTGGCGGCCGCCGCCGAGGACGAGGCCCACGATCTCGTCCTGCGGCAGGAGACCGAGCAGGCGCTGGCCCGGGCCGGCGAGGAGGTCGGTACCCCGATCGTGGTCTTCGACCCGCCGGACGGCCCGGGGTTCTTCGGCCCGGTCATCTCCCACCTCCCCTCCGATGAGGACGCCGTGGCCTACTACCGGGCGCTCGAGCTGCTGGCGGGGTGGTCGGGCTTCGCCGAGCTCAAGCGGTCGTTGCGCACGCTGCCCGATGTCCGCATGCTCGATGCGCTGCGGAGCGAGGTGGCCTGAGGTTGCCGGCTGCCGCCGCCAGGATCGGCATGAGCGGCGACCGCTGGCACGTCCGTCGGGTCTGAGACTCCCCGTGCGGGTCGCTCAGGTTGCCTCAGTTCGGGCCAGTCCGGCGATGTTGATGCCGGCCTGGATGCGGTACCGGCGGTTGATGCTGACCAGCACCGCCGTCAGCTCCTCGATGGGGCGCGTCAGGCGCAGCGGTCCGGCGTCGACGGCGCGCATACCGGCGATGGCCTCGACCAGGGGAGCGACGGCGGCCCTGGCGTCCTCGTCGTCGCCGGTGATGGGCACATCGACCTCCACGGACTCTTCGAACCGTCCGAGCTTCACGCCTGAGACGTTCTGCCAGGCGCCCACGACCCGCGCCTCGGGCAGCAGCTGCTGGCACTCCTCGGCCGCCGAGCCGGCCGGCACGGTGAGCGGGTACGGGCCTGCCTTGTCGAAACCGAGCGCGTTCACGCAGCTCACGACGATCTTCGAGCCGATCGAAGCGCGCAACGACGCGAGCGTGTCCTGCTGGGCGTCGTAGGGCACGACGACGACGAGCAGGTCCGCCGCCTCGCACACCGAGGCGTTGGTGTCACCCTCCATCGGCAGGTCAGGGCGTTGCTCGAGGAGTTCGGTCACGATCTCCTGCGCGCGCTCGGTGGTCCGAGAGCCGATCAGCACACGGTGGCCCGCCATGGCGAGCCGTACCCCGAGCCCACGTCCCTGCGGGCCGGTACCGCCGATGAAACCGATCGTCAGCGTCTGCGCCACCGTGTTCTCCTTCGGTCGTGTCGTGTGAGCGTTCGTCCCCGGCGATCAGGCAGATGACCGCTGGCCCGCGATCCACCCTTGGCCCTTCACCGCTGGTCGTACTATCATAGGATGTCCAACGATGGGAAGTCCGAAGAGTCGGGCGGTCACCGCATCGAACCGTCGCGATGATGGCTGGGGAGAGGGTCATGCTGGAGCAGTTGCTGGCGATGCCAGACGCGACCGCTGACGATGAGTACGCCTGGCGCAACGCCGCCGCGTGCCTGGACGAGGATCCGGAACTGTTCTTCCCGGAAGGGGAGAGCGAACGCTACGCGCCGCAGATCGATGCGGCCATCAGCGTGTGCGCGACCTGTGAGGTCGCCGAGCCCTGTCTGCGGTACGCCCTCGAGACCGAGCAGCGCAGCGGCATCTGGGGTGGGACGACCGCAACGGCTCGTCGCGAACTGGAGGTCGTGGGTGGCCGCGTGCGGACCGCGCGCCGTGACCGGACCGCGGCGAGCGTGGCGAACGGGCAGATCGTCGGCGCCGTGGCTGACGAGCCCGACGCGGGGCTGCGCCGCGCCGCCGGCTAGCGTCCATCGCCGGACCGAGTGGATGTCGGCGACGAACAGGGGGTGCTGGTGTCGGAGACCGCGCTGCCCTTCGATCCGATCGCGGAAGCGCGCCGTCGCTGGGAGGCCCAGGGCTGGTCCAGCGCGGCCGCGGGGATGGCGGCCGTCACCTCGATCATGCGGGCGCAGCAGCTGCTGCTCCAGCGGATCGACGAGCAGTTGCGTGATCTCGAGCTCACCTTCGCACGCTACGAGCTGCTCATGCTGCTGGTGTTCAGCCAGCGGGGGGCGCTGCCGTTGTCGGTGATCGGGAGCCGACTGCAGGTGCATCCGACCAGCGTGACCAGCGCCGTCGACCGGCTCGAGCGCCAGGGGTTGGTGCGACGCGTCCCGCACCCCACGGATCGACGCACGAAGCTGGCGGAGCTGACCCCCGCCGGTCGTGAGCTGGCGCTGGCCGCCTCCGCGCGCCTCAACGACACCGTCTTCGCCGAGCCGGGTCTGGCGCCCGAGGAGGTCGAGACGTTGAACGCGATACTGCGTGGGCTCCGCCACCGCGCGGGTGACTTCTGAGGTGCGGCGCATCCTCGTTCCCACCGGGCGCGGCGCGGTGCGACGGTTGCGCCCATGGCGGGCATCAGAGAAACTAGGACGTCTGACTATCTGACATCCGATGGATTACGGTCTCCAGGAGCTAGGGATGGAACGCGCCAACGACGACAGCCGCAGGCCACAACACCCGGTCCGGTTCGTGACCGCGGCCAGCCTGTTCGACGGCCACGACGCCGCGATCAACATCATGCGCCGCATCCTGCAGTCCCAGGGCGCCGAGGTGGTCCACCTCGGCCACGACCGCAGCGTCGACGAGGTCGTGACCGCAGCGGTCCAGGAGGACGTGCAGGGTGTGGCGATCAGCTCCTACCAGGGTGGCCACGTCGAGTACTTCACCTACCTCGTGGAGCGGTTGCGCGAGCGTGGCGCCGGGCACGTCAAGGTGTACGGCGGCGGTGGCGGGGTCATCACGCCCGAGGAGATCGCGCTGCTGCACGAGCGCGGGGTGTCACGCATCTTCTCGCCCGCCGACGGCCAACAGCTCGGCCTTCCCGGCATGATCTGGGAGATGGTCTCGGCGTGCGACATCAGCCTGCCCGTCCACGACCTCGAGGTGGACGCGGTGCTGGCGGGCGACGAGTCGGCCCTGGCCCGGGCGCTGACGGCGATCGAGACCGGCCGGGCGCCGCAGCCGCTGCTGGAAGCGGTCCGGGGTGCCGCAGCTGAGCGACAGGTCCCGGTGCTCGGGATCACCGGCACCGGTGGCGCGGGCAAGTCGTCGTTGACCGACGAGCTGGTCCGCCGGTTCCGTCGCGACCGTGAGGACAAGCTCAAGCTCGCGGTGCTGGCGATCGACCCGACCCGCCGTCGCGGTGGTGGCGCGCTGCTCGGCGACCGGATCCGGATGAACACCATCTCGCCCGACCGGGTCTTCTTCCGGTCGATGGCCACCCGGCTGGCCGAGGGCGGTCTGCCTCACCACCTCGAGGACACGATCGCGGCCTGCAAGGCCTCCGGCGCCGACCTGGTGATCGTCGAGACCCCGGGGATCGGCCAGGGCGACGCGGGCATCGTGCCCTTCGTCGACACCTCGCTGTACGTGATGACCCCGGAGTTCGGCGCAGCCTCGCAGCTCGAGAAGATCGACATGCTCGACTTCGCCGATGTGGTCGCCATCAACAAGTTCGAGCGGCGCGGTGCCGACGATGCGCGCCGGGACGTGGCACGCCAGCTGGTGCGCAACCGGGAGGCCTTCTCCTCCTCCTGGGAGGACATGCCGGTGTTCGGCACCTCCGCGGCACGTTTCGACGATGACGGGGTCACCTCGCTCTACCAGGAGCTCAGCGAGCTGCTCGCCCCACACGGGCTGGATCGTGCCGAGGGTGTGCTGCCACGCGTGGACACCCGTACCTCGACCCGGCTGAAGGCCGTGATCGCGCCGGGCCGGGAGCGCTACCTCGCCGAGATCGCCGAGGTGGTCCGCGGCTACCACGCGCGCACGGCCGAGCAGGCCGAGCTGCTGCGTCGCCGCCATGCACTGGAGGTGGCCCGCGACGAGCTGGCGCCGCCGGCGCAGCGAGGTGCGGGCGCTCGCGGCCAGGTGGGCAGCGATCGCGACGAGGCGGCGGACGGTGCGTCGGCGGCGGTCATCGCCCCGCTCGAGGCCCGGCTGGAGGAACTGGCCGCCGGCGTCGATCCGGCGCTGCAGCGTCTGGTGGACGGTTGGCCGAGCACCGTCGAGGCCTACAGCGGCCAGGAGTACGTCTACACCGTCCGGGACGCCGAGATCCGTGTGCCGCTGACCCGTGAGACGCTGTCGGGCACCGAGGTGCCGCGCGTGGCGCTGCCTCGGCGTTCCGATCCCGGTGACCTGCTCACGTTCCTGCGCAAGGAGAACCTGCCGGGCGCCTTCCCCTACACCGGTGGGGTGTTCCCCTTCAAGCGCGACGGCGAGGCACCCGCGCGGATGTTCGCGGGCGAGGGCGATCCCTTCCGCACCAACCGCCGCTTCCACTACCTGGCCAAGGGGCAGCCGGCGGCGCGGCTGTCGACCGCGTTCGACTCGGTGACCCTGTACGGGCGCGACCCCGACGAGCGGCCCGACATCTACGGCAAGGTCGGGACCTCCGGGGTCTCGATCGCGACGCTGGACGACATGGAGGCGCTCTACGACGGCTTCGACCTGTGCTCGCCGACCACCTCGGTGTCGATGACGATCAACGGGCCGGCACCGACGATCCTGGCCATGTTCCTCAACACCGCGATCGACCAGCAGCTGGCGGCGTTCCGCGACGAGCACGGGCGTGAGCCGACCGAGCACGAGGCCGCCGAGGTGCGCTCGAGGGCGCTGTCCAGCGTGCGCGGCACGGTCCAGGCCGACATCCTCAAGGAGGACCAGGGGCAGAACACCTGCATCTTCTCGACCGAGTTCGCGCTCAGGTGCATGGCCGACGTGCAGGAGTGGTTCATCGAGCAGGAGGTCCGCAACTTCTACTCGGTGTCGATCTCCGGCTACCACATCGCCGAAGCGGGGGCGAACCCCATCTCGCAGCTGGCCTTCACCCTGGCGAACGGGTTCACCTACGTCGAGGCCTACCTGGCACGGGGCATGGACATCGACGACTTCGCCCCCAACTTCTCGTTCTTCTTCTCCAACGGCATGGACGCCGAGTACACGGTGATGGGCCGCGTGGCGCGACGGATCTGGGCGATCGCGATGCGGGACAAGTACGGGGCAGGTGACCGCTCGCAGAAGCTCAAGTACCACGTGCAGACCTCTGGACGGTCCCTGCACGCCCAGGAGATGCACTTCAACGACATCCGCACCACCCTGCAGGCGCTGTGCGCGATCTACGACAACACCAACTCCCTGCACACCAACGCCTACGACGAGGCGGTCACGACCCCGACCGAAGCCTCCGTCCGCCGGGCGCTGGCGATCCAGATGATCATCGACCAGGAGTGGGGGCTGGCCAAGAACGAGAACCCGCTGCAGGGGGCCGCGATCGTGGATGAGCTCACCGACCTGGTCGAGGAGGCCGTGCTCGCCGAGTTCGACCGCATCGCCGACCGTGGTGGGGTGCTCGGGGCCATGGAGACCGGCTACCAGCGTGGCCGGATCCAGGACGAGTCGATGCGCTACGAGCACCGCAAGCACGACGGCTCGCTGCCGATCATCGGCGTCAACACCTTCCTGCCCGACCAGGAGGCCGCGCAGGACGCGCCGGTCGTGGAACTCGCCCGGGCCACCGAGGACGAGAAGCGCACCCAGCTCGAGCGGGTCCAGGGCTTCCAGGCCGGCCACCGCGACCAGGCTCAGCACTGGCTGGACGAGCTCCAGGTGGCGGCGACCTCGGGCGGCAACGTGTTCGGCGTGCTGATGGAGGCGGTGCGTCACTGCTCGCTGGGGCAGATCACCGACGCGCTGTTCGAGGTCGGGGGGCAGTACCGCCGCAACGTCTGAGGCGAGCCGGCGAGGCCCTGTCTCCCACGAGAGGTGAACATGGCTGCCCGGGACGACGAGGACGGCTGGCAGGTGCCGACGCCGTCGGACGCGGCCGAGGCCGCCGACCTGCTCGTGGCGGAGGGGTCGCTGACACGGCGGTGGGCCCGGCAGTGGGCCGCACGTGCGTCCTGGCCCCAGCTGGTCGACGTCGACGACAGGATCGTCTCCAGCGCCGAGCTCGAGGCACGCAGCCGTCGCGCCGCGAGCATGCTGCTCGGCAGCGGACTGCGACCCGGGGACCGCGTCGTCCTCTCGGCGACGACCTCGGCGTCGCTGGTCGTGGCCTACCTCGCACTCCTGCGAGCCGGCCTCGTGGTCGTGCCCATCAACACCGGTGCCCGTCCGGCCGAGATCGCCCGCATCGTGGCCGACGCGCGACCGGCGGCCGCCGTCGTGGACGACCGCGAACGTGCCGGTTGGGTCGAGGACGCAGCCGAGGGACCGCTGCTGGTCAGCGGTGTGGAGCTGGACCTGCCATCGAGGGCGGAGGGGCCACTGGACGCCGCCGGTTCCCGGGACCCGGCGTTGCTGATCTACACCTCGGGGACCACCGGCCGGCCGAAGGGTGTCGCGCTGTCGCACGGCAACCTGCTGGCCGGCGCCCGTGCGGTCGAGATGGCCTGGGACTGGACCGGCGACGACCGTCTCCTGCTCGCACTGCCCCTGTTCCACGTCCACGGGTTGGGCGTCGGTCTCAACGGCGCGTTGTCCGCGGGCGCCGGGGTGGCCCTGCGCCCGGGCTTCGACGTCGCCGACGTCGCCGACCGGCTGGCCGGTGGCGGCCACTCGATGTTCTTCGGGGTCCCGGCGATGTACCAACGTCTCGCGGAGCAGGACCGTGCGGGGGCGTTACGGGGCCTGCGTGTCTCCGTGTCCGGTTCCGCGCCGTTGCCGGTGTCGCTGGCGGAGCACGTGCGCAAGGTGGCCGGCGAGCTGCCCCTGGAGCGCTACGGGATGTCCGAGACGGTCATGCTGACCTCGAATCCGCTGGTGGGGGAGCGGCGGGCAGGCTCGGTCGGATGGCCGCTGCCGGGGGTGCGCCTGCGCCTGGCCGAAGGCGGCGGCGTCGAGGTGCGGGGCCCGAACGTCATCGAGGGGTACTGGCAGCAGCCGGACGCCAACCGCGAGGCGTTCACCGAGGACGGCTGGTTCCGCACCGGTGACGTGGGACGCATCGACGACGATGGACGGCTGTGGCTGCTCGGTCGGCACAAGGAACTGATCATCACCGGCGGGTACAACGTCCACCCACGCGAGGTCGAGGAGGTGCTCCTGGGCTGCCCGGGTGTCCGTGAGGTGGCGGTCGTCGGCCGGCCGAGCGAGCGCTGGGGTGAGGAGGTGACCGCGTTCGTCGTGGGTGACGACGACGTGACCGAGGAGACCATCCTCGCCTTCGGCGCCGAGCGGCTCACGCGCTACAAGGTGCCCAAGCGGGTCGTCTTCGTGGACGCGATGCCCGTCAACGCCATGGGCAAGGTCGTGCGGTCCGAGCTGCGGTGACCGCCACGGTCGTGCCCAGGTCCGCGCCCACCGTCACCTCGCCGGTCAGGCATCCTCGATGCGAGCGAGGATGGCGCCGGGCTGGACCACCTCGCCCGCACTGACCGGCAGTGACGTGACCACCCCGGCCCGGTGGGCCTTGACGGCGTTCTCCATCTTCATCGCCTCGAGCACCAGCAGCGTGTCACCCTCCGCGACCACGGCGTCGACCGCCACGCTCACCTCGATGACCGTGCCCTGCATCGGCGCGACGAGGTCCTCCGAGGAGGCGACGGCCGCGCCCCCGCCCGAGCCCGCCCGACGTCGCCGCGGGCCGGCGGTGGGGGCCGGTGCGCTGCCACCGGCGGGCAGGTCACCGAACAGCCGCACGGCCACGCGGCGCCCGTCCACCTCGACCGTGACCTCGCGTCCGGCGTCGGGGTCGGCCTCGTCGGTCGGACCGAAGCCCTGGAGCTCGAGCGACGACAGGTCCCACTCCCGCTCGACCGAGGAGGTGGCGTGGTCCCCGGCGGCGAACTGCGGATGCGTCATCGCCAGACGGTGGAAGGGCACGGTGGTCGGCAGGCCCTCGATCACCAGCTCGTCGAGCGCCCGGGACATCCGTGCCCGGGCCCCGTCACGGTCGGAGGCCCAGACGATCAGCTTCCCGATCATCGAGTCGTAGTCCCGCGGCACCGTGTAGCCGGGGGCCGCCCCGGTGTCGAAGCGCACCCAGGGGCCCAGCGGCGACACGAACGCGCCGATGGTGCCGGGCGTGGGCACGAAGTTGGACGCCGGCTCCTCGGCGTTGATGCGGACCTCGATCGCGTGCCCGCGCAGCTCGACGTCG
>JAWLDJ010000042.1:0-17043 GCA_041686695.1 Nitriliruptoraceae bacterium
CGAACCGGCGCAGACCCGCGACGTGGTGGGTCTGGGGCTGGCTGCCGCCGTCCAGGCGCCGATCGGCCCGATCCGGCGCGGCGTGTTCCGGATGTGACCCGAGGGCCCGGACACCCGGCGTGGGTCCGCCGCGCGGTCAGTCGAGCACGATCGTCCGCTCCTGGCGGTCCTGCTCTGAGCCGTCCTGCGGGCTGACCCAGAACACCTCGAGCCGGACGACCGCCGCGTCGGCGGCGGCCGCCAGCGGGACGGTCTCACGGAAGGCGCCGACGCAACCGGTGCCGCAGGCAGCGGTCGTGAACCCCTCGTCGAGCGACCGTCCGTCACCGTCCATCAGTCGCCAGTTGACCGTGGCCTCGTAGACGTTCGAGCAGCCGACGATCTCGACCTCGTCACCGGTGACCTGCTCGTCGACGGGCGCGACGAGATCGATGAAGGCGTCCAGCTCCCGACCCTCGTGGGCCGCACAGGGCGCCGCCACCAGGTCCGGATCAGGCACCGCTGCCCGCCCGTCGTCCGCTGCGGCCTCGACCTCGTCCGGTTCGAACGGCTCGGGCTCGCCGTCCGGGTCGCCCCGCTCGGGGTCGTCGTCCGGGTCGACCGCCTCGGTGTCGTCGGGACCGCTCGGCTCCTCGGCGGCGGCGTCGGTGGTGGGCGCATCCGGCGCGGCGTCGAGGTCGCCCTCCTCGGCAGCGCCCGCGTCGGCCGCCTCATCGGCTGCCTCCAGGACGGTCACCTCGGCGGGACCGCCGCATGCCGCCAGCAGCACGGCACCGGCCCCCACCACCGTCACGGCTCGCCACACGCTGCGCATCGACACGCTCCTGGTCGTCGGTCCTGGTCGTCGGTCCTCGTCCGCTCCATCGGTCGGACGGCGGGCATGCTTGACGGGTTCCCGTCGCTGCTAGCGTCGGTGACCGCCGCCAGGGAGGGTCGTCGTGGTCGCTCGCCTGCTCGTCGCGAACCGCGGTGAGATCGCCCGCCGGATCATAGGGACCTGCCGAGAGCTCGGCGTCACCACCGTCGCGGTCTACAGCGACGCCGATGCCGACGAGCCGCACGTGCGCGACGCCGACATCGCGGTCCGCCTCGGCCCCGCGCCGGCGCCGGCCAGCTACCTCGACGCCGACCGGCTGGTGGCCGTGGCGCGACAGACCGGCTGTGACGCCGTGCACCCGGGCTACGGCTTCCTGGCCGAGGACCCGGCCTTCGCGCGGGCGGTCACCACCGCCGGTCTGACCTTCGTGGGGCCCTCCGCCGAGGTCATCGCCCTGATGGGTGACAAGGCGGCCGCCAAGCAGCGCCTGGGAGCTGCCGGGGTACCCGTGGTCCCCGGTGAGCTCCGCTCGGACCTCGATGACGCCGCGCTGCTGACGGCGGCGGAGACCGTCGGCTTCCCCCTGATGGTCAAGGCGGTGGCCGGCGGCGGTGGCACGGGCATGCGGGTGGTGGCAGCACCCGCGGAACTGCCCGGTGCGCTGCTCGCCGCGCGACGCGAGGCCCGGGGCGCGTTCGGGGACGACCGGCTGATCCTCGAGCGGCTCGTCACGCGGCCACGCCACATCGAGGTCCAGGTCCTCGCCGACGCCCACGGCAACGTGCTGCACCTGTTCGAGCGCGAATGCTCGGTGCAGCGCCGCCACCAGAAGATCGTCGAGGAGGCGCCCTCCGCGGCCGTCGACGAGCGTCTGCGGGCCCGGCTCGGCGCGGCGGCGGTGACCGCGACGCGCGAGGTCGGCTACCTCGGTGCCGGCACGCTGGAGTTCCTGGTCGACGGGACGACGGTCGGGGCGGACGAGCCGCGGTTCTACTTCCTGGAGATGAACACCCGTCTCCAGGTCGAGCACCCGGTCACCGAGCTCATCACGGGGCTCGACCTGGTGGCGTGGCAGCTGCGGATCGCCGACGGTGACGCGCTGCCGATGACCCAGGGGGCGCTCACCCGGACCGGTCACGCGATCGAGGTCCGGCTCTACGCCGAGGATCCCGTCGGGCAGTTGCCCCAGACCGGCGCCGTCCACGCGCTCGACCTGCCGACGGGACCGGGGGTGCGCTGCGACGTCGGCATCGCCGCCGGCAGCCAGGTCACCCGTCACTACGATCCGATGATCGGCAAGCTCATCGCCCACGGTCCCGACCGGCGCACGGCGATCGCCCGACTCCGGGCCGCGCTGGCGGCCACCAGCGTCCGCGGGGTGGTGACCAACGTCGAACTGCTCGACGCGGTCCTCGCACACCCCGCGTTCGGCGCTGGCGATCTGACGACCTCGTTCCTCGACGACCACCTCGCCGACTGGCGGCCCGGGCCGCTGGCTCTCGAGCAGGTGGCGGCCGCCGCCGTGGCGCTGCACGACGCCGGACGCACGGGTGCTGACCCCTCCCCGTGGGCACGGCTCGGCGCGGTGCGGACCGGGGGCGCAGGCTGGCCCGTGCTGCTGCGTGACCGTCTGACAGCGAGCCAGTCCCCTCCCCGGTTGGAGGTGACCGCCCGCGGTGATCGCCTCGACCTGCGGAGCGACAGCGGCGCCGTGGTGCCGGCGGAGCTCGGTCCCGACGACGTCGAGGTGCTGGTCGATCCCGAGGGCCGCCGACACGTGTGGCTGCACCACGGCGGGGTGACCCGTGTCCTCGACGAGGTGGCACCGGTGCGATACGCCGACGCCAGCGCACCGGCGGGTGTGGCCACCTTCACCGCGCCGATGCCGGGGACCGTGATCGCGGTGGAGGCGGCCCCCGGGGACGTCGTCGCTGCCGGGACGACGCTGGTGGTCGTCGAGGCCATGAAGATGGAGCACCCGGTGCGGGCACCGGTCGCGGGGACGGTGACGGCGTTGTACGTCCACGGTGGGCAGGCGGTGGAGGCGGGGGCGACGCTGGTCGCCTTCGAAGCGTCGCCCGACGCGGCCGGGGACCGGCCAGGAGGCGAGTGAGCGTGGAGCTGCCGCAACGCATCAGGATCGTCGAGGTCGGACCGCGCGACGGCTTGCAGAACGAGCCCGGCACGGTGCCGACCGCGACGAAGATCACCTTCATCGACCGGCTGGCCGCCACCGGACTCGAGGTGGTCGAGGCCACCTCCTTCGTCCGGCCGGACCTCGTCCCACAGCTCGCCGACGCGGCCGAGGTGCTGGCCGGCATCACTCCCGTCGCGGGGGTGCGCTACCCGGTGCTGGTGGCCAACGAGCAGGGTCTCGATCGGGCCCTGGCGGCAGGTGCCACCGAGATCGCGGTCTTCGCCTCCGCGTCCGAGCCGTTCAGCGAACGCAACCTGGGCTGCACGATCGAGGAGAGCCTGGAGCGCTTCGGTGGGGTCGTCCGGCGGGCCAAACGCCAGGACCTTCGGGTCCGCGGGTACGTCTCGATGGTGTGTGGCTGCCCCTACCAGGGCGAGGTCCCGCTCGACGATGTGCGCAGGGTCACCACCGAGCTGTTCGAGCTCGGGTGCGACGAGGTGTCCCTGGGCGACACGATCGGGGTCGGCACCGCGCTGCAGGTGCAGGACCTGATCGCGGCACTGTCCCCGACGGTGCTGGTGGACCGGCTCGCGGTCCACCTGCACGACACCTACGGGCAGGGCCTGGCCAACACCCTGGCCGCCTTCGAGGCGGGCGTCCGGATCGCGGACACGAGCGCCGGCGGGTTGGGGGGCTGCCCCTTCGCAGCGGGCGCGGCCGGCAACCTGGCCACCGAGGACCTGCTCTACGCCCTGGAGGGCTCCGGCGTCGACACCGGCGTCGACCTCTCGGAGGTCATCTCGGTCACGGGATGGATGGCCGGCCAGCTCGGTCGTGCCCCGGCCTCGCGGGTCGCTCGTGCCGTGCTCGCCCGCGGCCAGGAGCGCTGAGCGGCGCCGGGGGGCCAAGGTCACCGTCCGGTCTGAGGGAACGGACCGTGACCACGGCCGCGCGGCCCAGCCGGGACAGCTGCCCCTCAAGGGACGCGATCGTCATCCTCGCCAGCGCCGAGCGCGGCGCCAGGTCGCTCCAGCGTCGCGCCACCGCCAGCGGATGGCCGGGGTCGTCCGGCCATCCGATGACCGCGAGCGGTGGCTCCAGCGCCCGGAGCTCGGCCACGCTCGGCGCCTCGGCCCCGTCCAGGGCGCGCAGCGCCGCCTCCAGGCTCGCCGGGTCGTGCCGCGGGTAGTCGGCGAGCAGCGTCGCCCGCAGCCAGGGAGCGAGCGCGTGGTCGGCCCGCAGCTCGGCGATCATCGGCCCGATCCCCTCCCGCGTGACCCGCGCCGCGACCGCGGCGTGCGGGCCGCGGCCGCGCGAGGACAGCCCGAGCCAGGCCGGCAGGCAGCCCACCACCGCGCCGGCCCGCGTCCCGGTGGTGGCCGCCCGGACGGCCGCGTGCGCCCCCAGCGACACGCCGCCGGTCACGGCCACCGGCCCCTCGACGCTGGCCACCACCGCCGCGAGATCCGCCGCGTGCACGTCGAGGTGGTGCTCGCACGAGCGGCGGGCGGGCAGGGACGCGCCGTGCCCGCGCAGGTCGGAGACCACCAGACGCGCCCCGGCGTCGAGCACGGGCCGGGCGAAGGCCGCGGCGAGGAAGCGCGCGGAGGAACCGACCCCGTGGGCCAGCACCCAGGCCGGCGCGTCGGCGGGCCCGAGCTCCGCAACGGCGAGCCAGCCACCCGGCACCTCGACCCACCGGCGACGGGCGCCGAGCGCGTCCAGTTCCGACGGCAGCAGGAGCTTCGGCGTCGGATCGGGCGTGGTCACCGCACCGCGTCCAGCAGCTGGCCGAGGCTGGTCTCGGTCAGCTCGCCCACCACCCGGCCGGCCAGCTGCCCGTCACGGTCGAACACCACGGTGGTCGGCATGCCGCGCCCGCCCACCGCGAAGGCGACGTCACCCTGCAGGTCGTGGATCGTGGCGAAGTCGATCCCGAGCTCCTCGACGAAGGCTTCCCCGTCCTCACGGCGATCGAGATGATCGATGCCGAGGAAGGTGACATCGGGGTTGGCATCCCGGGCCGCGAGCAGCATCGGCACCTCGGCTCGGCAGGGACCGCACCAGCTGGCGAAGATGTTGACCAGCGTCGGGTTCCCGGCCTCGGCTTCCCGGGCGATGAAGGCGGCGGCCTCCGGCCAGCTCCCGCTGACCAGCCGGGCATCGACCGGCGGCACCTCTTCCGGCGCCGGGACCGCGAAGACGTCCACGCCGTCGTCGGCCGGGACCCGTGGAGCGTCCTCACCGGGCGTCGCACCGAAGTCGACCACCCCGTCGTCACCGGCGCTGCAGGCCGCCAGCACGACCAGCACCAGGCCGACGGCGAGCAACACCGCCGCCCGCGTACGCACAGGGCCACGAGGCACCGGTCAGCGCGCTCCGTTCGGGGACAGGGACGTCCCGGCAAGGTAGCGACCGCAGGCAACGGTCAGTGCCGGCTGGGGACCTCGGCCAGGACCTGTGCGGAGGCCTCCAGCACCTCGTCGACCTCCTCGGGCGTGCCGACGGTGATCCGGACCTGCTCATGCAACCCGTAGGGCCTCAGCGCCCGGACGCCGATGCCGCGCGCGGCGTAGGCCGCCACGACCTGCTCGGCGTCGATCCCGAGCTCGAGGGTGACGAAGTTGCCCAGCCCGGCCGAGTGCGGGATGCCCAGCGCGGCGAACCCGTCGGACAGCCGCCGACGGCCGGCCAGCGTGCCGTCGATCGTGGCAGCGAGGTGTCCCTGATCGCCGAGGCTGGCCACGGCCGCGGCCTGCGCGGGCGCGGTGACGTTGAAGCGCGGCCGCCGACCGTCCGCCGAGGCCACCAACTCAGCGGGTCCGAGCAGTGCGCCGACCCGCAAGCCTGCGAGCGCGTGGGCCTTGGAGAAGGTCGTCACGACCACCACCCGGGGGTGCTCGAGGGTGAGGGTCCGTGCCCGTGCGTACCCGTCCTGCCCGGTGGCGAAGTGGTGGTAGGCCTCGTCCACCACCAGGGTCACGTGATCGGGCAGCTGGCCGGCGAGGTGGACCAGGGCCGCACCGCTGAGGTGGGCTGCGGTCGGGTTCGCCGGGTTGTCGACCACCACCACCCGGGTGCGATCGGTCACGGCTGCCAGCAGCCGCTCCACGTCGCGCTGGTAGCCGGGGCCGGCCGCGGTGGCCGGCCCGCCGGTGGGTACCTCGACGTACCGGGCGCCGGCGTTGCGTGTCGCGAGGCGGTAGACGATGAACGAACGCTCGAAGGCGACGACCTCCGCCCCGGCATCGTGCGCGCAACGGTCGGGGAGCAGCTCCATCAACAGGGCGGCGGAGCCGTTGCCCACGGCCACCTCCGCGGGCGCTGCGGCCTCCTCGGCGGCGACCGCGGCCCGCAACGTGGCACTGGTGTCGTCCGGGTAGCGGTGCCCCTCGGTGAGCGCCGCGCCCGCGGCCGCGACCGCGGCCGGGGACGGGCCGAAGGGTGACTCGTTGGACGACAACCGGACCCGCATGCCCGGTGGTGGGCCGACGGCGGCACCGGCCGCGGTGCTCACAGGTACAGCCCGGTGGCGTTGTCGGCCTGTCGGGAGGCGACCGCGTGGACGTCGCGCTCGCGCACGATCAGGTAGGGCTCACCCTGGATGTCGACCTCGATCGCGTCCTCCGGCAGGTACAGGACGTCATCGCCGGTGGCGACCTGGCGCACGTTCGGGCCGACCTCGATCGTCAGCCCCCAGATGCCCTTGCGGTCGACGGAGCGGGCCGTGGCGGGGATCACGATCCCGCCGCGCGAGCGCCGCTCGGCGTCCTCGGGTGGTGCCACCAGCACGCGGTCGCCGAGCACGGCCACGCCGCGACGGTCGCTCTGGTGCTCCCCGAGTGCGCTCATACCGGGCACCGTACCGGCACACGCCCGGGCTCCCGGTGGTCACCGCGGAGCGACGTAGGTGTGTGCCGCGACGTGCGGCGGTAGGGCGGCATCGTGATGGGCACCGGCGACCTGGACCCAGCCACGCTCGATGCGCTGGACCTCGGCGTCCTTGCCGGGCAGGAAGCCGCAGTTCTGCAGCAACTGCAACGCCTCGTCGTCACCCTCGAGCGTCTCCGTGATGCGCAGGACGTGGACGGGGCCGACCGGGGCGTCGGCCAGCAGGATCGCCTCCGACTGCTCCGGCGCATGCCGCGAACCCGGGATCGGGTTGCCGTGGGGGCAGGTCCCGGGATCACCGAGCAGCTCGATCAGCTTGGCTTCGACGTCACCGGAGACCACGCCCTCCCAACGCTCGGCCTCGTGGTGCACCTTCCACCACTCCAGGCCGATCACGTCCGACAGCAACCGCTCCGTCAGACGATGCCGACGCACGGCGGTGACCGCCACCTGGACCCCCGGACCGCTCAGTCTGAGCTCGCCCTGGCTCGCGTCGACCAGTTCCGCGGTCCCGGCCTCCAGCAGCCGGACGAGCGCGGCGTCGACCAGGGCCGGATCGACCGGCAGCCGGCTCACGATCGTCGCGGCGGCCACGGTAACGCCCTGCTCGTGGTGTTCGAGCAGGATCTCCAGCACCTCGGTGACCAGGCTGTCGACCCCATGGCTCTCGGCCCCGTGGTCCTCGACCGAGGGTGTGGGTCCGTGGGTCGGGCCACGGCCGTGCCCGTGGCCGTGGCCGGATGCGGCGTCGTGGAGGACAGCTGACACGTCGTTCTCCGGGCCGGGAGCAGGCGGGGCGGCGGACTGGGCGCCGAGGACACCCGGAGCCAGCGCACCGTGGAAGGGTAGCCTAACCTGGCCCGCCCCCTCCACCGCCGTCCGACCTGGTTCCCTGGGCCTGGTTGGCTGGCCCCGGGTTGCCCGGGGCTGCTTGCCTGGTTCCCTGGGCCTGGTTCCCTGGGCCTGGTTCCCTGGGGACGAGCGTCCCCGATCCGAAACGACCCGCCGGAGCCACGGTGCACCCTGACGATGCCGCGCGGCCGGCGTTGCGCTGCGTCGGGCTGACCAAGCGCTACGGCGAGCTCGTCGCCGTCGATCGGGTCGACCTGGAGGTGCCACGCGGCAGCCTGACGGCGCTGCTGGGGCCCTCGGGGTGCGGCAAGACCACGGTGCTGCGCTTGGTCGCCGGTCTCCTCGATCCCGACGAGGGAGCCATAGAGATCGACGGTCAGCTGGTCACCGGCCCCGGGGTCGCGGTGGCACCGGAACGTCGCAACGTCGGGATGGTCTTCCAGGACTACGCGCTGTTCCCCCACCTCGACGTCGCCCGCAACGTCGCCTACGGCCTGCGCAAGCTGCCTCGCCACCAGCGTGCGGACCGCGTCGCCTCGGCGCTGCGACTGGTCGGGCTCGAGACGCTGGGCCAACGGCTGCCGACCGAGCTGTCCGGCGGCCAGCAGCAACGGGTCGCCCTGGCGCGCGCGTTGGCTCCCGAGCCCGACCTGATCCTGCTGGACGAGCCCTTCTCCAACCTCGACGCCTCCCTGCGTGCCGCGGTCCGCGAGGAGGTGCGGACGATCCTGCATGCCGCGGAACAGACCGCGGTGTTCGTGACCCACGACCAGGAGGAGGCCCTCTCGCTGGCGGACCAGGTCGCGGTGATGGACCGCGGCCGGGTGCACCAGGTCGCCGCCCCGCAGACGCTGTACACGGAGCCGGCCACGCGGTTCGTGGCCGAGTTCGTGGGCGAGGCCGACGTGTTGCCCGGGACCCGCGCCGGCCGCTACCTCGTCGACACACCGATCGGCCGCCTGCCGAGCGACCGCGCGCTGCGGGCCGGCGAGGTGACCGTCGTGGTCCGGCCGGAGTCCCTGCAGCTACGACGGGCGGAGCACGGCTTGGGGGTGGTCACGGCCCTGTCCTACTTCGGGCACGACCAGCTGGTCACCGTCGAGGTGGCGGGCGGCTACCAGCTGCGGTCACGGCGGGGCCCCGGGCTCGACCTGGCCCGCGGCGACCGGGTCCGGTTGGACGTCATCGGGCCGGTCGTCGCCTTCGACCGCGACCACGACACCTCGGCTCCGGCCGACGCCACCGACGTCGTGTCGGCCTGAAGCGTCAGCGTTCGCGGCGCTCCCGGAACATCGCGACCGCCAGCGGCACCGAGCCGATCAGGATCAACCCGAGCGCCGGTACCGCGGCCCGGGTGTAGAACGCCTCCTCGGTCGCCGACCACACCCGGGTCGCCAGGGTGTCGTAGCCCGTCGGCGCCAGCAGCAGGGTGGCCGGCAGTTCCTTGAGCGCGGTCAGGAACACCAGCGCACCGCCGGCGATCGCGCCGCGGCGCGCCAGCGGCAGGGTCACCCGCCGCAGGGTGGCCAGCCGCGACCCCCCGAGGACCCGTGAAGCGGCCTCCACGTTGGGGTTGACCTGCAGCAGCGAGGTCCGGATCGCTCCCACCGCCTGCGGCAGGAACAGCACCATGTAGGCGAACACCAGCATGAGCAGCGTCTGGTAGAGCGGCGTCGCCAGCCGGATCCCGACGAACACCAGCGCGAGCGCAACGACGATGCCCGGCAGGGCGTAGCCGGTGAAGGAGGCGCGCTCGACCAGCCGTGCCATCCGTGAGGAGGAACGCGCCGACCAGATCGCGACGGGGAGCGCGGCGGCCACCACGGCCACGGCACCGAGCCCGGCCGCCAGCAGGCTGCGCCCAGCGGGACCCAGGGTCACGTTGACCTGCTCCCCGGCCTGGAGGCCACGCACCAGCCAGAACCCGACCACGGTCACCGGCGTCGCCAGTCCGAGCAGGACCACCAACGAGCACAGACCGACGGCCGGCCAACGCCAGGCCCGCAGCGGCACGGGGGCTCCGCGACGTGTCGGGCCCCGGGTGCCGAACTGTCCGCCACGGTCGCGGGCCACCCGAGCCTCCACCACGATCACCGCCACCGTCATCCCGACGAGCAGCAGCCCGAGCAGCGCCGCGGGCGAGCGATCGAAGGCGGAGCGGTACTGCAGGTACAGCCCCCGGGTGAAGGTGGAGTAGCGCAGGATCGACACGGCGCCGAAGTCCGAGAACACGTACAGCATCACCAGCAGCCCCCCGGCGGCAGCGGATGCGCGCAGTTGGGGCACGGTGACCTTCAGGAAGGTGCGCACGGGCCCGTTGCCCAGTAGCCGGCTGGCCTCCTCCAGGGTGGGGTCGAGGCCCCGAAGGCCCGACTGCACGGTGATCAGCACGTAGGGGAAGCTGAACAGCGTCAGGGCCGTGAAGGCGCCCCAGAAGCCGTAGGGCGCCGGGGGGATGATGCCCAGCCACTCCTCGACCAAGCCGCCCCGGGCGAAGGCACCGACCAGCGTGAAGGCACCCACGTAGGTGGGGATCACCAGGGGCAGGCCGGTCGCGATCGCGAAGAACCGGCGCCCCGGCAGATCGCTGCGGACCGTCAGCCACGCCAGCGGCACGCCGATCAGCAGGCTCGCGAGCGTCACGGAGGTGCCCAGCAGCAGGGTCCGCCCGGCCAGCCGGAGCGTGGCGGGGTCGGTCGCGATCGCCCAGATGCGCTCCGGCGGGAGCTCGGCCGTCGCCAGCACGAGGTACACCGCCGGGAGCAGCATGGCGGCCGCGACCAGCAGGGCCGGGACCCAGACGGCCGGATGCACGCCAGCGACCCGTCGGGTCCCCGGTCGGCGGCTCGGCCGTCCGGGACCACGACGGGTCAGCAGGTCGCCAGCGCCCGCCAGGTCGGTGCCCGGCGGCTCGGTGCTGGGCGGGCCGGTGCTGGGCGGGCCGGTGCTGGGCGGCTCGGTGGTCATCGGCGACCCACGCTACCGGTCACCGATCGCACCGCCGCCGGCGGCCCAGCGCCGGCCGAGCAGCTCACGACAGGGCGCCCACGTCCTGGAGCAGCTGCAGGGTGCCCTGGAGGTCCTCCAGATCCGACAGATCCACATCCGGCGGCTCGATCTCCTCCAGCGACGGCAGCTCGGGCGCGTCGACGCCGTCGACGACCGGGAACTCGATCGTGTCCGCGTTCTGCCCGAAGTAGGTCTGCACCTCCTCGCTGAGCAGGTAGCGCACCAGCTCGAAGGCCGCCTCCTTGCTGCCACTGGACTCGAGCACGCCCACACCGGCGATGTTGACCAGACCGCCGATGTCGCCGGGCAGGTAGTGGTTGGCCACGGGGAAATCGGGATCCTCGGCGAGGAAGCGGTACAGGTAGTAGTGGTTGGTGATGCCGACGTCGACCTCGCCGCGTGAGATGCCCTCCACGATGCCGGTGTTGTTCGGGTACTCCACGGCGCCGTTGGCGATCATGCCCTCGAGCCACTCGCGGGCGAGGTCCTCGCCCTCGGTCTGGCGCAGCGCGGTGACGAAGGCCTGGAAGGAACCGTTGGTCGGCGCCCAGCCGACCCGGCCCTCCCACTCGGGCTCGGTCAGCTCCAGCACGGAGTCCGGGAGCTCGGCCGCATCGACGTTGTCGGTGTTGTAGGCCAGGACGCGGACCCGCCCGGTGGTGCCGGTCCACTCCCCCTCACGCGAGCGGAACGTCGGCTCGACCGACGAGAGCACGTCGTCGGGCAGCTCGGTCAGCAGCCCCTCGGCCTGCAGGGCGCCCAGCGCCCCGGCGTCCTGCGCGAAGTAGACGTCCGCCGGGCTCGCCGGCCCCTCCTCCACGATGGTGGCGGCGAGCTCGGCGGTGTCGCCGTAGCGGACCTCCACCTCGATGCCGGTGGCGGCCTCGAAGTCGTCGAAGATGAAGCCGACGAAGTCCTCGTTGCGCCCCGAGTAGACCGTGATCGGCCCGTCGGCCGCTTGCTCGCCGTCCTCGGCCTCGGCGTCCGCGTCGTCGTCGGTCGTGTCGTCGTCGGCCGTGTCGTCGTCGGTCGTGTCGTCGCTCTCGGTCTCGGTCGGTTCGGTGTCCGGGTCATCGGCCGATCCGTCGCTGCCGCAGGCGGCGACCAGCAACGCGATCGCAGCCGTGGCCGCGAGCAGCCAGCGTTGGGAACGTCTCGAGGTGCGCACGATGGAGCCTCCAGAGGTGGGCGCAGCGGGCCCGATGGGAGCGATGGGAAGCGATACCGCGGCACGGTACCGGTAAGGCGAACCTAACCCCCCTGCCCGTCACCCTGACAACCCAACTTAGGGTTTCCTTACCTGCCGCGCGTGCACCGCGCCGACCACCGACGTCGGCTGCGGCGCTCGAACCTCGCTGCGCGCAGCGGAACGAGTAGCGTGGCCACGAGGCGGACCCACGGTCACCGGCCGTGTGCCCGCACCCAGACCCGAGACCGCCGACAGGGACCCGACCACCTATGAGCAGGATCATCTACACCTACACCGACGAGGCGCCGGCGCTGGCCACCGAGTCGCTGCAGCCGGTCCTGGACGCCTTCGCGGGCGCCGCCGGCGTCGAGGTGGAGACCTGGGACATCTCGCTCGCCGGTCGCATCCTGGCGACCTTCTCCGACCACCTCGAGGAGCACCAGCGCGTCAGCGACGCGCTCAGCGAGCTGGGCGCCATGGTCAAGCGTCCCGAGGCCAACATCATCAAGCTGCCCAACATCAGCGCCTCCGTCCCCCAGCTCAAGGCCGCGATCGGTGAGCTACGAGCCGCCGGGTACGCCGTCCCCGAGTACCCGGAAGCCCCGGCCGACGACGACGAAGCCGCCATCAAAGCCCGATACGACGCCGTCAAGGGCAGCGCGGTCAATCCGGTGCTGCGCGAGGGCAACTCGGACCGCCGCGCGCCGTCCGCCGTCAAGGCCTACGCCCGCAAGCACCCCCACCGCATGGGTGCCTGGTCCAGCGACTCCCCCGCCCACGTGGCCACGATGACCGATGGGGACTTCCGATCCTCCGAACGCTCGGTGACGGTCGATGCCCCCACCGAGGTGCGCGTCGAGCACGTGGACGCGAACGGGGAGGTGACCGTCCTCAAGGCATCGATCCCCCTCGAGGCCGGGGAGATCCTGGACGCCGCGGTGCTGTCGAGACAGGCGCTGACGGACTTCCTCGCCGCGCAGATCGCCGATGCCAAGGCCAAGGGCGTGCTGTTCTCCGTGCACCTCAAGGCCACGATGATGAAGGTCTCGGACCCGATCATCTTCGGCCACGCCGTGCGGACCTACTACGCCGAGGTGTTCGCCAACCACGGCGAGACCCTCGCCGAGCTCGGCGTCAGCCCGAACGACGGGATGGCCAGCCTCGAGCGCGCGCTCGAGCATCTCGACGCCGAGCAACGCGCCGCGATCGAGGCCGACATCGCTGCGGCGTACGAGCACGGCCCGGGCCTGGCCCAGGTCGACTCCAGCCGCGGGATCACCAACCTGCACGTGCCCTCCGACATCATCATCGACGCCTCGATGCCGGTCGTGATCCGTGACTCCGGGACGATGTGGAACGCCGACGACGAGCAGCAGCCGGCCAAGTGCGTGATCCCGGACTCGAGCTACGCGTCGCTGTACGGCGAGACGATCGAGTTCTGCAAGGCCAACGGCGCCTTCGACCCGACCACCATGGGCAGCGTCCCCAACGTCGGGCTGATGGCGCGCAAGGCCGAGGAGTACGGCTCCCACGACAAGACCTTCGAGGTACCCGCCGACGGCACGGTGCGGGTCATCGACAGCGCCGGCGCCACCCTGCTCGAGCACCCGGTGGCCACCGGTGACATCTGGCGGGCCTGCCAGACCAAGGACGACGCGGTCCGTGACTGGGTGCACCTGGCCGTCACGCGCGCCCGCGCGACCGGGGCCCCGGCGGTCTTCTGGCTGGACGAGACCCGTGCCCACGACGCCGAGATCCTGCGCAAGGTCCACGACGAGCTCGCCGGCCTGGACACCGAGGGGCTCACGCTCGACTTCCTGCCGGTCGCGGAGGCCACCCGTACCACCCTCGAGCGGGTCAAGGCCGGCAAGGACACGATCTCGGTCACCGGCAACGTGCTCCGCGACTACCTCACCGACCTGTTCCCGATCCTGGAGGTCGGGACCTCGGCCAAGATGCTCTCGATCGTGCCGTTGATGGCCGGGGGTGGGCTGTTCGAGACCGGGGCGGGCGGCTCGGCGCCCAAGCACGTCCAGCAGCTGCTGAAGGAGAACCACCTGCGATGGGACTCGCTCGGTGAGTTCCTCGCGCTGACGGCCTCCTTCGAGCACCTCGCCGACCGGTTCGACAACCCACGGTCGCGCCTGCTCGGACGCACGCTCGACGCGGCGGTGGGCCGGATCCTCGAGGAGGGCCGCTCCCCGTCCCGGGTCGTGCCGGAGCTCGACAACCGCGGGAGCCACTACTACCTCGCCCGCTACTGGGCCGAGGAGCTGGCGGCGCAGAGCGATGACGAGGAGGCGGCGGCGATCTTCGCACCGCTGGCACGGGAGCTCGCCGAGCAGGAGGAGACGATCGTCGCCGAGCTGGCCGCCGTCCAGGGCCAACCGGCCGACATCGGTGGCTACTACTGGCCCGACCGTGCCAAGGCCGCCGAGGTCATGCGTCCGAGCTCGACGTTCAACGCGGCGCTCGACCGCCTCGTCCAGGCCACCGCCGAACGCAGCTGACGCCGCGGTCGGCTCACCGTGCTCCGAGGCTCTACGCTGCCGGCCGGACCTCTCGGGAGCGGACCATGTCGGACAGAGGACCTCCGGCGTACGCCTGGGACTGGTTCGCGCGCCAGAAGCTGCTGTGGCGTGCTGCACGTTCGCGGCTCGCGGCGCACCCGAGCCCGATGGCGGCGCGCTACGCGGCCGTCGAGGACCGGCGTGACGTGCTGCCACTGCTGCGGGCCGACTACCCGCACGACCAGGACGTGCGGCGTGTGGTCGACGAGGTGGTCGCCGAGGTCGCGTTCCTCGGGCGCATCGATGTGCGCTTCTCGCAGCTGGGCGTGCGATCGGCCCCGCGAGGGATGCGGTGGTGGTGGACCGCCCTGACCGGCGAGGCGCTGGACGGCCCGCGTGCCGCCGAGCACGCCACGTCCAGAGCCCCGGAGCAGTTGGTCCTCGACGACCTGATCCCGCTCGACCCCGAACCGGCCCTCGATGATGTGGCCGGCGGCTACGGGGACCGCCGACACTGAGTCGCGGCGAGCCGCCGCCGGAGCACAGCGAGCCGGACCACAGCGAGCCGGACGACAGCCAGCCGGACGACAGCCAGCCGGACGACAGCCAGCCGGACGACAGCGAGCCGGACCCGACGCAGCCTCGAAGTCCCGACATGACCGATGACCGCGCACCCTCCCCCTCCCCCGCCCGGCCCACCCGAGGGTCCGGGCGCACATCGCCTGCTCCGGCAGCACCGCTCGAACCCGACGACGTCTGGCGTACGGGCCGACCGGCCGCAGACCACGGCGAGGTGACCGGTACCCAGGACCGCGGCGCGACGCTGCGCGGCGCCCAGGACCGCGCGGCCGAGGTCGGTGTGCCGTTCGCCCGGGCGATGATCCGCAAGGTCCTCACCCGGCTGTTCGGCGGTCCGCCGTTCGACCCGGACGCCGATCCCGGGGACCCTGGCCTGACGGGACCCGGCTCGGTGTCCTGGGTCGTGATCGGTGAGCCCGCCGCGATCGCAGGTGGGTTGCGCGGACTGCTCGTCCAGGTGGCGCATCCCCTGGCGATGGCGGGCGTCCACGACCACTCCGCTTTCCGAGAGGATCCGCTCGGGCGGTTGCAACGCACCTCCGCCTACGTGACGACGACCACCTTCGGCTCCACGCGCGAGGCCCTGCAGGTCTCACGCCGGGTGCGGGCCGTCCACCCCAAGGTGCGCGGCACCGCCCCCGACGGGCGTTCCTACCGGGCCGACGATCCGAGGCTGTTGACGTGGGTGTCGATCGCGCTCACCTCGTCGTTCCTGGCCGGCCACCGCCTGTGGGCGCCGCAGGTCCTCTCGCCTGCAGAGGAGGATGCCTTCGTCGCACAGCAGTCCCGCATCGGGGCACTGCTGGACCCCCGCGTCGATCTCCAGGAGCTGCTGCGCGATCCGGCCGCCCAGGCGGAGCTGCGTGCGGGTCGGGTCCACCTGCCGATGCTCGCCGACGGCACGCTCCCGACCTCCGTTGCCGGCCTGGAGGACGTGCTCGCGAGCTTCCACCACGATCTCGGGATCAACCACCAGGGACGGGAGGCACTCGCGTTCCTGCGCAAGCCGCCGATCCCGCTGGCCGCACGGGCCGGCTACCGGTCGCTGCTGACCGGAGCGCTCGGGTCGCTGGAACCGCAGCTGCAGGAGGCACTGGAGCAACGGCGCCCGGGGTGGGCCTCGCGTGCAGCGGTGGCTCAGGCCGGGGCGACGCTGACCACCATGCGGGCGATGGTCGGCACCTCACCGTCGCTGCGAGCGGCCGAGCAGCGTGCCACGGTCAGCCCCTGATCGCGACATGGCGGGTTAGGGTCACGGGTGCCGCCACCACACACCCGGCCCGAAGCAAGGACCGCCATGACCCCCGACCCGGATCCCGTCCCCCCGCCGTCTCCAAGGATCACCCCTGCGGGCGGCAAGCTGGGCGTGGTGTGCGTGGGCTTGGGGGCCGTGGCCACCACCTTCATCGCCGGGGTCGAGTTGATCCGTCGGGGCCAGGCCGCACCGATCGGCTCGCTGACCCAGATGGGCACGGTCCGGCTCGGGAAGCGCACCGAGGGTCGCACCCCGAGGGTCGCCGACCTGGTGCCGCTGGCTGCGCTCGACGACATCGTGTTCGGGGCGTGGGACCCGTACCCGGACGACGCCTACGTCTCCGCCCTGAACGCCGGGGTGCTGGATGCGGCACGCCACCTCGAACCGATCGGCGACGCGCTGCGGGCGATCCGGCCCATGGCGGCCGCCTTCGACCCCGGCTACGTGAAGAAGCTCGACGGCCCGAACGTCATGCCGTCACGGGGCAAGCGCGCGATGCTCGAGGGGGTGCGCAGCGATCTGCAGGCGTTCCGCGAGGAGCACGGGTGCGACCGCATCGTCATGGTGTGGTGCGCCTCCACCGAGGTCTACATCGAACCGGGCCCGGCGCACGCCGACCTCGCCGCCTTCGAGGCCGCGATCGACCGTGACGATCCCGCGATCAGTCCTTCCATGCTCTACGCCTACGCGGCCCTGCTCGAGGGGGTCCCGTTCGCCAACGGCGCGCCCAACCTGACCGTGGACACCCCGGTGCTCCGGCAGTACGCCTCCGACCAGGGGGTGCCGATCTGCGGGCGGGACTTC
>JAWLDJ010000043.1:0-5256 GCA_041686695.1 Nitriliruptoraceae bacterium
CGGGGGTCGACGCCCGGGCTGGCGCACGGCATCGCTGGTCGTCGTCTCCGCGGTGCAGCGGCTACGGTCCGTGCTCCGGCCGAGGGTCGGTTGGCCACGGGTGCGCGTGGGTGATCGCACCAGGTAGAGCGCGCGGACGTTGCCGTCGTCCCGTGCAGGCTCACCGGGAGGAGGGCAGCCTCGTGACCGAGCGCGACACCTACCTGGAGGCCCTGCGACGCTTCGCCGGCGATCTGCGGATGGTGCAGCAGGTCGAGGCCTCGATGCAGACGCGGGGGGTGACCTTCACCGCGGAGCATTACGAGCTGCTGGTCGCCACCTACCTCGGTGCCCGTGAGCTCGACGGGGCCCAGCGACTGTTCGACCAGATGGCTCGTGACGGGGTCACGCCGCCGGCCTCGGTGCGCTGGGACGTCGCCCTGTCGACCGCTCGCGCTGGCCGCACCCAGCAGGCGCTCGCCCTGCTCGACGAGCTCCACGCCGAAGGTGTCGAGCCCGAGCCGCGCCACGCCCACGGGGTGCTCAGTGTCTACCTGGGGGCCGGGCGGTACCCAGCGGCCCGGGCGGTGCTGCGGCAGATGGCCCAGCACGGCGAGGCGGCGACGCCGGCCGAGTACGAGCGTCTCCTGCGCGACTGCCTCGAGCGGCGCGCCATCAAGGACACGCGCACCGTCATCGAACTCATGCTCGACGTCGACCAGCGGCCGCCTCCCGGGCTGGCCACCGAGCTGATCGCCATGATCGCTCGCGCGGGCCACACGGACCGGGCGCTGGACCTGCTCGAGCGCCTGCGTTCGGCCGGCGTGGAGCTCCCCGGGGACGTCCATACCGAGTTGCTGCTGGCACACGCGAAGGCCGGCGACGCGACGGCGGCGGATGCGGCGCTCGATGCGATGCGGGCCGCCGGGACCGAGCCCACCAGTTTCCACCGCAACGCGGTGCTGCAGGCGCGCCTGGCCGCTGGTGACGTCGACGGGGCCTGGGCCGACGCGCTCGCGCTCGCTGCCGACGGACGGATCCCATCGGGGGCGAACCTCGAGTCGCTCATCGACGTGTCGTTGTCGGCAGGCCGCCGGGCAGCCGCCAGCGGCGTGCTCGACTGGATGCTGATCCTCGGCGTCCCCGTCCCGCCAGCCAAGGCAGCGGAGATCATGACCCGCCATCTCAAGGCCGGTGAGCTGGATACGGCATGGACCCTGTTCGAGGAGCTGACGGCGCGCGGAGTGCCGGCGGATCGCCGGGTCGCTCGCGATCTGGTGGAGCGGCTGGTCCGAGCGCAGCGGATCGACGAGGCGCTGGCGCTGCTGGAGCGGTTACGCGCGGCCGGCACGTTGACCCACGGCCGCCATTACGGGTCGCTGCTGCAGGCCCTGGTCAGCGCGAAGCGGGGGGACGAGGCCGTGGCGCTGCTCGAGCGGTTGCTCGTGGAGGGCGTGCAGCCGACCAGTGCCGATGCGTCCAAGCTGCTCGGCGTGCTGATCAAGGGCAAGGAGCACGAGCGTGCCGGCGCGCTGATCAGCGCGTTGCAGGACGCCGGGGTCAGCGTGGACGAGCCGACGTACCGTGAGCTGATGTGGGCCCACGCGCGTGCCGGCGAACTCGAGCCGGCGCAGCAGGTCTACGAGCGGATGGTGGCTGCCGGCATCACCCCTGACGAGCGGCACCACAAGGCGTTGGAGTGGGCTTCGGGGGAGACCCGCCGCCGGCTACCCGACGCACCCGACGTACCCGACGCCGAGGCTGCGGAGGAACCCGCGCCTGCCCCGGAGCCCGCCGAGGTGCCCGGTGGTCAGGTCCCTGCGCCTGGGCCTGCGCCGGAGCCCGAGCCGGCGCCGGGCGAGCCCAGCCCCGAACCCGCCCCGGAGCCCGAGCCTGCGCCGGGCGAGCCCAGCCCCGAACCCGCCCCGGAGCCCGAGCCTGCGCCCACCGCAACACCGGGCCCTGTACGCGAGCCCGAGTCCCCAGCCGGTGGGCCCGAGGCCACGGACGACACCACCGCACCCAACCAAGAAGGCGGGGCGCCGGCACCGCCTGATGAGGCGGGACGGCAGGATCCGCCGCCCGCCGACTGATCTGGCGGGCCGTCCAGGTCAGGGTGTCGTTGCGCAGCGGTATGCCGCTGTTGCCTGCCACCCGCGAGGGGCCGGTGGCGGGTGGTCCAGGTCAGGGTGTCGTTGCGCAGCGGTATGCCGCTGTTTCCTGCCACCCGCGAGGGGCCGGTGGCGGGTGGTCCAGGTCAGGGTGTCGTTGCGCAGCGGTATGCCGCTGTTTCCTGCCACCCGCGAGGTCGCCGTCCGGTCTGCCCGGCCACCCGCGCGCTGGCCGTGGCCGCCACCGGTTGGGCGATCCGCTGCGTCCGGTCCTCGACACCTCCGGCGTCGTCAGCCGACGCCGACCAGCTGGGTCCGCGCCAGCTCCGCGTACAGCCCATCGGCGAGCAGGAGTTCCTGGTGGGTCCCCCGCTCGGCGATCCGTCCGGCGTCCAGCACCACGATCTCGTCGGCATCGACCACGGTCGACAACCGGTGGGCGATCACCAGGCTGGTCCGTCCCTCCAGCGTCTCCTTCAGTGCGGCTTGGACCAGCCGTTCGGACTCGGTGTCGAGGTGGGCGGTCGCCTCGTCGAGCACGACGATCGCCGGGTCCTTCAGCAGCACCCGGGCGATGGATAGCCGCTGCTTCTCCCCACCGGAGAGGCGGTAGCCCCGCTCGCCGACGATGGTGTCGTAGCCGTCCGGTAGCGCGGCGATCGTCTCGTGGATCCGGGCCGCACGGGCCACGCGTTCGAGATCGGCGTCGGTGGCATCGGGGCGTGCGTAGCGCAGGTTGACCGCGATCGAGTCGTGGAACAGGTGCGGATCCTGGCTGACCACCCCGACGGCATCGGCGACCGAGGTCAGGGTCAGGGCCCGCACGTCGTGGCCGTCGATGCGGACCGCACCCTCGGTGGCATCGTGGAGCCGCGGCACCAGCGACGACAGGGTCGACTTGCCGGCCCCCGAGCGTCCGACCAGCGCGATCATCTCCCCGGGTGCGATGTCCAGGTCGATGTCACGCAGGATCCAGTCGGAGGCCTCGTCGCCGTGTGCGGCGGTCGGTCCCTCCAGCGAAGCCAGGTGTGAGCCGCTGGCCGCCGGGAACCGGAACCACACGTGGTCGAAGGTGACGCGGCCCGTCGGGTGCTCGAGTTCGATGGCTCCAGCAGCGTCCTCGATCGGCCGCGGGAGGTCCACCACCTCGAAGACCCGCTCGAAGCTGACGAGCGCCGTCATCAGATCGACCCGTGCGTTGGAGAGCTGCGCCAGGGGACCGTACAGCTGGGTGACGTACAGCCCGAGCGCGACCACGGTCCCGATCTCGATCGCGGAGGTCTCGTCGATGACCAACCACCCTCCGACGAGGTAGACGACCGCCGTCGCCAGGGCGCCGACGAGCCCCAACGAGGCGAACAGCGCCCGACCGGTCATGGCCTGCTTGACCCCGATGGTGGCCACCCGTTCGGCCTTGTCGTGGAAGGTCTCGACCTCCCGATCGATGCGCCCGAACAGTTTGACCAGCAGCGCTCCCGCCACGTGGAAACGCTCGGTCATGACGGTGTTCATCTCCGCGTTCAGCGCCATGCCCTCGCGCGAGAGCGCCTGGAGCCGCCTTCCGACGATGCGGGCCGGGACGATGAACAGCGGGAGCAGCGAGATCGCGATCAGCGTGACCCGCCACTCCAGCGTGAACATCACGATCAGGGTGATCGTCACGCTGATGAGGTTGTCGACGATGCCGCCCAGGGTCCCGGTCAGCGCGCGTTGCGCCCCGATGACGTCGTTGTTCAGTCGGGTGATCAGCGAACCGGTCTGGGTACGGGTGAAGAAGGCGATCGGCATGGTGTGTACGTGCCGGTACAGCATCGTGCGCAGGTCGAGGATCAGCTCCTCACCGATCGAGGAGGACAACCACCGCTCCAGCATCGACACCGTGGCCACGAGGAGCCCGGCGCCCACCAACCCGGCGAACAGCCACAGCAGCTGCTGGCGATCGCCGGCGGGGATCGCCCCGTCGATGATCTCCCGGATCAGCAGTGGCGGAGTGGCCGACACCCCCGCCGCCAGCACGATGAGGGCGACGAACCCGACCAGCCGCTTGCGGTAGGGGCGCGCTAGGCCCCACGCCCGCCGGGCGACGGTGCGATCCAGCCCGCGCGAGCTGAGCTCCGCGGTGTCACCCATCGGGCGCAGCGGCATCCCGCCGTGTCCTCGCACCTGTTCGCTCCTCGATCGTCGCCCGGAGACGCCGCCTTTGGTTCCTGTGGGGTCCTTCGGCGCGACGGGCGGCGCATCCCGGTCCTAGGCTGCGACGGTATGCCCTCCAGACCGCGCCCACGTCAGACCTCACCGTCAGCCACGCAGCCCGTGGCCGGTCATGTGGCCGACATCGCTGGACGCCACGCTGGACCCGCGCCACTGCCCGCGCCTTCGGTGCCGGCAGGGCCCGTGGCCGGGAGCCGCACGCTGGGGGCGGTCGCACTGCTCGCGGCCTCGTTGGCCTCGGGTCTCCACGCGGCGTGGGGTGTCCGGCGGATGCGGGTCCGTGCCGCCGGGGTGTCTCCGCTCGATCATGCGCTCGACCTCCCCGGTCGTTTCCCGCCGCGCTCCGTGGTGATGCTCGGCGACTCGGCCGCGGCCGGCCACGGACTCGAGAGTGCGGACGAGGCGGTCCCGCGCCGGGTGGCACGGGCGTTGGTCGCCGTCGATGGCCGCGCCACCGCCGTCCGCAGCGTCGCGGTGGACGGGGCCACCACCGACGACGTGCTCCGGACCCAGGTCGACGCGGCCCGGGGGGCTGACGTCGTGCTGCTCGGTGTCGGTGCCAACGACGCCTTCCGCGCCGTGCGATCGTTCGCAGAGGTCGCCGACACCACCCACCGCCTGCTGACCGCGATCCGTGAGGTTGCGGCGCCGAACGCGCACATCGTCTTCCACACCTGCCCCGATCTGTCGATGGCGCCCGCGTTGCCGGTGGTGCTGCGGCCCGCCGTCGGCTGGCGATGCCGTCGCGTCGCCGAAGCCCAACACGCGGTCGCCGCCATGCACGGTGTCCCGTTCGCCGACATGCCCCGCGAACACCTCAGCCCCGAGGTGTTCGGCGCGGATCGCTTCCATCCTGGGCTGGTTGGGCACGCTCGGCTCGCCGAGCGGGTCGTGACCATCCTGACCGACGGTCCGGCTGGCACCGCCGCACCGTCCTGATCCTGCGGCACCGGCC
>JAWLDJ010000043.1:5356-7164 GCA_041686695.1 Nitriliruptoraceae bacterium
GTGGCGAGGTCGACGTGTCGTGGCGACGCCGGCGGCAGCCTCGCGGGAGCTGCAGCTAGCCTGCCGGCACGACCTGGCGTCACCGTGCCGAGCCGGCGACGGCGCCCGCAGCCGGACCCCGACCGCGGTGCGCCGTGGTCCGTAACCCGCCGCCCCCGATCACCCGAGGCCGCTGTGTCCGATCCCGAACCGGAGGCCTTGACCGCCGACGAGCGTGAACTGCTGAGCCGCTACGTCACCGACCCGGACGGCGAGGTGTTCGCTCTCACCGGTCTGCCCGAGGTCGTCAAGGGCGCGCTGTTCGCCCGTTACTCACGGTACGGCGGTTCGCTCAAACGGCTGTTCCTGGACGAGTTCGCCGCCGACCTCGACACCGACGATCCGGCAGCCCGGGCGGCCACCCTCTACGCCAAGGTGTTCAACGAGTACGGCGATGACTCGGTGGCGCAGCTCGGGGGAGCGCACGTGGCCCTCGAGGAGGTCTCGAACCTGCTGACCAAGCGGATCGAGTGGGGCCGCTTGGCCGCCTACCTGGAGCAGTCCACCCGCTACATCCCCTACGACGCGAAGCCTGGCGGCCGCTACCGCTATCACCGGGACGCGGAGGTGATGGCCGGTCCGCACGCCGCGGCCTACGTCGAACACCTCGACGCCATCTTCGACCTGTACGCCTCGATGGTGCCGCAGGTCCTCGACTGGGTCCGTCAGCGGTGGCCCAAGGACGAGGCCACCTCCCCCTTCGCCTACCGCAACGCCACGAAGGCCAAGGCCCTCGACCTGCTCCGCGGCCTGCTGCCGGCGGCCACCACCTCCAACATCGGGATGTTCGCTTCCGGGCAGTCCTACGAGGGGCTGCTCCTGCGGTTGCAGGCCGACGAGCTGGCCGAGTCGCGCAGCGTCGCCGACCGGTTGCTGGCCGAGCTCAGGCAGGTCATCCCCTCCTTCCTCACCCGGGTCGACCGTCCCGATCGGGGAGGGGCGTGGTCGGCCTACCTGGCCGCTCGCCGCGAGGAGACCCGCGCCCTGGCCCGTGCGCTGGTCCCGGCGGCCCCCGTGCAGCCTGCCGAGCTCGTCACCCTGACCGACTGGTCACCGCGTGATCCGGTGGACGCCGAGGTGGCGCTGGTCACCGCCGCCCTCTACCCGCACGTGACGATCCCCGAGCAGCAGTTGGAGGCGGAGGTGCGGCGCTGGTCCCCGACACGTCGGGCCGAGGTCCTCACCGCCTACGTCGGTGAGCGCGCCAACCGGCGCCACAAGCCGGGACGTGGTTTCGAGCGGGTCTGGTACCGGTTCGACGTCCTGGGGGACTACGGAGGGTTCCGGGACCTGCAGCGCCACCGGATGCTGACGCTCGAGTGGCAGGACCTGACCACGGCACACGGGTACGAGACCCCGCCGGAGCTCGCCGAGGCCGGCGTGGAGGAGCGCTGGCATCAGGCCCTGGAACGCTCCGCGGCGCTTGAGGCGTTGTTGGCTCCAGACCACCCCGTGGCGGCCCAGTACGCGGTGTGCTTCGCCTACCGCGTGCGCTACGTGCTCCAGTTGAACGCCCGCGCGGCGATGCAGATGCTGGAGCTGCGTTCGATCCCCCAGGGCCACCCGCAGTACCGCCGGGTCGTACAGGCGATGCATCGCCAGATCGGGCAGGTCGCCGGACACCGAGCCGTGGCGGACGCGATGGTCCACGTCGACCATGGCGCGAGCGATCTGGAGCGCCTGGCGTCGGAGCAGTCCGCCGAACGTCGCCGTCAGGCCCGGACGGGAGGTGCCAGCCAGGCCCCGGTGGCCGATGACGGCCGCCAGGC
>JAWLDJ010000043.1:7264-13409 GCA_041686695.1 Nitriliruptoraceae bacterium
GCCAGGCCCCGGTGGCCGATGACGGCCGCCAGGCACGGGCGGCCGATGGGCAGCGAACGCACGGGGCCAGCCCCACCGGAGCAGGGGAAGGCTCGGCATGAGCGAGCGCGTGCGCACCGTGCTGCTCGGCGTGGCGGTCGGCGTGGTGCCGCTGCTGCTGCTCGACCTGGCCCGGATCCTGACCGACGCGGTGGCCGCCGACGGCGGTGAGACCAGCGTGTGGTGGCCGGTGGCGTCCTACGTCGCGGCTGGCGCGGTGGCGGCCTTCGGCATGGGTGCCGGACGCCACGACCGCCTCGTCCCGGCGGTCGGCGCGCTGATCCTGCTGTTGGTCGTGCTGCCGACCGTGCCCGTCTCCCTGGCGGAACGGCTGCCGAGCCTGCCACTGCTCCCGGCGGCGGCCGCGAGCCAGGCGGTGGTCTTCGCGATCGCCGGTGCCTACCTGTACGCGGCCGTGCGGGGCCCGCGGGCCTGACCTAGCCGTTCGCGACGGCGGTGAAGGTGGTGCGTGCGCGTACGGGGGGTGCCAGCGGGGTGCCGTCGCCACGCTGCAGCTCGACGGTGAGCTGCCAGGTACCCGCCGTCACCGGCAGTTCCACCTGCACCTCGTCGCAGGGGGCGGTGAGGGTGCACCCGGTCACCTCGATGTCCAACCGCTGCTGTGGGCTGGCGCCGTCGTCGGCACGCACCTCCTCGATCCCCACGGTCAGCTGTCCGGCCTCCTCGGGATCGTCCGGGAGGTCGTCGAGCGACGCGCCGCCGGGACCGATCGAGCCACCGGTCACGACCACCGACAGGGGTACGGGTCCGGCCGCGACCTCCTCACCCTCGGCCGGGGTGACGATCGCGAGGTCAGCGTCGTCGCTGAGCGGCAGGACCTCGGGTGGCGGATGCAGCGCGACGGTCAGGGGTGACCAGAGCAGCCAGGCGCCGACCCCGGCCAGGGCCAGCGCGCCCATCGGCAACGGCGCCGGGAAGCGCAGGTCGACGCCGGCCACCGCGCCCAGCAGCAACGTGGCGAGCGCCACCACCGCGAGCGGCAGCCCCCAACCGATCCAGTCCGACAGCACCTCGCTGCCCAGCACCCCGAGTCCAGCCACGATCGCTGCGCCGGCCACCGGTGACACCAGGTCGCTCGGCCGCCGCATCCCGACCAGTCCGATCCCGGCTGCCAGCACGACCCCGCTCAGCACGATCGCGGCAGCCACGACCATCGCCTGCCAGGTCGCGCCCGGACCGGCATGTGCCAGCACGAGGGAGCTGGTCACGGCAGGTCGGCGGGCTCATCCTCGGTCGCGATGTCGAGACGGACCGTGGGGATCCCGAGCGCTCTGATGCGCTCGATCACGGGGAGGTGCTCCGGATGCACGCGGTAGCGGGTCAGCGCGTCCACGTCGGCGAACCCGGTCAACAGGCCGGTGACCGTCGGGTCCTCCACGTCGCGGGCGACCCGCAGCCAGGCCACTTCGTCGAGCCTGGCCAGGGCGGCCAGGGAGGCTTCCAGCTCCTGCCTGGTCGACTCGTCCAGGTCCGTGCAGTCGAATCGCACCACATGCCAGATCACGTCGGACTCCTCGGGTCGTGGTCCCGCCCCTCCCCAGGAGGTGTGACCCCGGGCCAGTAGGCATGGGCGTTAGGATAGGGACCGTGCCCCGCGTCCCGACCGTTCCGGATCGATCCGGTCCGGTCGTGCTGCTGCGATCGACCGCTCACGAGGAGGCGATCAGCCTCGATGCCCACCCCCCCGCTCGATCATCCGAGCCCGCCAGATGGCATCGGCAGGATCGTCACCGCGATGGTGACGCCCTTCACCGCCGACCGCGCCCTCGATCTCGACGGGGTCGCCGCCCTCGCGGAGCATCTCGTCGTCAACGGCACCGACACCGTGCTGGTCAACGGCACGACCGGGGAGTCACCCACGTTGCAGGCCGCCGAGGCCCTCGAGGTGCTGCGGGTCGTGCGCACCACCGTCGACGGCCGCGCCACCGTCATGCTCGGCACCGGTTCGAACGACACCGCCAAGACCGTGGCTGCCACGGCCGAGGCCGCCACTGCCGGCGCTGACGCGGTTCTGGTCGTCACGCCGTACTACAACCGCCCCGACCAGCGCGGCCTCGATGCCCACTTCAAGGCCGCGGCCGCCGCCACCGACCTGCCCATGGTGGTCTACGACATCCCGAGCCGCAGTGCCCGCGCCATCGACGTTGCGACCCACGTCTCGCTCGCCGAGGTGGAGAACATCGTCGGTGTCAAGGACGCGACCGCGGACTGCGGGCGCGCCGGTGACCTGCTGCGGGCGACGGCGGGCGCGCCAGGTGGCTACGCCATGTGGTCGGGGGCCGACGAGGTGAACCTGCCCCTGCTCTCGGTGGGTGCCGTGGGGGTCGTCTCGGTCGCCTCGCACCTCGTGGGCCCCGAGCTGGCCGCGATGGTCGCCGCGTTCCCGACCGATCCGGCCCGGGCGCGACAGTTGCACCTGGCCTGCCTGCCGGTCCACCGGGCGCTGTTCCGCGAGCCGTCGCCGGCACCCCTGAAGGGAGCGCTGGCGCGGCTCGGCCTGCCGGCTGGTCCGGTCCGGCCTCCCCTCGTCGACGCGTCGCCTGCGGCCGTCGAGGCCGTCCTCACGGCCCTGCGGCCGATCCAGGAGCAACGATGAGCGCACGCGACGGGGTCGAGATCACCTTCCTCGGTGGTCTCGGCGAGATCGGCCGCAACATGGCCACGATCGAGATCGACGGGCGCATCGGGATCGTCGACGTCGGCGTGTTGTTCCCCGATGCGGAGCACCTCGGGGTCGATCTGATCCTGGCCGACTGGTCCTGGCTCAGCGAGCGTGCCGACGACGTCGAGGGGGTGTTCCTCACCCACGGGCACCTCGATCACATCGGTGCCCTGCCGTACCTGCTGCGCGATCTGGACCGCTCGCTCGACGTCTACGGCACCCGGCTCACGATCGCGTTCTGCGAGGCGATCCTGGAGGAATGGCCCGACCTGCCGCGACCGCGTTTCCACGAGGTCGAGCCGGGAGACCGGTTCACGCAGGGTCCGTTCGACGTCGAGGCGATCCAGGTCAGCCACTCGATCCCCGACGGTGTCGCGCTGGCCTTCCGCACGCCCGAGGGCATGATCGTCCACACCGGGGACTTCAAGCTGGACCAGTCGCCCCTGGACGGACGTCCCACCGACCTCGCTCACTTCGCCCGGCTCGGTGACGAGGGTGTGGACCTGCTGCTGGCCGACTCGACCGGTGCCGAGAACCCCGGGCACGTCCAGCCCGAGCGCACGATCGGTGCCACCATCCGCCAGCACCTCACGGAGGCCGAGGGCCTGGTCGTCGTGGCCTCCTTCGCCAGCCACGTCCACCGGATCCAGCAGGTGCTCGATGCGGCGATCGCGGTCGGGCGGCGACCGGTGTTCGTCGGGCGGTCGATGGTGCGCAACATGGCGATCGCGGGGGAACTCGGCTACCTCGACTTCGATGCCGAACTGGCGGTCGATCCCAACGACGTGGACCGCTACGACCGCTCGGAACTGATCGTCATCTCCACCGGCTCCCAGGGCGAGCCCTTCAGCGCGCTGTCGCTGATGGGGGCCGGCGAGCACCGACGGCTCGAGGTGGGGGAGGGGGACCTGGTCATCCTCGCCTCCAGCCTGATCCCCGGCAACGAGCAGGCGGTGTTCCGCTCCATCAACAACCTGTCGCGCCGCGGCTGCACCGTGATCCACGGTGGCGTCGCGCACGTGCACGTCTCGGGGCACGCGAGCCGCGAGGATCTGATCCTGTTCCACAACATCGTGGAACCGGAGCACGTCGTCCCGGTCCACGGCGAACACCGTCACCTGCGCGCTCACGCCGAGATCGCCCGTGAGACCGGGTGCCTGCCCGAGAAGGTGTTCATCTGCGAGGACGGTGACTCGGTCGTCCTCCGCGACGGCGAGGTGACGCGGGGCGAGGGCCGGCTCACCAGTCACGTCTACATCGACGGGCTCCTCGACGACGTCGGACCGGCGTTGCTGCGCGACCGTCGACGGATCGGCGAGGACGGCATCTGCATCGCCATCGTCACGATCGACACCCATGCCCGTCGGATCGCCGGTGGGACGGTCGTCACCCAGAAGGGGGTCGTCTTCCACGAGCAGGCCGACGACATCCTCGAGGCGGCCCGCAAGGCGGTCGACACCGAGCTCGAGGGACTCCCGTCGCCGAGGTTCGAGGACACGGCCGCGATCTCACGTCACGTGGTGCAGGCGCTCGGCAGGTTCTGGCGTTCGGAGACCGGTCGGCGGCCCTTCATCCTCCCGGTCGTGCAGGAGGTCTGAGCGCTCGCCTCGTGCGGTGCCGGGCGCTCGCGAGATCCACACGGCCCAGCACCGGCCGGCGAGGTGTCAGGCCGAGGTCCCCACGCGGGCCAGTAGGTGTGTGACGACGTCCTGCGCGGTGTAGCGGTTGCTGCCGTTCAGGAGGCGCTCGAGGTCGAGCAGGTCGTCTCCGGCGGTCAGCACCGGCGGCTCCGCGTAGCCCTCACGTCGGACCTGGCCGAGGTCGATCGAGGTCAACAACCCGTTGCACAGGCACCGGCGTCCGGCGGCGTCCTCCTCCGTCCCGCCCTTGCGAACGAAGTCGGCCACCGGTTCGGCCGAGCAGCGGTAGCCGAGCTCGCCGTCCTCCTTGGCGTAGGCCTCGCGTAGGTAGCCGACGTCGCACTTGCGTGGCCGGGCCTCCGCCACCGCCACCTCGGCGATCGTGTCGTCCAGTTCGACGAGCTTGAACGGGAACCCCGTCGGACTGGCGATGGGGTCGGTGCGCACCGACATGGAGCCGTCCACGACACGGTCGAGGACCGCATGCTTGAGCTCGGGTGTCAGACCGGACTCCTCGCAGAAAGCGAACGCCGTGCCGACCTGGACGCCGGCAGCCCCCAGCTGCAGGGCTTCCTCGACGCGCTGGGGGGTGCCCCAGCCGCCGGCGAGCCAGAAGGGCTTGCCGAGGGCGGCGATCGCGTCCAGCTTGACGTCGTCGCGGGGGCCGTAGATCGGTTGCCCCGTCTCGTCCAGTCTCGGTTTGCCGCGGGGCGGGGCGTTGTGGCCACCGGCCAGCGGCATCTCGACCACGTAGCCATCGGGTGCCCCGGAGGTGTTGCGGTCGAGGTAGGTGGCCAGGGTGTGGGAGGACACGATGGCGAAGAACCTCGGACGGGTGACCTCCGGTGCCGGGTGCCCGTCGAGGAAGGCGCTCGGTGAGAAGCGCGAGATCGCCTTGTCGCCACCGACCACGTCGACGCGCATCTCGACGTCCTCGTGACGGGCCAGCCGGTCGAGCAGCGCTGGGACGTGGGCGGGGATGCCGGCCCCCATCAGGACCGCATCGGCGCCGGCGAGGACCGCGCCGTACAGCGACGGCAGCGTCGGGAGTTGGATCTTCTCGAGGAAGTTGACGCCGATCAGGCCGTCGGTCCCGGACTTTGCCATGGTGATCTCGGCGAAGTTGGCGACGACCAGCAGTTCGAGATCCTTGCGCGCGGGCTCCAGCACCGGGCGCGCGACGCCGGGGAAGCGGGCACCGTGGGCCTTCGGCTCGGCTCGGTAGTAGCGATCACGGACCCGGGTCGCGATCTCTGGCACCGGGAAGGCGTCCAGTGCGCGTCGCACGTGCCCACCCGGGTCACCCTCGGAGAGCCGGCGGGCCACGGTGACGGCTACGGCGGTGCCCGAGACGACGCCGAACTGGCCGAGGTTGGCGACCGCCTGGGCCAGCTGCCAGCTGGAGGCGCCGACACCCATGCCGCCCTGCACGATGATCGGTTCGGTCACGGCGAACTCCTCCACGTCGTTGCGGTTCGGCTCGGGTGCGCGGCGGGCCGACGACGGGTTCCGGCAACGTAGCTTACGGTGTCGTAACCGTAACTTGCCGGGGCCGCCAGCGCGACCCTGGCGCCCTTCGACCGGCGGCGTCGGTGTGCGGTCGCCGCCAGGGGTGTAGTTCCACGCCTGTCAGTGCCGTTACTCTGCGCGGGCCACGATCGAGTCCGAGCCGAGGGGGTGCCGTGGCCTCGTCCACGAACACGCGCAAACGCTCCTCGCGCGGTGCCGGCAAGGCCAAGGCTGGCGGCAAGGGTGCTGGCAAGGCCACCGGCAAGGGTGCCGG
>JAWLDJ010000043.1:13509-16834 GCA_041686695.1 Nitriliruptoraceae bacterium
AAGGCCACCGGCAAGGGTGCCGGCGCCAGGAGCACCGGGGCTGCCAAGCCAGGCAGCAAGGCGCCGGCCAAGGCATCGGGAGCGTCGCGTTCCCGCACCTCCTCGACAAAGGGTGGCCGCGGTGGTGGGTCCTCCTCGGGCGGGACCTCCGATGGATCCTCCTCCGGGGTGGGGGCCGCGTTCGCCGAGCACCTCGGCGAGCGTCGCCGCGACATCGGCGGGCTGGCATTGGTCGTGTTGGGGGTCTTGGTGGGCCTCGGAACCTACGCCGATGCGGCGGGGCCGGTCGGTGAGTTCCTCGAGGCCGTCGCCCTCGGACTGCTCGGCCTGGTGGGCTACGTCGTCCCGGTCCTGCTGACCTGGTTCGGTCTGCTGGTCGTGATCGGACGACCGGGACCCGAGGTCGGGCGCATCGCCATCGGGGCGGCGATCGGCCTGCTCGGCATCCTCGGCGGACTCCACCTGCTGGCCGGCGGCCCCGACCCGAGCGCGGGCATGCGCACCCTGTGGCAGGCCGGCGGCCTGCTGGGCTGGGCGGTCGCGACCCCGCTGGCGTGGGCCCTGTCGGTGTGGGGGGCCGCGGCGGTGCTCGTCGCGCTGCTGCTGCTCGGTGTCCTCATCGTGACCCGGACCTCCTTCGGCAGGGTCATCGAACTGCTGCGCTCCTCGGTGGTCCCACGCGCTGACCGTGCCCAGGACGCCGATGGCGCGGGGACCGCCGACGAACCGCAGTCGGTCCGCCCGGCCGCACGGTCGAGCCGCGCGGGGCGAGGTGGTGACGGGGCCCCGGCTCGCGAGGACGGCACGGTCACCGACGCCGCGGGTACCCGCGTCCGGGCCACCCTGGCCGCCACGAGCGCCTCACAGCCCTCCCTCGCCGAAGGTCTGGTCGAGGACGACGAGCACACGGCATCAGGACCGGCTGAGGTGGCACACGTCCCGGACCCGCCGGTCGAGCGGGCCCGGGTCCCGGGGGAGGCCACGGTGCGCAAGGCCGCCAAGGTCCGCCCCGTGGAGAACTTCGACGACTATCGGCTGCCCTCGCTGGACCTGCTCGCGGCTGGTCGGGTGGTCGGCCGTGACTCGCGGCGGGTGATCGAGGCGCAGACCGCTGCGCTCCAGGAGACCTTCGACCAGTTCGGCATCGACGCGACCGTCGCGCGTTCCAGCCGCGGACCGACCGTGACCCGGTTCGAGATCGAGCTCGGTCCCGGGGTACAGGTGAAGAAGGTCGCCAACATGGGCGACGACATCGCCTACGCCCTGGCGGCCCCGGATGTGCGCATCGTCGCTCCCATCCCCGGCAAGTCGGCGATCGGTGTGGAGGTCCCCAACCGGCAGCGGGACCTCATCACGCTCGGGGACATCCTCCGTAGCGACACCGCCGCGCAGGACCCCCATCCGTTGACGGTGGCACTGGGTGTCGACATCGCCGGGACGCCGGAGCTGATCAATCTGGCGACCATGCCCCACCTGCTGGTGTCGGGTGCGACCGGATCCGGGAAATCGGTCACGCTGAACGGCATGATCTCCTCGATCGTCATGCGCGCCCGCCCCGATCAGGTTCGCATGATCCTGATCGACCCCAAGCGGGTCGAGCTCAACGCCTACGAGGGGGCGCCGCACCTGCTGTCACCGGTGGTGACCGACCCTCGTCGAGCCGCCGATGCCGTGCAGTGGTGCGTGAAGGAGATGGAACAGCGTTACGAGCTGCTCGCCCACCTCGGATACCGCAACATCGACGGTTACAACGAGGCGGTCGCGGCCGGCGAGGTGGCGAGCCGGCCGGGTCCACCGGACGAGGACGGGCTGGCGACCGAGCTCGAGGCGCAGCCGCTGCCCTACATCCTGCTGGTGATCGACGAGCTGGCCGACCTGATGCTCGTGGCGCCGCGTGACGTCGAGGACGCGATCTGCCGGATCGCGCAGATGGCCCGGGCGGTCGGCATCCACATGATCATCGCGACACAGCGACCGTCCGTCGACGTCATCACGGGGCTGATCAAGGCGAACATCCCTTCCCGGCTGGCCCTGCAGGTCGCCTCGCAGACCGACTCACGCACGATCATCGACATGAACGGTGCGGAGAAGCTGGTCGGCAAGGGGGACATGCTGTTCCTGCCCGCCAGCCAGGGCAAGCCCACGCGCCTGCAGGGCTGCTGGGTCACGGAGCGGGAGATCACGACCGCCGTGGCCTTCTGTAAGGGACAACGCCAAGCGGAGTACGACGACGGCGTCGTCAAGGAGGGCGAGGCCGCCGAGCAGGCGGATGCCGCCCGCTCCGGTGACGACGGCTCCGACGAGGCGCTGCTGCGCAGGGCCGCCGAGCAGGTGGTGGTCAGCGGACTCGGTTCCACCTCGATGCTGCAACGCAAGCTCAGGATCGGTTTCGCTCGTGCCGGCCGGCTGATGGACGAGCTGGAGGAGCTCGGCGTGGTGGGGCCCAACGAGGGATCCAAGGCACGCGAGGTGCTGTGGTCCCCGGAAGAACTCGACGAGGCGCGGGGCCAGGGCCTGCTGTGACCCGGCGACCGTCATGAGCGGTGTCCTGGTCGCTGCGGTGCCGTTGCCCGGTCGGGCACCGTTGCCCGGTCAGGCACCGTTGCCCGGTCAGGCACCGGCCACAGCGGTGACGTGGTGGGGCCAGGGGTGGCCGGCGCGTGTCACCGCTCGGTCCAGGTTGCGCGGTTGGGGGAGCACGCTGTTGGGGCAGCACAGCGGCCAGGGGTGGCCGGCGCGTGTCACCGCTCGGTCCAGGTTGCGCGGTTGGGGGAGCACGCTGTTGGGGCAGCACAGCGGCCAGGGGTGGCCGGCGCGTGTCACCGCTCGGTCCAGGTTGCGCGGTTGGGGTAGCACAGCGGCCAGGGGTGGCCGGCGCGTGTCACCGGCCACCCGCACACGAGCTTCACACGACGCGCTACCCGGCGCCTGCGGACGGAACCGCGGTCACCGCCAGCGGAACTCGCCGGAAGCCTGCGGACGCTCGCCCTTCAGTTGCCGGCGACCGTTGGCCAACGCGGCACCGCCGCCGATGACCAGGGCTGCCAGCAGCAGCAGCCCGAGCCGGTCCCGGGGGCTGTCGGCCAGTGGGCGCCGGCCGCTCTCCGACTCACCATTCTCCGTCGTCTCGTCCACCGTGTCCTCGGCGGCGAGCACCGACAGGCCCTCGACCTGAGCGGCAGCGGGACCAGCGAGCAGCGTCAGCGCCACGAGTGCGACGATGACCAGCGTCCAGGAGCGTGTGAAAGCGTTCATGGGCGCGCATCCTAGCCATGCCCGGCGCTGGGAGAGAACCGGGACGCAACCGCTCGAGCAACCGGGCGAG
>JAWLDJ010000044.1:0-15187 GCA_041686695.1 Nitriliruptoraceae bacterium
CCACCGGGCCGGCCATCAGCACGCCGCGATCGGCGCGCACCCCATCCGGGCCCCCTCCCGCCCGCGCACACCCGAGGTCACCTCCCCATGCCCACCGGACGTGTCAAGGTCTTCCACGCCGACCGCAACTTCGGCTTCATCACCGTCGATGACGGCTCCGAGGCCTACGTCGCCGCAACGGAGGTCGCCGGCGGCCCGCTGCAGACCGGCGACGAGGTGGAGTTCGAGTTCGGTGAGGGCGACGGCCGCCGCAGGACCGCGACCGGCGTGACCGTCACCAAGGCGGCACCGGCCGCCAACCCCGTCGGGCGCACGATGGCGAACCCGCCGTCCTGGGATGAGCTCGAGGAGCGGGAGCGGCAGCGTCGTATGGCGCGTCGCCGCCGCCGCTGATTCTGCCCGGCACCGGCCGACCGATCGCGGCCG
This sequence comes from Nitriliruptoraceae bacterium, assembly GCA_041686695.1. Lineage (GTDB taxonomy): Bacteria > Actinomycetota > Nitriliruptoria > Nitriliruptorales > Nitriliruptoraceae > T1Sed10-7. The sequence goes on from JAWLDJ010000044.1 coordinate 427, forward strand.
GTCGGGGGAGGAGGCGTCCATCCACCGCCCGGGCGGCGGGACGGTGGTGGATCCGCACGAACGGTGGGACGAGGGTGCCGTGAGCCGGCCGCTCACGCTACGGTCCCGGACGCGAGCGGTGCGGGAGGGACATGCCGTGGCTCAGGCCGCTGGACCGACGACGACACCGGTCCGCGAGGTCGACACCGACCCCGAGGTCACCGCGGACCTGCCCTGGGACGTGATCGTGTGGGACGACCCGGTCAACCTGATGTCCTACGTGGTCTTCGTGTTCAAGCGCGTCTTCGGGTTCCCCGACCACCTGGCACACAAGCTGATGCTCGAGGTCCACGAGCAGGGACGGGCGCTGGTCGCCTCCGAGCCTCGTGAGCAAGCCGAACGCTACGTGCACGCACTCCACGGCTACGGGCTCCGTGCCACGATGGAACGCGCCTCGTGAGCAGGACCTTCGTCCGACACGGCGACCGGATCCGGATGCAGCTGCGCCCACCCGAGGCGGAGCTGCTCGGACGCCTCGCCGGTGAACTGCGTACGGCGCTGGACGCACCCGAGCCGGACGACCCCGTCCACGCCCGGCTCTTCCCGCCCGCGGTGCTCGGTGATCCTGAGGCCGACGGCGAGGTCCGCGACCTGCTGGCCGATGCCCTGCTGGCGGATCGGCTCGCTGGGCTCGCCTCCGTGCTCGCACTCCTCGAGCGGGGGCGACGCACGCGCGGCCGACTGGTCGTGGACCTGCGCGACGAGGAGCCGATGCTGGTCCTCGGCGTGCTCAACGACATCCGGTTGGCCATCGGTGCGCGGATCGACGTCGAGGCCATCGATCGGGAGCTGGTGCGCGAGGACGACCCGGTCGCCTACCCGATCGCGGTCATGGACCACCTCGGCTGGTGGCAGGAGCAGCTGCTCGCGATCCTGGACGGGCGCGACGACACGGCATGATCGGCCGCCCCGGACCACGCGCCGGGGCACGGGACAGGAGGATGGAGTGCGGCTCGGGCTCGGGATCAGTGAGGACCTCCCCATCGCGGTACAGCAACGGATCGCGGCGCACGTGGAGTCGGCGGGGTTCGTCTCCCTGTGGACCAACGAGGCCAGCGGCCGCGATGCGCTCCTGCTGTGCCAGGCCTGGGCGGCCGCCACCACCGACCTCGCGGTGGGGGTCGGTGTCGCCCCGATCTGGACCCGCAGCCCGGCCCAGTTCGCCATGGCATCCGCCACGCTCCAGGAGGCCAGCGGCGGCCGCTTCCTGCTCGGACTCGGTGTCAGCCACGGCGCCACGATGGGGCCCTGGCACGGGGCAGAGGTGACCCGACCACTGACCGCGAGCCGGGAGCTGTTGACGATCCTGGCCCAGCTCGAGGCCGGAGAGCGCAGCGACGTGGACGGCGAGGTGCTGTCCTCGCGCCGGTTCCGACTGGCCATCTCCCCGCCACCACCGCCGACCCGGCGCTACCTCGCCGCCATGGGGCCACGGATGTTGGCACTGGCGGGTTCGCACGCCGGCGGCACCCTGTTGAACTGGGCGGGACCGGAGGAGGTGGCCCGTGCGGGGGAGCGGGTGCGCGAGGGGGCCCGGAACTCCCACCGCGACCCGGCGGAGGTCGAGGTCGCGGCCTACGTCCGCGTGGCCGTGGCCGATGACCGCGATGCGGCGCGGGCGGCGCTCGCCACCCAGATCGGGCAGTACGGCGCCCTGCCGGCCTACGCGGCGCATCTCGATCGCCAGGGGTTCGGTCCCGCGCTCGAACGCGCGCGGGCGGCCCACCGCTCCGGCGCCGACGGCGCCGGGCTGGCCGAGGCGCTCGGTGCCGAGACCCTGGATGCGCTGGGGTGGGCGGCCACCCCCGGTGACGATGCCTCGGGGCTGCTCGCCAGGTACGCCGACGCCGGGCTCGACCATCTGATCGCCCGGGTGGTGGTCGTGGACGACGACCCCGTGGCCAGCATCGACGCGGTCGTCCGCGCGCTCGATGCCTCCACGGGCGGATCCGGCGACCCGTCGGCCCGCTAGCCCCGACGCCGCCGAGGATCGAGGCCGGCGACCAGCTGCCGGGACTCCGGGACCTGCAGCAGCCAGGTCACCAGCAGGTAGATCGCGCCGGTCCCGCCGCCGGCGACGAGCAGCCGGAGCAACGAGCCGCTGCCCGCCGGCAGCAGCAGGAACAGGCCGGGGCTGAGCGCCAGGCTGGCGGTCGCGGCGACGACCAGCCGGCCCAGGGTCCCACCGCCGAGCCGGGGGCGGGCCGCCAGGTGCCCGACCTTGCGTCGCAGGAGCAGGAACTCCAGCCACGAACCGACCAGCGAGCCCGCGGCCAGTCCCATGGCACCCAGGCGGAGCTGGTTCTCGGTGGCATCGCGGAGCGCGACCTCGGGCGGTGACAGCGTGGGCAGCCGCGCGCCGTCGGCCAGCACGAACCCGGCCGGCTCGGCCAGGTCGACGACGAGGCGATCGAGGTTGAACATCAGCGGCACGGCCACGGTCAGCGCCACCACCACGCGGATCACCGCGATCACGGCCGGGGTCCGGGCATCGTCGACGGCGTACAGCACCGACTGCAGCAGCCGCGATGCCGTGGCCGGCAGCAGCCCGAGGCTGTAGACGCCGAGCACGGCGGCCACCTGGAAGGTGGTCGCCGCATCGAAGGCGCCCCGACCGAACAGCAGATCGACGATGTCGCCACCGAACAGCAGGTAGGCCACCATCGTGCCCATGACGAAGAACGCGCTGCGGGCCAGTCCCGCATCGAGGCGGCCGGCCAGCGCTGCCCGACCGCGGTCGCCCAGGGTGGACAGCGACGGCAGCTCGGCGGCGGCGACGCTCATGCCGAACAGCGCGATCGGCAGCAGGTAGAAGGTCTGCGCGTAGCCGAGCACGGCCACGGCACCCACGGCCAACAGGGAGGCGACCGCCAGCTCCACCAGGGCCGAGAGCTGCACGACGCCGCGCCCCAGCACGATCGGCCCGAAGGCCCGCAACACCCTGCGCACCCCGGGCAGCTCCCGGTCCACCGAGAGACGCAGCGTGCCACGCAGCACCCGCCGCACGGTCGGGACCTGGACCGCGACCTGGAGCGCACCTCCGAGCACGACCCCCCAGGCGGCAGCCACCGCCGGATCGACCAGGGCGGCAGCCCCGAGCGTGAACAGCCCGATGAGGATGCCGAGGTTCCACAGCACCGGCGCGACGTAGGACAGGAAGAAGCGCCGGTGGGTGTTGAGGATCCCGAGGCACCACGCGGAGACCACGAGCAGGCCGACGCCGGGGAACATGATCCGGACCAGGGTGACCGTGAGCTCGAGGCGCTCACCCACGAAACCGGGGGTGATGATCCCGACCAGCGGACGAGCGAACACGATCCCCGCCACCGCCAGGACCCCGACCAGGACCACCAGCAACCCGAGCACGGCACCGGCGACACGGCCCGCCTCCTCCTCGCGGTCCTCGGCCACCAGCCGCGAGTAGGTGGGGATGAAGGAGGCGGAGAGCACGCCCTCGCCGAGGAGGTTCTGGAGCAGGTTGGGGATCTTCAGCGCCGCCCGGAACGCGTCCGCGCCGACGTTGGCCCCCAGGAAGAACGCCAGCGCCGCGTCGCGTACCAGCCCCGACAGGCGTGACAGCGCGATCCCGGCGGCGATCAACGAGGAGGAGCGGCGCATCTCCACCCCGCCCGGCCCGTCCTCGGCGGACGCGGACTCGTCGCGCGGGTCCTCACCCACGGCCACTCACGCCCATCGTCGCGGACGCTCCCGCAACTGGCCGAGGCCGAGTTCGTCGCACCAGGCCACGTACGCCTCGCGGGGCACCCCCGTCACGGCCAGGCCGTCGAGCGCCACCTCGGGGTCCAGATCGGTGGCGAGCCGGGTCAACTCGCGGTAGAGCAGCGCCTCCTCGCGGCGCGCCACCAAGGTCGCGGCGACCCGGGTGGCGCCACGCACCGACACCGTCCACTCGGCGGGATCCTCCGGGATGGCCTCCAGCCGGCCGTACACCCCGAGCAGGGCGGCCGCCGTCTTGGCACCGATCCCGGGCAGCCCCGGGATGCCGTCGGCGTCGTCACCCACCAGGGCCAGCAGATCGGGGATCGCGTCCGGTGCCACCCCGAACCGTTCCCTGACCGCCGCCTCGTCCCGCACGATCCCACGCGCCCGGTCGACCTGCACGATCCGGTGCCCGTCGACGACCTGGGCCAGGTCCTTGTCCGGGGTGAGGAGGCGGACCTGGTCCACCTCAGGGGCCAAGCGCACCGCCGCTGCCGCCAACCGGTCGTCCGCCTCGACCCGCTCGCACCGCCACACGTGCAGCCCGAGGGTGGCGACGGCGACCTCGGCACCCTCCAGCTGGGCGAGCAGGGCCGGGTCGACCCCCTCGGAGCTCTTGTAGGCCGGGAAACGCTCGTTGCGCCAGCTCTCGATCGGACGGTCGAACGCGACGCCGAGGTGGCTGACCGCCTCCACCTCGTCGTCGAGGAGGGCCAGCAGGCTGGCGACGAGCCCGACGGTGGCCTTGATGTCGCGGCCGTCGGGGGCCGTGCGTGGGGGCCGCTTCGAGAAGTGGGCGCGGAACAGCTCGTAGGTGCCGTCCACCAGGTGCAGACGGTGCGGGTGTCCCGCTGCCCCCTCCGTGGCCATCATCGCTCCTCTCCGCTCGTGCGGCACGCTAGTGCAGCGCTACCGTCGCACCGGCGAGGTCAAAGGTGGTGGCGCGGATGCGGGGACCCGATGGCCACATCGAGCTGGTGCCACGGCTGCTGCCGTCGGCTCCCGATGGCCGGGTACGGCCGCCGCGACCGGTCCCTCCATCGGTGTGGGCCCTGCCCGACCCCGACACGAGCCAGCAGGAGGACCTGATCGGCTTCGGCGCCGATCTCGCACCGGCGACCCTGGTCGACGCCTACCGGCGGGGCATCTTCCCCTGGCCCCACCAGGACACCCCACTGCCGTGGTTCTCACCGGACCCCCGGGGGGTCCTGACCGCCGCGTCCCTCCACCTCTCGCGCAGCCTCACCCGCACGTTGCGCCGCTGCGGCTGGACCACCACCGTGGACGCCGACTTCGCTGGCGTGGTCGCCGGGTGCGCGGCTCGCGGCCGGGAGGGCACCTGGATCACGGCCGAGATGGCACGCGCCTACCAACGCCTCCACGAGCTCGGCTGGGCGCACAGCGTGGAGGTCTGGCAGGACCAGGACCTCGTGGGCGGGATCTACGGCGTCCAGATCGGGGCGGTCTTCACCGGTGAATCGATGTTCCACCGACGCACCGATGCCTCCAAGGTCGCGCTGGTCGACCTCCTCGACCGCTTCACCGCGGCGGGAGGCGCACTCATCGACGTCCAGCTCGTGACCCCGCACCTGGCCACCCTCGGTGCTCACGAGGTGCCACGGTCGGTCTTCCTCGCCGACCTTCGCTCGCTCGGCCAGCGGACCGTGCGGATGGCCGTCGCCCGCCGGTCCGTGACGCTGCTCGCCGGGTAGGGCACACTGCGCGCGAGGACGCCGAGCCCGGCCACCCCTTCGACCACCGATCCAGCGACGCCCCGTGACCCGGATGCCGTGTGCATCGGTCGCGCGGCACCCGCAGACCGCGACGCCACACCGTGCGCCCGAGCGCACGGGACGCGACCGCACGTGACCGCCGGACCTGGCGTGGCTGGCCCGACCGGGCCGCACGACCACCGGTGACGCCGGGACCCGATCGGGTGCCCGGAGACGACGCTCCGCGCCCGCCGAGCTAGGCGGCCGGCGCTGGATCGACGCCGAACGAGAGGCACACGACGTGACCGAGACCACCAGCACCACCACGAGCATCGAGCGCCGCTACCCGGACCAGGACTTCGAGGTCCGCGACCTCTCCCTGGCCGAGTGGGGGCGCAAGGAGATCGGCCTCGCCGAGCGGGAGATGCCGGGGCTGATGGCGCTGCGCGAGCGCTTCGCCGGGCAGCAGCCCCTGGCCGGCGCCCGCATCGCCGGTTGCCTGCACATGACGGTCCAGACCGCCGTGCTGATCGAGACGCTCCAGGACCTCGGCGCGAGTGTGCGCTGGTCCTCCTGCAACATCTTCTCCACCCAGGACGAAGCTGCGGCGGCGGTCGCGGCAGCGGGCACGCCGGTCTTCGCCTGGAAGGGCGAGACCGAGCAGGAGTACGTCTGGTGCATCGAGCAGACGCTGACCTGGCCGGACGGGTCCGGGCCGAACCTGCTGCTCGACGACGGCGGTGACCTCACCGCCCTGGTCCACGATCAGCACACCGACCTCCTGCCGGAGATCCTCGGCGTCTCCGAGGAGACCACCACCGGCATCAAACAGCTGCGGGACTGGCAGAAGCGCGGGACCCTGCGCATGCCGGCGATCAACGTCAACGACTCGGTGACCAAGTCGAAGTTCGACAACCTCTACGGCTGTCGGGAGTCGCTGATCGACGGCATCAAGCGCGGCACCGACGTCATGATCGCCGGCAAGGTCGCGGTCGTGGCGGGCTACGGCGACGTCGGCAAGGGGTGCGCCCAGGCACTGGACGGCATGGGCGCCACGGTCTTCGTCACCGAGATCGACCCGATCAACGCCCTGCAGGCCGCCATGGAGGGCTACCGGGTCGTGCGCATCGAGGAGGTCATCGACCAGGCCGACATCGTCGTCACCGCCACCGGCAACATGGGTGTCGTGACCCACGACCGGGTCCTCGAGATGAAGGACCATGCGATCCTGTGCAACATCGGGCACTTCGACACCGAGATCGAGACCGAGGCGCTGCGTGCCTACGAGTGGACCAACATCAAGCCCCAGGTCGATCTCGTCCACCTGCCGAACGGCCGTGAGGTGATCCTGTTGGCCGAGGGCCGGCTGGTCAACCTCGGCAACGCCACCGGACACAGCTCGTTCGTGATGTCCACCTCCTTCACCAACCAGGTGCTCGCCCAGCTGGAGCTCTGGCAGCGCCACGAGGACTACAAGGACGAGGTCCACGTCCTGCCCAAGCACCTCGACGAGGAGGTGGCCCGGCTGCACCTGGACAAGATCGGTGCCCACCTGACCGAGCTGACCCCTGCCCAGGCCGGCTACCTCGGCGTCGAGGTCGAGGGGCCGTACAAGGACGACAGCTACCGGTACTGATCGCTGCAGCTGCCCGGCGCCGACCACCTCGGGGTCGGGCAGCGGGCGTCGGCGGTGCCCGAAGGTCGGGGCGGCCGAGCACCGGGCCGGGGCCAGGTAGTTCCCTCCGGGCCTCGAGTCGCATAGCGTGGGTGCTGTTGTTCCCGTGGCTCGGGATCGCACCGGATCAGGGCTCACGTCGGCGGGCGAACCTGCCGATACCCCCGGGGAGCCCGGCCGTGACCACGGGCCGACCGTCACACGACGAGAGCTTGGACGAGGAGGACACGGTGGGCAGACAGCGCCGGAGGACCGGCATGCTGACCGCTGCAGGGGTGGCGGTGCTCGCCATGATCGGGGCCGGTGCCGCGGTGGCGCAGTCGGAGGACGGGACCGCCACCGGTTCGAGCCCCGACGCACTGCTCGAACGCCTCGATGCGTTGGAGGTGGACCTGCCGAGCGCGGTTCCACCGGTCGCGGTCGATCTCTCGGCGAACTCGACCTGGGGCGACCTCCAGGGCGATGCCACGAGCGTGCGGGCCATCCTGGACACCCTCGAGCCCGAGCTGCGCCAGCTGTTCATCGACGCTGACGATGCCGAGGGCGACGTGGCGGACGGGGTCGCCCTGGCGGCGCGCGGGTGGTTGGACGTCTGGACCGGGACGACATCGATCGCGGTGGCCGAGTCCGCCGACCTGGCCTTCCCCATCGGCACGACCGACGCCACCGGCGTGGCGACCGGGGCGGACGAGCTCCGTGGGCCGATCGAGGTCGGCCTCGAGCTGCTGCTGCAGGGCCAGGCGCGCCACCTCGAGGGCTACGGCCTGCTGCGCGAGCTCGCGGAGGCCCCCCTGGACGCACAGCTGCGTCTGGACGACCGCGCGAGCGATGCGGAAGCGTTCGATGAGCAGGTACGTCCGGCGGTCGTCGACATGCTGTCGCAGCCGAGCCCGTCGGTGCTGGTCCCGACCGACCGGTTCGAGACCGATGCTCCGGGCGTGCGAAGCCGTGCCACCTCGCTGTCGGCGGTGTGCGTGGACCGCGAGGCGCTGGAGGAGCTCGGTGGGACGGCCACCGACGAGGTGCTCGAGCAGCTCGAGGCCGTGGACCGCGCCGACTGCGAGGACCTGCCGGGCACCGGCACCGGGTGAGGACGGCGTGCAGAGCATCCCCAAACCCGACGAACTGCTGGCGTTGCATGACATCACGGCTGAGCTGTTCGCGACGTTGAAGGACTGGTTCGACGTCGCCGACGAGGTGACGATCTCCCTGGCGGACATCGACAGCGCCGTCGAGGAACTGGGCGAACCGGTGCTGATCGCCGCGATGGCGATGCGCAAGCTCCAGGCGCTGCGCCTGCTGGCCCAGCCGGGGGTACGTACCACCACCGACGTGGTCGTGACCATCGTGCAGGACCTCGACCGGGCGCTGCTGCAGGCGCCGGGCATGTGGCTGAAACGGACCGCGGCGGCGACCGACTGGGACGCCGAGTTCGCAGCGTTGGTGGACGAGGACGACACGACCAGCGACAGCCGGTCCGACGTGTCGACGCCGGTGGGGGAGGGGACGACCTCGCCTGCGCCCGGCCCCGCAGCCGGCGACGAGGACCCCGCGGTGACCCGGTTCCGGGAACTGCACGCTGGGCTGCACCGGGCACTGCGGGCCGTGGTGACCGCCAGCGACGGTGAGATCCGCATCCTGGTCTGAGGCCGGGAGGCCCAGGGGGACAGGGCCGAGCGACCCCGGCGTCGGTGCGCGCTTCCTGCCACCCTCGCGAGCGCGGCGCGCACCAGCGGACACGGTGCGGCTGCCTTCTACGAGGTCCCTAGTAGTGTGGTCCGTTCCCGGTGCGGCGACGCGCGACCGCACCCGGTTCCCCTGGTTCCGCGCGACGAATCGACTGCTCGGCACACGGCGCCCGGCCGTGCCTGGCGAACGAAAGGTTCAGCTCGATGAGGAAGACCATGAGCCGCGCTGCCGCGGCCGTACTCGCGGGTGCGCTGGTCCTGGCCGCCTGCGGAGACGCTCCCGAGGATGACACCGACACCGGCGCCGAGGAGGAGACCGACCCGGCCGAGGAGGACACCGACGACGCCGAGGAGGAGGACGACGCCACCGAGGAAGAGGACGACGCCACCGAGGAAGAGGACGACGAGGCCGCTGCCGGTGCTGGCTACCGCGGGTGCCTGGTCACCGACCAGGGTGGGGTCGACGACGAGTCGTTCAACGAGACCGCCTGGGAAGGCATGCTCCGGGCCGAGGAGGAGCTCGGTGTGGAGATCTCCGTCCTGGAGTCGACGTCCGAGTCGGACTTCGAGCCGAACATCCAGGCGTTCCTCGATCAGGACTGCGACCTGATCGTCACGGTCGGGTTCCTGCTCGGTGAGGCCACCCAGGCTGCTGCCGAGGCCAACCCGGACCAGAGCTTCGCGATCGTGGACGAGTTCCTCGAGGGACCCAACCTGCGAGGCCTGAGCTTCGCGACCGACCAGGCCGCCTTCCTGGCTGGCTACGTGTCCGCGGGGGCCACGGAGTCCGGCACCCTCGGCACCTACGGCGGGATCAACATCCCGACGGTGTCGATCTTCATGGACGGCTTCCTGGCCGGGACCGAGTACTACAACGAGGAGAACGGCACGGACGTCGTCGTCGAGGGCTGGGACGGCTCCGACGGCCTGTTCACCGGCAACTTCGAGTCGCAGGATGACGGACGCAACATCACCGACACCCTGCTCCAGGCGGGCGCGGACATCATCATGCCCGTGGCCGGACCGGTCGGCCTCGGCACCGCGACCGCGATCCAGGACTTCGGCGAAGGCCTGATGGTCTGGGTCGACACCGATGGCTACGAGTCCACCCAGTTCGGCGAGCTCATGCTGACCTCGGTGATGAAGAACATGGACACCGCGGTCTTCGATGCGATGCAGGACGTGGTCAACGACGAGTTCGACGGCGGGCTGTACACCGGCACGCTGGAGAACGACGGCGTCGCGATCGCGCCCTTCCACGACAACGAGGACCGGGTGCCGCAGGAGGTCCAGGACACCCTGCCGGAACTGCGCGATGGCATCATCGCTGGCGAGATCTCCGTGGATCCCGCCGACTACTGATCACCTCGTGGTCTCGGCGGAGGGGTGCTCCTGACGGGGCACCCCTCCGCGTCGTCCGGCGGTGTGCCGACGCGCCTGCCGCACCGTGTCAGGCCGTGGGCCGGGGACACCCGGCCCACGGATGCGGGGACCGCGGACGCGGGACCATGGACGCGGGGGCAGAGCGGTTGGCGTTTCCTCCGGGGCCGTCTCCGGGCTAGCGTCGAGCTTCGCGTCCTCCCGTACAGCGCTGGCCTCCGCGCCCCGACGTGTCGCACGTGAAGAGGAAGGCTGGATCGGTGCAATTGGAGCTGCGGGGTATCACCAAGCGCTTCCCCGGCGTGGTCGCCAACGATGCTGTCGACCTGCAGGTCGAGTCGGGCGAGGTCCACGGGCTGCTGGGCGAGAACGGGGCCGGCAAGTCCACCCTCATGAACATCCTGTACGGCCTGTACCGGGCCGACGAGGGTGAGATCCTCATCGACGGTGAGCCGCTGCTCCTCGACGATCCGGGCGATGCGATCGATGCCGGCATCGGGATGGTCCACCAGCACTTCATGCTGGTGCCGGTCTTCACGGTGGCCGAGAACATCGTCCTCGGCGTGGAGCAGACCGACCGTCTCGGCCGGCTCGACCGGGCGACGGCGTCACGCCGGGTTGCCGAACTGGCTGAGGAGAGCGGCTTGCCGGTCGACCCCGATGCCCTCGTCGAGGACCTCCCGGTCGGCGTCCAGCAGCGCGTGGAGATCCTGAAGGCCCTCTACCGTGATGCTCGGCTGCTGATCCTGGACGAGCCGACGGCGGTGCTCACCCCCCAGGAAGCCGATGACCTGTTCGACGCCATCCGGGGGTTCACGGCCGAGGGCCGCTCCGTCATCTTCATCTCGCACAAGCTGCGCGAGCACCGGGAGATCGCCGACCGGATCAGCGTCCTGCGGCGGGGCCGCATCGTGGGCACCGCCGACCCCCGGACCGCCAGCGAACAGGAACTCGCCAACCTCATGGTGGGACGGCCCGTCGAGCTCACCGTCGAACGCGCACCTGCCGAGCCGAAGGAGGTGGTGCTCGAGGTCGCCGGGCTGCAGGTCGCCGATGCCGTCGGTACCACCGTCGTCCACGAGGTGGACCTCGAGGTCCGCGCGGGCGAGATCATGGCGGTCGCCGGGGTCGAGGGCAACGGGCAGACCCCGCTGGTCCGCGCCATCACCGGGCTGCAGGACATCGCGGGGGGCTCGGTCAGCATCGCTGGCCGCGACGTCGCCTCGCGTACCCGCAAGGAGGTGCTGCGCGACGGCATCGGCCACGTCCCCGAGGACCGCAACCGTGACGGGCTGGTGGCCGAGTTCTCCGTCGCGGAGAACCTCATCCTGAACCTCTGGGACGCGGAGCCGTTCGCCCGACGCGCGTCGCTGCAGTTCGACGAGATCCGTGCACACGCCCGGAAGGTGGTCGCCTCCTACGACATCCGCACCCCGTCGGTGGACACCCCGGCCGGCAGCCTGTCCGGTGGGAACCAGCAGAAGCTGGTGGTCAGCCGGGAGTTCGACCGGCCGATCGACCTGCTCGTCGCCTCCCAACCGACCCGTGGGGTCGATGTGGGTTCCATCGAGTACATCCACAACCAGCTCCTGGTCAAACGCGACGAGGGGACCGCGGTGCTGCTCGTGTCCTCCGAACTCGATGAGGTGCTCGCTCTGGCCGACCGGATCGCGGTGATGTTCCACGGGCGCATCGTCGGGCCGTTCGAGACCCCGATCAGCAAGGAGGCGGTCGGGCGGATGATGGCCGGAGCGGACCCGGACGAGGTGTTCGAGGACCACGACCCGTCGAACCGGCCGAGCTCACACGGACGATCCTCCGATGCGGCGGCCTCGGGAGGACCGGCATGAGCGACGATCCGACCCGCAGCGGGCAGCAGCACGAGCGCGAGGAGCCGGATCCTGCCGGGGCTCCGGACGAACCGGGCTCGGTGGCGACCGAAACGCACGACGAGGCGCGTGCTGAGATCGAAGCGGCGAAGGAGCGCGAGGCCACTGCCGCCCGCCTCGCCCAGGACGCCACGTTCACCCAGCGGCTGGTCGCCGCACTGACGGGGACCGGCGTCATCGTCACGATCCTCGCGATCCTCTCCGCGCTGTTGATCGGGGCGTTCATCATCGCCTTCAGCGAGGAGGCGGTCCGCGATGCGCTCACCTACTTCTTCGCCCGTCCCACCGACGCCCTGCGGCTCGGCGTCGACAGCGTGGTCGCTGCCTACAGCGCCCTCGTCCAGGGAGCGCTGGGCGGCCAGAGCCAGCTCTCGGAGACCTTCGTCTCGGCGACACCGCTGATCATGACCGGCCTCGCGGTCGCGGTGCCACTGCGGGCCGGGCTGTTCAACATCGGTGCGGAGGGACAGTTCCTGGCCGGTGGCACCGTTGCGGGACTGATCGGGTTCGGGCTGACGGGGCTGCCGCTGGCCATCCACCTGCCGCTCGCCATCGCCGGGGGGTTGCTCGCCGGCGGGCTGTACGGCTGGATCCCCGGCATCCTCAAGGCGAAGACGGGCGCGCACGAGGTGATCTCGACGATCATGCTCAACAACATCGCGCTGCTCGTCACCGGGTACCTGATCTCCACGACGCTGTTCCGACGGCCCGACCGCAGCGATCCCATCTCGAAGTCGGTCGAGGAGTCGGCACGCTTCCCACGTCTGATCTGGTGGGAGCCCAGCCTGCGCGTCAACTGGAGCCTGGTCATGGCCTTGGCGCTCGCGGTGCTGGTCTTCTGGCTGATGGAACGATCGACGCACGGGTTCGAGCTCAACGCCGTGGGGCTGAACCCCTCGGCGGCGACCTCGGCCGGGATGAACCCCGCGCGGGTCGTCGTGACGGCCTTCTCCGTCGCGGGGGCCCTGGCCGGCGCGGCCGGCGCCGCCACCATCCTCGGGCTCCAGCACCGGCTCACGATCGGGTTCGCCGCCGGACTCGGCTTCGACGGCATCACCGTCGCTCTCCTCGGCCGAGGACGGATCGGTGGCACCGTCGCCGCCGGCATCCTGATCGGGATCCTCAAGGCCGGCGGCCGGAACATGCAGGCGCAGACGGGCACCTCGCTCGAGCTCGCGCTGGTCATCCAGGCGCTGATCATCGTGTTCATCGCCGCACCGGGACTCGTCCGAGCCATCTTCCGCATCAAGGCCGAGGATCTGGCCACCGGCCAGGTCGCGAAGGGGTGGGGCTCATGAGCCAGGCGACGATGACCCCCGCGAAGCGCAAGCGCCGTGAACGTCGCTTCGGCGTGTTCTCCGTGCTCGTGGTAGCGGTGATGCTCGGGGTGTTCGCCACCAGCGCTCGCGGCGAACAGGCGACCTTCGTCCTGAACGACGCACGTGCCCAGGCCATCCAGCTGCCCGCGTTGGTCGTCACGGTCGTTCCCACCGTGATCGTGTTGTCGATCCTGGTCGCGCTGATCGCGGTGAAGCAGTTCACCACCGGCTTCGGCGACCGGGCCGTGCCCATGGTCGGCGTGGTCGTGCTGCTGTTCGTGATCGCGTTCCTCACCTGGGCCGCAGCCGGCGACAGCCTGTCGGTGGTGGGCCTGCTGCGGGGCTCGCTGGCACGGGCGACGCCCATCGCGCTCGGAGCCATGGCCGGGGTCCTGTGCGAACGCGCGGGCGTGATCAACATCGCGATCGAGGGTCAGTTCCTGGCCGGGGCGTTCACCGCGGCGGTCGTCGCCTCGGTGGCCAGCAGCCCCTGGGTCGGCCTCGTTGGCGGCATCGCCGCCGGTGTCCTGATCGCGTTCATGCTGGCCGGCCTGTCGATCCGCTTCCAGGCGGACCAGATCGTCGTCGGCGTGGTGCTGATCGTCTTCGCCACCGGTGTGACCTCCTTCCTCAGCACCCAGGTCCTCTCCGGCAGCCCCGAGCTCAACTCGCCCACACGCTTCTCGTCGCTGGAGATCCCCTTCCTCGTCGACATCCCGCTGCTGGGGCCGGTGCTGTTCCGCCACTCTCTGCTCGTCTTCGGCATGATCGCCGCGGTGATCATCCTGCAGTTCGGGCTGTTCCAGACCCGCTGGGGGCTGCGGCTGCGCTCGGTCGGCGAGCACCCGAAGGCCGCCGACACCGTCGGGATCAACGTGCTGGCCACCCGGTACCGAGCTGTCCTGCTCGGCGGGGTGCTCGCCGGGATCGGCGGCTCCTGGTGGACCCTGGACGCGGTCGGACAGTTCTCACGGGAGATGACCGGAGGCCGCGGGTTCATCGCGTTGGCCGCGATGCTGGTCGGTCGCTACACCCCGGTGGGCGGGCTCGCAGCGGCGCTGCTGTTCGGGTTCTCCGATCAGCTCGCCACCTCGCTGCAGCTGCTGCAGGTGCCGGTGCCCTCCGACCTGCTGCTGACCGCACCGTTCGTGGTGACGATCGTGGTGGTCGGCGGGCTCATCGGCCGTCTGCGGCCACCAGCTGCCGATGGCAAGCCCTACACCAAGGAGTAGTCCGCCGAGGGCGCTCGGTGACGTCGTGGCGGCCCAGAGCTGGGGGATCGCAACCGATCGACCTATCGGATGTCGATCCGTTGCGATCCGCGCCGGAGCCGGGCCCC
>JAWLDJ010000044.1:15287-16642 GCA_041686695.1 Nitriliruptoraceae bacterium
CAACGTCGCGATCCGTGAGATGCCCTCCACGAGGTCGTCGTCACCGAGCGCGTAGGAGATGCGGGCGTAGCCCGGGGCGCCGAAGGCCTCACCGGGGACCAGCGCCACCTTGGCTTCGGTCAGCAGCACGTCGGCGAGCTCGAGGCTGGTCCCGACGTGCCGACCACCCACCTCGCGATCGAGGACCCCCTCGAAGGAGGGGAACACGTAGAAGGCGCCCTTCGGCTCCACGACGCTGACGCCCTCGATCGCCGAGAGCGATCCGACCGCCAGCCGGCGGCGCCGGTCGAAGGCCTGGCGCATCTCCTCCACGGCGGCCTGCGGCCCGGTCAGCGCCTCGATGGCGGCGGCCTGGGCGACGTTGCACACGTTGGAGGTGACCTGGCTCTGGAGCTTGGCCATACCGGCAGCGATCTCCGGGGGAGCGACCGCCCAGCCCACGCGCCAGCCGGTCATCGCGTAGGACTTGGCGACCCCGCTGACGATGATGGTCCGGTCGGCAGCCTCGGGCGCCACCTGCGGCAGCGAGGTGAAGGTGGCATCCCCGTAGACCAACCGCTCGTAGATCTCGTCCGTCACGACCCAGATGCCGTGCTGCGCGGCCCACGCCCCGATGGCAGCGATGTCCTCCGGGGGGTAGACGGCCCCGGTCGGGTTCGACGGCGAGACGAACACCAGCGCCTTCGTCCGCTCGGTCCGGGCGGCTTCGAGCTGGTCGACGGTGACCCGGAAGCCGCTCTGCGTCGTGGTCGAGATCGCGACCGGGACGCCGCCGGCGAGCTTGACCTGCTGCGGGTAGCTGACCCAGTACGGGGCCGGGACGAGCACCTCATCGCCCTCGTCCAACAACGCCATGAACACGTTGTAGAGCGCGTGCTTGCCGCCGTTGGCGATCACGACCTGGCTGAGGTCGTAAGCCTGCCCCGACGATGCCGAGGTGGCGGCGGCGACGATCTCCCGCAGCGCCGGCTGGCCACCGACGGGCGAGTAGCGGTGCGCGGCCGGCGTCAGTGCTGCAGCACGAGCCGCCTCGACGACGTTGGCGGGGGTGGCGAAATCGGGTTCACCGGCACCGAAGCCGATGACCGGCTCGCCGGCTGCCTTCAGCGCTTTCGCCTTGGCGTCCACCGCCATGGTGGGGGACGCCTCCATCTCGCGGATGCGACGGGCCAGGGTCACGATGTGCTCACTTGTCTGATCGGTGGGCAGACGTCACTGCCGGGCGCGCCGCCGGTCGTGGGCGCACCAGCGCGGCAGCCTAGCCGTGGGCGCCTCGGCCCCGATGAGGCCAGACGGCCCCACCGGTTCGCCAGGAGACGAGCGGGCGGGTTGACTGGTCCCACGCGCGCCCGCCC
>JAWLDJ010000045.1:0-16418 GCA_041686695.1 Nitriliruptoraceae bacterium
CAACTCCAACAGGGTCGCTTCCGGACGGCAGGCGAAGCGGAACGGGGCGTAGGGGCTGTGTCCGAGGCCGGCCGAGACGTGGAGCCGCCGGCCCCGGTGGACCGACAGCCCGCGCGTCTGGTCGAGGGGGAGGTCGCAGTTGGCGACCAGCGCGCCGACGCCAGGGAGGCGGACCTGCCCCCCGTGGGTGTGACCGGCGAGCAACAGGTCGTGGCCAGCGTCCACGAGCACGTCCAAGGCGGCGAGGTAGGGGGCGTGAACGAGTCCGAGGTGCAGGATGGCCCCGGAGTCCGAGGCCGGCGCGACGGCCTGCGGCGGCGGCAGCACGGTCGTGCGCAGGTGGGGATCGTCGAAGCCGCCGGCGGTCACCGTGCCGGCGGGGGTCTCCACGGTGACCGTCTCGCTCCGCAGGGTGCGGTAGCCGTGGTCGGTGAGGCGGTCGATCAGTCCCTGGGTGTCCAGTGGCACACCGGTGAGACGCCGATCGGGCTGGGTGAGGTAGGTCCACGGTGCCTTGAGCACCGGACCGAACAGGTCGTTGCTGCCGAGCACGGCCAGACCAGGTCGCTGCCTGGAGGTCAGCGGTGCGAGCGCCGCGGCCGTGACCTCCTCCGCATCCGGCCCGCCGAGCAGGTCACCGGTGGCCACCACCAGGTCGTGGTCGAGCGAGGCCAGCTCGTGCAGGAACGTGACACGGTGCTCCTGCCGGGGGAGGAGGTGCAGATCGCTGACGTGGAGGATCCGGAGCGTCGCGCCCGGGCGCCGCAGCACGCCATCGACGCGAAGTCGGGACAGGCGGTACCAGCGTCGCTCGATCAGCGTGCCGTAGGCGACGCAGCCGGCCCCGGCCGCAGCGGCAGCGCCGAGGCCGCGCAGCACCGCCGAGCTCACCCGTCCTCCCCTTCTTCCTCCTCGGGTGGGCCATCCCCACCCGAGCCGCCGTTGCCCTGGCCGCCGTTGTCCTCACCGCCGTTGTCCTCACCGCCGTCCTCGCCGCCGTTGTCCTCACCGCCGTCCCCGCCCTCGGGGTCCGGTTCGGTCTCTGGCTCCGGTTCGGGTTCTGGCGGTTCGACGCCGACCACCAGCACGATCCGATGGCCCGGGTCGAGCGGGTCGACCGGGGTCCCCGCGCCCGGACCGACGCCGACGATCCGTCCGACCTGATCCTGGTTCTGGACGGGCTGCTCGCGGGAGAACAGGTTCCGGTACCCGATGTCGAACAGGATGGCGGACGCCTCATCCAGGGTCCGGCCGATGAGGTCGGGGATCACCGGCGGGGGCCCCGTGCCGTCGGAGATCTGCAGCCGGAGGATGGCACCGAGGGGCTGGGTGGAGCCAGCTCCGGGCCGCTGACCGATGAAGGTGCCCGCCGGGCGGTAGTCCTCCACGTCTTCGGTCGCGAAGCGGAAGCCCGCGGTCAGGGCGATGTCCTCCGCCTCCTCGACCGACTCGGCCTGGAGCAGATCGGGCACCGGTGCGGTCGGTAGCGGACCGGGATCGGGGAAGCCCTCGGGCTCGTAGCGCTGCACCACGGTGGACATGTAGTCGGCCCACATCGGTGCGGGGATCGTGCCCCCGAAGACCTGGCTGTAGGACCGGCCGGCGATCGTCACGTCGCGCAGCAGTTGGGGGTCGCGGCGCAGGCACTCCCTGGGGTTGCTCTCCAGGGGCTGACCACACGCCTCGCGCGCCTGTTCCTCGGTCTCGTAGATGCGGTTGTTGTTCGGGTAGCCGATCCACGCCGCCGTGGCCAGCTGCTTCACGAACCCGACGAACCACGCATCCCGGTTGTCGTTGGTGGAACCGGTCTTGCCGCGTGTCGGCCACTCACCGAGGTTGGCCACCGGGGCGGTACCACCGGAGCGCACCGGTCCCGCGAGCACGTCGACGATACGGTCGGCGACCTCGACATCGATCACCTGCTCGCAGGCGGCGTTGTGCTCCCACAGGACCCGGCCGTCGGGGCCCTCGATGCGCTCGATGGCGTACGGCGCGCAGTGCTCACCCCGGTTCGCGAACGTCGCGTAGGTGCTGGCCATGGCCATGGGGAAGACGTCGGTGGCGCCCAGGGCGAGCGGGCAGAAGATGTCGTTCTCCAGGATCTCGTAGCCGCTGAGTCGCCGGAACATCTCCGCGGTCCGCTCCGGCCCGATCTCCCCGATCAGCAGGGCGTGGTAGACGTTGCTGGAGCGGGCGATGGCGTCGTACATGTCCAGGATGTCGTTGCCGCCGGTGTTGCGTGGCTCCCACAGCCCGCTCGACGTGCTGGGGTCGTTGCAGCCGGGGATCGGCTTGGGGCCCCGGGCATCGAGGGTGAGACCGGCTGACAGCCCGTCCTCCAGCGCTGCGGTGTCGACGACGGGTTTGAACGAGGACCCCGGCTGGCGGCCGGAGGCGCCCATCCCGGGCACGGCGGCGTTGACGGTCGTGCGGTCGCAGAGCAACTGGCCGGACTCCAGCTGGCCCGCCCAGCGACCGTCCTCGATGCAGCTACCGAAGCCGTAGGGCCCCAGTGCCAGGGTCTGGATCGCGCCGGTCCCGGGCTGGATCGAGACGATCGCTCCCATCGGCGCACGCGCGACCTCCTCCGGGCCGGCATCCTCGGTGAGCAGGGCACGCCGCAGCGCCCCCTCCCCCTCGGCTTGCATCTCGAGGTCCAGGGTGGTGTGGATCCGCAGGCCGGACTGGAACACGGTGCGACGGCGCTCGTCGGTGGTGGCGCCCATGGCCTCCAGCGCGTCGATCTGCGTGCCGAGGTCGCCGGCGACGCGCTCGTTGACCAGCAGCTGCGAGATCCAGCTGACCCAGAAGGGGTTGGCCGGGGCCGGCGGGTCGGACACCTCGATCTCGAGCGGCCGGTCGATCGCCGCCTGGGCCTGCGCCGGTGTCACGAAACCGTGCTGTGCCATCTGGCGGAGGACGATGTCGCGGCGAGCCTCGGCGTTCTCCATCGAGTTGATGGGGTTGTTCGCCTCCGGCGCGCGCAGCAGACCGGCCAGCATGGCCGCCTCGCCGAGGGTCAGGTCCCCCACGTCCTTGGAGAAGTAGCGCTCGGCAGCGGTCCCGATGCCGTAGACGCCGACCCCGAAGTACGAGCGGTTCAGGTACCGCTCGAGGATCTCGTCCTTGCTGAGTTCGTCCTCGAGCTGGATCGAGTAGATCGCCTCCTCGAGCTTGCGTGCCAACGTCTGCTCGGGGCTCAGGAAGGTCATCTTCACGTACTGCTGGGTGATGGTCGAGGCGCCCGATTCGATGCCGCCGGCGCGGAAGTTGGTCAGGGCGGCGCGCACGATCGCGAGGTGGTTGACGCCCTGATGCTCGTAGAAGGCGGCATCCTCGGTCGCCAGCACGGCGTCGATGGCGACCTGGGCGACGTCGTCGAGCTCGACCGGGACGCGGTTCTCCTCGAAGGTCAGCTCGGCGAGCTCGGTGCCGTCCTCGGCGTAGACGTAGGAGTTCTGCGGGGGCGCGTCGGCCTCGCCGAGCGGCGGGATGTCCAGCACCTCGGTGCGCACCGTCGCGAGCACCTGGTCCACCGCCAGCGCGCCCGGCAGGAACATCGAGCCGATGAGCAGGCCCGCGGCCGCGACGATCACGACGATCAGGACCAGGCGGCCCACGATCGCGCCGAGTCGGCCAGCGATACGGAGCCCGAGCGGGGTCGTGCGACGTTCGTTCACCCTGTGACCTCGGTCGGCCTCGACGACGGCGTTCTAGACCGGTCTGACGTGCGGCTGGGGCGCTCGGTTCCCGCGATCGGCCGTCGGGAAGGCCTCGCGGCAGCTGCCGGCAGGGTACCCAGGCATCGTCGTTGCGATCAGGGTTCGTCGCGGGCGCGTGTTGGTGGCCCCTCCAGGCCCCCGGACCCCAGCCGACGCCACGTCATCGCGTCCGGCCGGTCAGCAGCGTTGCGGCGATGGCGTCCAGCCCCGCGAGGTCGTGGACATCACCGCCGAGCAGGGGGACCTCCACGAGGGCGGGGACCTCGACGCCGAACAGGCCCGCCGCCACGTCGCGTCGCTGTCTGGCCGCCAGGTTGCGCACGTCGGCGAGCAGCCGCAGGGCGCCGGCCATGGCGGCGTCGTCGGAACGGTCGGGGTCCAGTTCGTCGGCGGTCCCCGGTTCACCGTCCGCTGTCGCCTCCAGCGCCGCGACGGCGCGGTCCAGCCCGGCATCGGAGGGATCACGCGGCACCTCGGGCCGGATGCGGTTGACGATCACGCCCGCCGCGTGCAGCCCCTCCTGCTCCAGGCGTTCCAGGAAGAACCGGGCCTCGCGCAGCGGCGGCGGTTCCGGCGAGGTGACGATGACGAAGCGGGACGACGGCGCTCGTAGCAGCGCCAGCACCTCCTCAGCTCGCTGCTTGAAGCCGTCGTACATCCCCTCGAAGTCGCGGAAGAAGTCGGCCAGGTCCTGGAGCAGCTCCATCCCGGTGACCCGACCGGCGACGCGCATGAAGGCGGTGGCGCCGGCGCCGACGACCTTGCCCACACCCCGCCCGGCGGCCACGCCCGGTTTCAGCAGGAGCTTGAGCAGCCGCCCCTCGAGGAAGGACGTCATGCGCTTCGGTGCGTCCAGGAAGTCCAGTGCGGACCGGGTCGGTGGGGTGTCGATCACCAGCAGATCGAACGCCCCGTCCTCGTGCAGTTCGTGGAGGCGCTCCATCGCCATGTACTCCTGGGTACCCGACAGCGTCGAGGAGAGCTGGCGATAGATCCGGTTCGAGGTGATCGACGCCGCCTCCTGTGGTGACGCGGCGTGCCGATCGATCAGCCGATCGAACGTCGTCTGCATGTCGAGCATCATCGCCCACAGTTGCCCGGACCCGTCGCCGCGGTGCGCTTCGTCGAGGGGGACCTCGGTCGGTTCGTCACCGAGCGCGTCCAGACCCATCGCCTGCGCCAGCCGACGGGCTGGATCGATGGTGAGCACCAGGGTGCGTCGGCCCTGTTGGGCCGCAGCCAGCCCGATGGCCGCCGCAGAGGTCGTCTTGCCGACGCCGCCAGCACCCGTGGCGACCAGGATGTGCGCATGACCGATGGCATCGGCCAGGGTGTGCTCGCGTGCGCGCTCGAGCTCGCTCGTCACGGTCGGCCCCCCATGATCGCGGCCAGGCCGGCGGCATCGAAGGCCGCCACGGCGCGCGGTCCGTCCTCGCCGACCTGGAGCGCCAGCGCGTCGGCGAGGACCTCGAGGTCGGCGACCCCGAAGGTGGAGCCGGTCAGCAGCGGCAGACCGAGCACCGGTCGGCCGGTCGTAGCCAACTCGGAGCGCAGCCCCGCCTGGTACTGCTGGCGGGCGACGTGGGCGGTGGCGAGGTCGAGGGTCAACTCGCTGGTCCGACCGGACATCCGGGCCCCGTGCTGCTCGGCTCGCTCACGCAGCGCCGCTGCGCCCATCCCGGTCAGCCGGTCCAAGGCCCCTGGGGTCAGTCGGGGCAGGGTGACCTGGTTGGCGAGCACCGGCCCGGTCGCGATGCCGGCGGCCCGCAACGCGGCGATGCCCTCCGTGGTCTCTCGGACCGGCATCTCCTCCAGCAGGGTGACGATGACGGCCTGGACGCGACGGGGGTCGGTCAGCATGTCCTTGATCTGACCGGCCTGCCGCCGGATCGGGCCGACGCGCACGATGTCGGTGACCGCCTCCGGCGCCTGCAGGAACGGCACGATCCGGCCCGTGGGCGGCGCGTCCAGCACGATCAGATCGTAGGAGCGACGGCCGTCCGGACGGCGCCGCGCCTCGATCTCGTACAGCTTGCCGACCAGCAGCAGGTCGCGCAGGCCCGGGGCGGCGGTGGTCACGAAGTCGAGCGCGTTGGAACGTTCCATCACCCACTGGACCCGCTTCAGGCCGTAGAACAGCTCGAGGTACTCGTAGACCGACTCGGCCGGGTCGATCGCGGTGCCCCACAACCCGGGCCGGAACTCCCGCTCGGTGTAGTCCCAGGGCTGTGTCCCGAAGACCCGGCTGAAGCCCTGACGACCCTCGACCTCCACCAGCAGGGTGCGGCGCCCGGAGGTGACCCCGGCCAGTGCCAACGCCGCAGCTGCGGTCGTCTTGCCGACCCCGCCCTTGCCCGTGACGATGGTGACGTGCGGACCGAGCAGGCCGTCGTAGCCATCGGGGGCAGGTGGCTGGCCGCTCATCGGTGGTGTGTCCCTCCCCAGATCCGGTCGGGCGGTCGCTGCTGCCCGACGGTGCGGCCGCCGACGCCGAGCCTAACGGCCGAGCGAACGCACGCGGTGCCCCTGGGTGCCCGGGCCACCGCGTTGCCGACACGGTGGTCGCCGGCGTCGGCACCGGGACGACCGCGGTACCTCGGTATCCTGCGGGCATGGTGTGTTCCCTGGCGGCATCCGTCCGCACTCTCGTCCTGGCCGCGCTCCTCGCGCTGCTGCTCGTCGTGCCGTTGACGGCCGGGCCAGCCACGGCCACGGAGGCGCCGTCCGAGGACGTGGCGGACCCCGTCACCTCGGTCGAGGTCCTCCCCCTGCGCGGCGGCTTCATCGATCCGCCGGTCGTGGCACAGATCCGCGAGGTGATCGAGCTCGCCGAACGCGAAGGCTCCGATCTCGTGGTGCTCCAGTACACCTCCACGGGCGGGGTGTCGGTCGACCTCGACGACCTGCTACGGACGATCGAGGCGAGCCCGGTGCCCGTCGCCGCGCTCATCGGGCCGCTGGGCACCGGTGCGGAGGCGGTCGGGGCCGCCGGGTTGCTCTGGCTGGCGGCTGACGTGCGCACCATCTCGATCGATGCGTCGGTGGGTCCGCTCGATCCGGCCGATCTCACCGACGTGGATGGCAGCTACCCGATCGGCACGCGGACGGAGGCGCTGTTGACCGCGGCCGGGGCCGATGTGGCCATCAGCGACCGGCTGCTGACCGAACCGGTCGCTGCCGAGGACCTGGTGGCGGCCGGCGCGGTGACGCTGACCGCGCAGGGGATCGAGCCGTTGCTCGTGGAGCTCGACGGGGTCACGGTCGGTGACACCACGTTGAGCCTCCGGCCCGACGAGGTCGAGGTCCGCTTCCACTCCCTGGGACTGGTGCGGCGGCTGCTCCATGCTGCGACCACGGGGCCGTTCATCTACCTGCTGCTGGTCGTGGGCCTCGGCATGCTCCTGTTCGAGGTCTTCCAGCCGGGCTTCGGGGTCGCGGGGTTGGCCGGCGTCATCACCGCAGCCATCGGGGCGTTCGGGCTGACCGTCCTGCCGGTGACCTGGTGGGCGGTCGCCTTGGTGGTGCTCGGACTGCTGCTCTACGCGGTCGACACCGCGATCGCCGGGTTCGGGCCCGTCACCCTGGCGGCCACCATCGCCTTCGTCGTCGGCTCCGCCAACTTCTACGCCGCCGATCCCCTCGCACTACCGTGGTGGTTGATCGCCGCGACCACCGCCACCGCCCTGGGCTTCTTCGTCTTCGTGATGACGAGCGTGCTGCGTGCCCAGGCCGGCCCCGAGGGTGTCACCGTGGACGATCTCATCGGACGTCCCGGCATCGTGCGCTCGGTCCTGAACCCCGAGGGGCACGTCTACATCGACGGGGCCCTGTGGCGTGCGCGGTGGACGGGGCAGACCAAGCGGGCCAAGGTCGGCACACCGGTCAGGGTGCACGGCGTCGACGGCGCGGTGGTCCTGGTCGCCCCCTACGACCCCAACGCGTCGGCGGATTCGTCCGAGGCCACCGGGGACGCGGCGTTGGCCACCACCACCGAGTCGGAGGCCGGTTCCGGCGACGAGCGAGCCTGACCGGCGGCAGCGTGGTGGCGTCGTGCCCGTGGTCGCCGCTCGCCGTGACCCCCACCGGGGCGCCTCTCGCTTGCTCTCGGCAGCGAGCGCTTGCCACTGGCGAGCGAGGGGGGGCTGGTGCGTTGGCCGCACAGGCCGTACTGTGCCGCCCACGAAGACCGAGGTTGCGGGAGCCGAGCTCGGTCGCAGGGGGAGGCTGGTGCAACGGGAACAGGACGAGGTGAGGGGAACCCTCCGCTTGGCGTTGGTCACCGAGGCGGTGGAGGTCGGCGAGTCCTGGGAGGAGGACGCTCTGTGCCGTGGATCGGCGGGTGCGCTGTTCTTCGGCCCCCACGGCTTCGAGCCGAAGCGTGAGCGCGCGGTCCGTGAGGAGGCCGCCAAGGCGATCTGCGCCCGCTGCCCGGCGCTGGACGCGTGCCGGGAGCACGCGCTGCGACACGAGGAGCTCTACGGGGTGTGGGGTGGTCTCGGCGAGGCGGAGCGTCGTGCTCTGCTCGAGCAGGACGGGCGGGTCGCCAGGGCCGGCTGACCGGACATCGAGGTTGCACCCGCCACGGTCGCTCGGGTACGAAGCGCCCGCACCCTCGAGTCGACGACCCAACGGAGTCGACCGAGGACCACCGACCGTGCGACGAGCGTCGCGACCCGCCAGGAGATCGCCGTGACCCGATGGGAGTACGCCACCGCCCCGCTGATCAGCCACGCGCTGCAGCAGATCCTGAACCAGTGGGGTGACGACGGGTGGGAGCTGGTGGCCATCGCGGAGAACGTGGCCTACTTCAAGCGGCCGAAGAGCTCATGAGCGGTTCGGCGGCCGACCGGCTGTCCGCTCTCGGTCTGGTGCTGCCCGCGGTGCCGGTCCCGGCGGCCGCCTACCGCCCCTGGGCGAGCACCGGCGAGCTGGTCCACACGGCGGGCCAGCTCCCCCTGGTCGACGGTGCCCTGCCGCGCACCGGACGGCTCGGCGGTGCGCTCAGCACGGCCGAAGGGGCGGCCGAAGCACGGACCGCCGGTCTCAACCTGCTGGCCGTCGGTGCCGCGGCCTTCGGATCCCTGGAGGCCTTCCGGGTCGTCAAGCTCGTCGTCTTCGTGGCCTCCGCCGAGGGGTTCAACGAGCAGCACCTGGTCGCCAACGGGGCCTCGGAGCTGCTCGGTGCGGTGCTCGGGGAGGCCGGCGTCCACGCCCGCTCCGCGGTGGGCGTCGCTGAGCTGCCGCTCGGCGCGCCGGTGGAGGTGGAGGCGATCCTCCAGCGGCGTTCGGCATGAGCGGCGGCGGCGCCGGGACGGGAGAGGCCGTCCCACAGGACGCGGTCACGGTCATCGTGGTGCGCGACACGCCCGCGCCGTCCGAGGAGGGCGGCGCGCTGGAGGTCCTGCTGCTCGAACGGCACGGACGGAGCGCGTTCGCGCCCGGCGCCCTGGTGTTCCCGGGCGGCAAGATCGATCCGACCGACCGGCTGCTGGACCGCTCCCGGGTGCGCTGCAGCGATCCCATCGGGTGGGCGGAGCGTCTCGGGGTCGACGGTCCGGACACGGCGATCACCCTGTTGATCGCCGGCGTCCGTGAGACCTTCGAGGAGGCCGGGGTCCTGCTCGCGGTCCGCTCGGACGGTGCTGATCTGGCGACGCGCCCGGTCCCTGAGCGCGACCTGGCCGCGACACGGGTCCGGATGGCGGCACGGGACGCGGCCTACGACTGGCGCGGTTGGCTCCAGCGTCACGAGCTGATCCTGGACCTCGATGCGGTGTGCATGTGGTCCTGGTGGCTCACCCCGAGGACCGAGCCCCGTCGTTACGACACGCGGTTCCTGGTGGCCGCCATGCCGGCAGGCCAGCGGGCGACCCACGACGAGGTCGAGACCACCTCCCTGCGCTGGATCCGGCCCGTCGACGCACTGGCCGAGCATGCGGCTGGTCGCCTCCACATGATCTATCCGACCAGGTGCACGCTCGAGCAGCTCTCGGGGCATCCGGACAGCCACAGCGCGCTGCGGGCGGCCCGGGACGGCGCGGTCGACCTCCGCCGCATCGAACCGGAGATCGTACGTGTCGATGACCAGCCGATGGTCCAGCACCCCGACGGCGGCCCACCTGCCCAGGTCTGATCGCTGCAGACGACTCGGCTGGTGACGAGCTCGGGGCTCGCAACCCCGGTCGCAACCGCGGTCGCACGAGGGGTTCGCTCGGCGCGCGTCCACGACCGACCGCACGACGGTCGCCATCCACCTGCCGCACGGGTGCGAAACCCGGGTGTACGCCCGCACCCAGACGGTGGCGGCGCACCGCGCGCTCCTCATGAGGGGCCGCCCTCCACGAGGAGCGCGACCTCCGCCGGTGCGTCGTCGCCACCGGTCGCTCCCCCGGCGGCCGGCGCCGGGCCCTGGGTACCCGCACCCCCCAGGGCCCGGCACTCTCACGTCGGCGGGGCGTTGACGATCGGTTCGAGGGGTCCGAGTAGCCTGGCCCCATGATCGATCCACGACGCCTCACCGACGACTTCGACGCCACCGCCGCGGCGTTGGCCCGACGGGGCTACGGCCGTTCCGATCTCGAACGGCTCCGGGAGCTGGATGCCCGCCGCCGCGCACTGACCGCCGAGGTCGATCGCGCCCGCGCGGAGCAGGGCGCCGCCTCCAGGAGCATCGGTCGGGCCGATCCGGACGATCGTGCCCGGCTGATCGAGGCAGCCCAGACGCTCAAGGACGAGGTCGGCCGCCTGGAGGCCGAGCTCGTCGACCTCCAGGCGGCGCACACCTCGGCCTTCGCCCAGGTGCCGAACCTGCCCCACCCCAACGCCCCCGATGGTGTCGAGGGCGAGGGGGTCGTCCTGCGCACGATCGGCCCACCGCGACCGCAGCTCGCCGCTCCCCGCGATCACGTCGACCTGCTCGAGGCCGCCGATGCGCTGGACCTGGCGCGCGGCGCCAAGGTCTCCGGGTCGCGGTTCGCCTACCTGAAGGGCGAGGGGGCGCTGCTCGAGTTCGCGCTCGTGCGCTACGCGATCGAGGTCGCCATGCGCCACGGGCACACGCCCGTGATCCCGCCCGTGCTGGTGCGCGAGGAGGCCATGTACGGCACCGGGTTCCTGCCCACCGATGAGCAGCAGCTGTTCGCCACCCGCGACGACGAGCTCTACCTCGTCGGGACCTCCGAGGTCCCTCTGGCCGGGCTCCACCTCGACGAACTCCTCGATCCGGGCGACCTCCCGGTCCGCTACGCCGGCTACTCACCGTGCTTCCGTCGCGAAGCCGGCGCTCACGGCAAGGACACCCGCGGCATCCTGCGGGTGCACCAGTTCGAGAAGGTGGAGCTGTTCTCCTTCGTGTCGCCGGAGGCGTCCGACGCCGAGCACGAGCGGATCCTGGCCATCCAGGAGGAGATCTTCACCGGCCTCGAGATCCACGCCCAGGTCGTCGACATCCCCGTCGGTGACCTCGGCGCCTCGGCCGCCCGCAAGTTCGACCTCGAGGCGTGGTTGCCCGGCCAAGCTGCCTACCGCGAGGTCACGTCGTGCTCGAACACCACCGACTACCAGGCGCGGCGGCTACGTACCCGCATCCGGGTCCCGGATGGTGACAACGTCCTGGTCCACACCCTCAACGGCACGGCGTTGGCCGTGCAGCGCGCCATCATCGCGCTCGTGGAGCAGCACCAGCGTTCCGACGGCAGCGTCGAGGTGCCCGAGGCACTCCGGCCGCATCTCGGCCGCGAGGTGCTCTTCGCCGGCTGAGGAGCGCGGGGTGGGCCGACCCGTGACGTCGTGGCGTCCGCGGGTAGCCTGCGCCCGTCCCCGCGTGCCGTGGGGTTCGGAGGGTTGGCCGAGCGGACGAAGGCAGCGGTCTTGAAAACCGCCGTGCGGCGTGAGCCGTACCGTGGGTTCGAATCCCACACCCTCCGCTGTGTAGGTGGACCCGCACGGGTGGTCGCAGCCGGGCACGCTGTCCGCTCGTTGCACGGTGAGGAAGGCCGGCGAGGTGGCAGGAGCCTGGACGCCGCCACGAACCGTCGAGCGTCATGACGCCGAGGCCATACCGCCCGACGGGGTGACCCGGCTCCTGCGGCGGGCCCGGTTCCAGCCGCTGCTCCTGGCGGGCTCGGCGTTGACCGTGCTCCCGCTGGTCCTGACGTCCGGAGCGCCCGGGTGGGTGGTCGCCTACGTCTTCGTCGTCGTGATCGCCGGCGTCGGCGCCTGGCTGTGGGCACGGTCCGTACCGCTCGGGCGAACCCGGCGGCAGACGCTGTCGCTGTCGATGACCCTGCTGGCCGTCGGAGGTCTGGTCGTCGTCCTGGCCGGCACCGGCTGGTCACCGGTCCTGGACCTGCTGTTGCTGATCGCCACCTTCGGTGCCTTGGTGGCGATCGCGCCGGACCGGCGGATGGCCTGGCTGGTCCAGTTGACCATCGCGGTGGTGCTCGTCCTGGCGCTGATGGCCGTGGCGGGTCCCCTGCTGGTCGCGCTCGTCACGGTGCAGATCGTGGCCATCATGGTGGTCGCGGACACCTTCGCGCAACGGCTGCTCGGCGTCCGAGCGACGGAGCAGGCGGCTCGACGGGACGCCGAGCGGCGTGGTCAGCTCTTGACCGCGGTCCGCCACCTTCCGCGCGGCAGCGTCCACGACGCCGAGCAGGCAGCCGTCGACACCCTACGGGCCCTGGTGTTCGACACCGCTGCGGTCGTGCGGGTCGAGGACGACCGGTTGTGGGAACGGGTGGTCGAGGGGGCACGACCGATCGGTGCCCCCGTCGAGCGCGGTCGTGGACTGGCCTGGCAGGCCATCATCGAGGACCGCACGCTGGTCACCGATCGCTACCACACCGACGCCTCTGGGCTGCCCGGGCGCGAGTGGCTGCGTGGCGCCGTCGCGACACCCATCAGGGTCGACGGCCGTCCGGTCGGGGCGTTGGCGGGCGGGCGGACGGCCGCGCGCCGGCCCAACGACGACGAGGTCGAGATCGTCGAGGTGATGGCGGCGCATCTCGGTGCCGTGATGACCAACCGCGCGACCGTGCGTCGACAGCAGGAACTGCTGGAGCAGGCCGCACGGCTCGATCGTATGGGGCGTGGTCTGCTCGAAGCCGTCTCCGAGGAGATCGAAGAGCCGCTGCGCACGCTGCGTTCCACCGCGCAGGCGCTGATGGATCAGGGTGCCGAGCTGGAGCCTGGTCGTAGCGCCGAACTGCTCCGCCAGCTCGGCAGGGAGTCCGAGCAACTGCGCCTGGTGCTCGACACCATCCTGGATTTCTCCCGCTTCCACGCACGGCGAGCCGATCCACGGCTCGAGCCGTTGCCCCTCGGCCGGCTGCTCGACGGTGCCGGGATCGCGGTGGCCTCGCAGCATCCGGCTGCGGCCATCGAGGACGGTGACCGCGTCGCGACCGAAGACCTCACGGTGCTGGCCGATCGTGAGCTCGCGGTCGCGGCCCTCTCGCTCGTGGTTGCCGCCTGCCAGCCGGACCGTCGCCAACCCACCACCGTGGAGCTGGACACGGCCGCGCAGCGTGGCGAGGTGGGGCTGGTGTTCCAGCGCGGTCGCCTCGCTGGTGGGTCGAACGTGCTGATCAGCGTGGCCGTCCAGTTGCTGGTCGCGGGGGGCGGTCGCCTGGACGGCGGTGAAGCCACCGGCCAGCTCGCGGTGTGGTTCCGCCTCACCGCCACCGGGACGGCGGGGGGGCATGGACCGTGACCGCGGAGATGAGGCCCGGGCTACGTGCGGTGGAGCTCCTGCGGGCGCCGCCGCTGCGGGCCGCGTTGGTCCTGCCGGTGCTCACCACGGTGCTGCTGGTGCTCACGACCGGTGAGCTGCGGGACCCGGTCCTCTTCGTCGTCCTGCTGGCTGCCGGGGCCGCCCTCGTGGTCGCTGCGCTCCTGCAGCCCCCGTTGGCCCGGTTGCCGGGGTCGTGGGACCGCGACGCCGTGTGGGCGCTGCTGGCGGGCGGGGTCGGACCCGGCCTGGTGGCGGCCCTGCTGACCTGGGCGGTCGTCGTCGACGTCCGCCCCTTCGCGCCCCTGTTCGCGATGGTCATGCTCGTGAACGGGTTCGTCGCACCGAGGCGGATCCGGGTCCCCGTCATGGCGTGGATCGTCCTGCTCTGGCTGGTGCTGGTCGTCGGGAACGGCGAGCGTGACCCGGCCGTGCTCCTGCTCCACCTCGGTGGGGGGGTGGCACTGCTCACCACCACGATGCGTGCCGCCGATGCGCTCACGGTCGGCTACGCCCGGGCGACCGAGGCCCGTGTCGCGGCCGAGCGTCACACCGAGCTGCTGTCCTCGTTGCTTCGGACCCACGACCTCGACCCGGCGGTGGTGCTGCGCAGCGCCGCCGAGGGGCTGCTCGGACTCGGCTTCGATCTGGCGGCCGTCCGGGAGGTGGACCGCGAGGCCGGCGTGGCCCGGCTGCTCGAAGGCGTTGCCAGGGCCGATCTGGAGCTGCCAGCGGTGATCCCACTGGACGATCCGGAGGTCGCCGAGGTGCTCGCGACGGGGCGCGCCTGCCGCGTGCACCATGGTGGCAGCGGCGCGGACGGATCGGTGGGAGGCGACCTGCTCGGCATCGTCCTGTATCCGGTCGTCGCCCGCGAGGGAGAGGTCGTCGCCATCGTCGCGGCCGGCACCGTCGACCGCCGGTTGACCCCGGAGGCCGAACGTGCGGCAGAGGTGCTCGTCGCACAGGCCGGGGAGGCGTTGCTGCGCGCCCGGGCCTACCGGGCGGATCAGCGGACCACGGCCGAGCTGCAGCGGCTCGAGCGACGCACCCAGGACTTCCTGTCGACGGTCTCGCACGAGTTGAGGACCCCGCTGACCGTGGTCCAGGGGCTCGGAGCGACGCTGTCCGAACGTTGGGAGGAACTCTCTCCCGCGCGGCGCAGCGACCTGCTGCACCGGGTCGATGGGAACGCGGAGCGCCTGGCGACCATGGTGACCCGGTTGCTGGACACCTCGCAGGTGAGCCGCTCGGAGTTGCCGGTGCACACCAGTGAGGTGGCGCTGGCGCCCCTGCTCCGTACGGCCGTGGAGCGGATCGATGCGGTGCTGGCGGAACACCGGGTCACCGTCGAGATCGATGAGCAGCTGCGCGTCCTGGTCGATCCCGCACTGTTCGAGCACGTCATCGACAACCTGCTCGTCAACATCGCCAGCCACACGCCCGCCGGCACCGCGGCCCGCCTGTCGGCGTGGCAGGACGGCGAACGCATCGTCGTGGAGTTGACCGACGATGGCCCGGGGATCGCGCCCGACGACCTTCCCCATCTGCTCGACCGCTTCTACCGCGGCGGGGACGAGGCGCACCGGGTCAGCACGCGGGGGCTCGGGCTCGGACTGGCGCTGGCGGCCGAGGTGGTCAGCAGCCACGGCGGCACCCTCGAGGTCGGCACGGCGGCCACCGGGGGCGCCAGGTTCACGTTCGATGTCCCCGCGGCAGCACCTCGGTGACGTCGGCCGCGATGCCGCCGGCGACGATCGGCGGTTCGTCCTCGTCGGCGGAGCCGGTCCGGACCAGGCTCGCGTTGAGTTCCGCGCCGAGCAGGACCGCGAGGGCGGTGAGCCACAGCCAGAGCAGTGCGGCGATGGGGCCCGCGAGCGGGCCGTAGATGCTGGTGGAGCCGGTCAGCCACGCGCCGTAGATCCGCAGTCCGGCGCTGCCGAGGAGCCAGACCCCCGTGGCCACCGCGGCCCCCGGCAGGTCACGCCACCAGCGCTGCCGCCGCGGGACGGCGATGCGGTACAGCCCGGCGATCGCGAGCACGGCGAGCAGCATGACCGTCGGCCAGTACCCCGCCCGCCATATGGGTACCAGCGGTCCGAGATCGACCCCGAACCAGCCCTCGGCCTGCTCGGCGAAGGCGGGTCCAGCGAGCAGCAGCGGTGCCAGGATCGTGGCGATGATCAGCGCCCCGATCGTCACCACGAACGCGATGATCCGCTGCAACCACCCCGCGCGTTGTTCGACGTTGCCGTACACGAGTGCGGTCGTCGTCAGGACGACCTTGGCAGCTCGGGACGCGACCCAGATCGCGACGACGAACGCCGTGGACACGATGCCCACGCTCCCGTCCTTCAGCAGGCTGCGCAGCAGGGGTTCCACGACGGTGTCGATCGTGGCCTGGGTGAGCGCCACACTGGAGACGTCGAGAGCACGTGCGAGGAACTCGCTCTGCCAGTCCTGGCCATCGAGCGACGGCAGGAACACCGGGATCGCGGCGACGATCGCGACGACGAGCGCTGGAAGCGACAGGATGATGTAGAACGACGTCTCGGCCGCCAACCCCAGGATCCGGTCGGCCATCGCGCCGTCCAGCGTCCGGATGGCGACCTCGACGGGCCGGCGCAGCACCTTGGGGGTGCGCGCGATGACCGACGCTGAGATGGGATGCACGGGGGCAGGGTAGGGCGTGTGCCCCTCCGCAGCCCGACTGCTACCCTCCGGGCGCCGCGCCGCGGTTCCGACCGAGGTTCGGGCGCCAGGAGGCTTCGCCTAGTCTGGTCTATGGCGCGGGATTGCTAATCCCGTTGGGTCTACTCGGCCCTCGAGGGTTCGAATCCCTCAGCCTCCGCTCACGTTGTCCCACCGTACGTTGCACGTTGCACGACCTGCGCTGGTAGCTCAGTCCGGATAGAGCACCTGACTACGGATCAGGCGGCCGGGGGTTCGAATCCCTCCCAGCGCGC